>CAYRXQ010000071.1:0-12984 GCA_964428115.1 uncultured Ilumatobacteraceae bacterium
AACCTTCTGATCCGTAGTCAGATGCTCTATCCGTTGAGCTACGAGCGCAATCGGCGATGAGTCTAGGCACTGCGCCGTCGAAACCGAACCTCGTGGCCGGCGTCGCGATCAGGCGACCGACCAGGGTCCCCAGCCGCCCGCACGGGTGTAGATCTCGAGGGCGACGGCGGCGTTGACCCGGGCGTCGAGCAGCTGCTGCGACGAGGTGATCCCGATCCCGGAGAGCCAGCCCTTGTGGACGTTCCAGTAGATCTGGAACAGGCCGTAGCAGCACCAGCCGTTGTAGGCGGTGGGGATCAGGCGTGACTCGCGGAAGGCGATCTCGATGGCGCGGTCCTCGAGGTCGTCGGGCCACACCTCACGGATGATCGCCTCGGCCTGGGATGCGCTGACCGGTCCACTCGGCGGGCGCACGGTGGTCGGCGGCGCCGTCGTGGTGGGGGCTGCCGTGGTGGTCGGGCGGGCCGCGGGGGGCGGCGCCGTCGTCGCGGGGACGGTGGTGGGCGGCGGGCTCGGCATCGACGCGCCGACCGGCAAGCACACCTCGTCGCCGGCGTAGAGCGGGGTGTCGACGCTCGCTCCGTTCAGCGCGAGCACGGCGGCCAGGCTGACGCCGGCGCCGTCGGCGATGCGCAGCCAGTAGTCGCCGGCGTGCACGGTGTACTCAGGCCCGCAGACGGGCTCGACTCGCTCGGCGGTCTCGTCGGCGGTGGCGGGCTGGGCGGCGGCGACGGCGGGAGCCGATCGCTGCACGGCCTCACCCGTCGTGGCGCTGCTCCGGGCGGCCGACGGCGTTGCGGCGGTCTGCCCCTCGGCGGCGTCACCGGCGGATTCCGAGGCCGAGGCCGAGGTCGGGGCTGGCTGCGCGTCTGACGTCGAGCTCGCGGCAGCGGCGGTGCTGTGGGCGGCACCTGTGGTCGAGGTGTCATCGGCAGCCTTCGCGGCCGGGGCTGCGAGTGCGGGTTCGAGTGCGCCCGCCACACCGGCGACGTCGCTCCCGAGCGAGGCGGCAGCGACGCGGAGGGACTCGGCCGGAGCGGCGGGACGCAATGCCAGGGCGATTGGGGTGAGGAGCACCCCGACCAGGACGATGGCGCCGAGGCGCACGAGGAGCGGGTCGACAGCGGCGAGGCCGAGGCGATCAGCCCAACTCCGAGCGGCGCTGGTGGTCGGCTCGAGCCAGTCGTCGTCGAGGAGCTCGTCGGGGTGCACGTGCACCGGTCGCGCCGTCGAGGTCGTCGGCGGCTGCTCGTCTTTGAAGCGTGCCGAGAGGCGGTCGAGCCCCTCGAAGCCAGCCCCGGCGGGGTGCGCCCGACGCTCACGAGTCGTGCGGGCGGGCCGCTCACCAGCCGGGCGCGCGGTGGCAGCTCCGGCGGCATCGGTGTCGGCGACACGCCAGATGCCACTCGGCGGCGTTGCCGATCGGGCATTGGCGCGGCGAGCAGCGGCGGGGCGCTCGGTCGCACGAACCTCCGCGGTGGGTTCGTTGGCGAGGCCGAAGTCGATGTCGTCCCAGTAGGTGGAGCCGGCAGGCTGCTCGTCGGGAAGCGGAGCAGCGGCGCCCGGCTCGACGATGCGGTGGGTGCGGGTGCGCTCGATGGGACCGGTGCGGTCGGTTCGGTTGCGACGGACCCGACGGTCGGCGCCCCCCGGAACGCGTGGCGTGGAGCCCGACGTGCGCCACGTGGGAGCGGCGCCCCAGAACTCGGCGGTCAGATCGTTCTCGGGTTTGCCATCGTGCATGAGCGGGTCATCCTTCGGCGTGCGGCTGCTCACGACGACGGATGTCGACGCCGACGAGCGGTTCGGCCTCGGCATGGTCTACTCGCGTCGTCATGGAATCGCAACATGGGTGACATCCGAGCGTCACGGCCGTCACCCGTCCGTCATCGATCGCGGGGCGCGACGACGGCCGCGGGTGGCGCGCTCGACCAATCGGTTCACGTGCTTCGGCGGCTGGGACCCGGGCGCGCAACGGGCCGGCACCGCGCACGGCACCGGCCCGTCGAGCGAGCGGAGAGGGTGGGATTTGAACCCACGGACCACCTTGCAGTGGTCAACGCCTTAGCAGGGCGCCCCATTCGGCCGCTCTGGCACCTCTCCAATGTCGGCGAGAGTGTAGCCGGACGCCCTGCCGACACCGCGGGGCCGGCGGCTACCCTCGCTGGCGGAACGGTGGCAGAGTGGACGATTGCAGCCGCCTTGAAAGCGGCCGGCCGAAAGGCTCGGGGGTTCGAATCCCTCCCGTTCCGCGTGGGCCCTGAGCTGGGAGAGTTCGGAACGTACGATTCGAACCCTGAATGTTGGCCAGGCCTGTGAGCTGGAGCGACGCGTAGCCAGGCATCGCCGGACGGCGCGAATCGGTTCCGCATTCGTGGTGTCGTTACTGCCGGCGTGACTGCCGAAGCAGGGAGTCCTCACTCCTGTCCACGGCCCCGAGCTCCGATCCACTCCGGCCTGAGTACCGACATCTGGATGGCATCGACGAAGGTTTGCTCCCAGAGCAGGGCGTCGCGCTTCACGCCTTCTCGGACGAAGCCGAGGCGCTCGTAGACGGCGATGGCCCGGGGATTGAACGAGTACACCTCGAGCTCGAGCCGATGAGTAGGAGTGGCAGCGAAGAGGTGATCGATGACGGTGGTCATCGCCTCAGGTCCGATGCCGCGACCGCGAGCGTGTGGTTCGAGCGAGATGCGGATTCCGCAGGATCGGTTGTCGGGATCCCAACCGTTCACGGCGAGGTCGCCGAGCCAGTCCCCGCTCGCGGCGTCCTCGATCACGAGGTCCCACCGGTCGTGCTGGTCGTCGCGCGACGAGCACCACGCTTCGATCTGCTCGAGCGTGAAGCGGACGTGGGTCCCGGTGAGTCGGCGACTCTCCGGCTCCTCGGTGGAGGCCAGCAGGGCCGGTGCATCGTGGGAACGCATCGGCCTGATCGTCAAGCGCTCGGTCCGCAAGGTCGGCTTGACCACGAAGCAGTCCACGCGGCGACGGTACCGGCGTTGTCAACGGCCGGATTGTCGTCCTCGGGTCGCCGCGTGGGCCAGACCGGAAGCGTGCGTCGCTGGCATCGGGGTGCCTGGCGTCATCCTCGGCAGGTGGAGACCCCGCTCACCCCTCGCTCTCCAGGTCAGCGATCAGCTTCCAGAGCCGTGCCGGCTCGCCGGTCTGACCCGTGATCGTGAGTGATCTGCCCTCGCCCTCGATGGCCTGTCGGGCGGCAACGAGGGCGCCGAAACCGCCGCAGTCCATGAAGGTGACCCCGCCGAGATCGAGCACCATCGCCGAGTACTGGCCAGCGGTCACCACCGACATGAGCTGGTCGCGGCTTGCATGATCGAGCTCGCCCGAGACGCGGACCACACAGGCATTGCCGACGGGGACCACATCCAACACCAGCGTCTGACCAGGGGCAGGTTCGGGCTCGGACCTCGGCCCCTGGATCGGCACGTCCAGTCCCGACGCGGCGAGCGAGCCGTCGATGACCGACTCGGCGACGTCGCTGAGCCGGAGGTTGTGGTTGCGGGCGTGGTTGCGGAGGGTGGCGAAGGCCCGCTCCATGTCGACGTTCAGCCGCTCGGCGAGCATGCCCTTGGCCTGTTCGAGCATGACCCGACTGTTCAACGCGTGCGTCAGCTGTTGGGGGAGCACCTGGGCCTCGAGCGCCGCACGATGTTGCAGGATGGCCATGGTGGCGACATCGGCGAACGCCTGGGCGACCTCGAAGTCGGCCGACCCCATCTCACCGACACCGGTACGGAACAGGTTGAGCGCCCCGATCACCGTGCCACGCAGGTGCAGCGGCAGTGCATGGGCGGAGCGGAACCCGGCGTCGAGCGCTTCGGCACAGAACCGTGGCCACCGATCGCCCCCTGCGTCGAGATCCTGGTTCACCACAGCTCGACCGGTGCGATACGAGTCGAAGCAGGGCCCTTCTTGGGTCTGGACCTCGAACTGCTCCAGGAATCGCATCGCCTCGCTGGAGGAGGCCATGACGCGCAGCCGTCCGTCGGGCCCGGCGAGCATGATCCCAGCCGCCTGCACGTCGAGCACCTCGACGCACCGGTCGGCGAGCAGGATGAGGAGATCGACGACGTCGAAGTCGTCGACCAGGGTGTCAGCCAGTTCGACGAACGTGCGAGCGAGCAATGCCTCTCTGGTCATCGGGATCTCCCGTCCACTCCCACCGGACCAAGCGACAGATGAACCCGCCAGAGGAATACGTCCCCTCTTGGCTTCGTCAGCCGTCGGACCTGACTGCGCGGACGGTCGCTGTCGACCGGTCACCGTGGTCGTCGCGGCTCAGCTGGCGGTGGCCCGTGACGGCCCCGCTGACAGCTCGGCGCCGCGATCGAGCGCCTGCTCGTTGAGGGTCACCTCGGCCCGCTTGCCGCGCAGCGCGCTGCGCGTCGCCGCTCGGAACGTGTCCATCGGGAAGAGCTGGGTGACGGCCTGGAATGCGCCGAGCGCCACCATATTCTTCACCTGCACCGAACCGAGCTCCTTGGCCGCCTCGGCGAAGGGCACGCCCACCAGCCGCACCCCGTCGGCCAGGGAGTCGGGCACGGTCCCGATGACCGAGCTGTCGTAGAGGACGATCCCGCCGGGGCGCACCGTGGGGCCGAACTTCGCGAGGCTCGGCGCGTTGAAGGCCACGAGCACGTGCGGGCGCGGGGACGCCGGTGACAGCACTTCGGTCCGTGCCACGTGCACGTCGGCGTACGAGGTACCGCCGCGCGATTCGGGCCCGTAGCTCGGGATGTCGGTGGAGTCGAAGCCCTCGTTGATCGCGGCCTTGGTGATGAGCATCGCCGCGGTCTGCGCGCCGTCACCGCCGGCCCCTGCCAGCTTGATGCTGACGTCGTCGGGGTCGAGGTGCGTCGGGAAGCGCTCGGCGAACCGGTCGGCACGGTCGGCCGAGGCGCCAACGGCGGCCAACGTCCGCTCGGTATCGAAGGTGGGCGTGGGAATGGTCGGGAAGTGAGCGCCGTCGACGATGTCCTTCTTCACCCCCAGGGGGTAGACGGGCTCCATGTGATCCCGCACCCACGCCTCAGCCGCTTCGGGCTCCAACTTCAGGTGCACCGGGCACTCGGCGAGCACCTCGATGAGTGCGAAGCCGACCCCGTCGACCTGGAGCTGCAGTGCCTTCTTGATGGAACGCTTGGCGTGCGTTCGCCGCCGGTTGTCGTAGAGCGCGACGCGTTCCACGAAGACCGGGCCGTCGAGCCCGGCGATGAGCTCGGCCACCTTGAGCGGCTGCCCGGCAAAGGGTGAGCGACCCTCGGGGGAGGTGGTGGTCGGCTGGCCCATGAGCGTGGTCGGCGCCATCTGGCCACCGGTCATCCCGTAGATCGCGTTGTTGACGAAGATGACCGTGATCGGGATGCCCAGCTGCGCCACGCTGATGATCTCGGCAAGGCCGATCGAGGCCAGGTCACCATCGCCCTGATACGACACCACGATCGAGCCGGGGTTGGCGGTCTTGTGCCCCATTGCGACCGCGGGCGCCCGGCCGTGTGCCGCCTGCGTGTTCCCGACGTCGAAGTAGTAGTAGCTGAACACCGAACAGCCGACCGGCGACACGAGCACCGTGCGGTCCTGGACGCCGAGCTCGTCGATCGCCTCGGCCAGGTACTTCTGAGCGAGGCCGTGGCCACAGCCGGGGCAGTAGGTGGTGGTGTGCGCCTTGACGCCGTCGGCGTGTTCGTGACGTTCGAACTGGCGGTAGAAGACCGACGACGGCATCACTGCACCCCCTCCAGGCTCAGCACGTGGTCGACCACCTCGGCCTGCGACGGCAGGATCCCACCTTGTCGTCGCACGTGGCTGATCCGTGGGACCGGCAGGTCGGCGAGGCTGAGGGCGAGGCGCACCTCGTCCTCCAGCTGGCCTTCGCTCGCCTCGACGACCACCACGTGCCGTGCCCCCTCGAGCACGGGGCGCAGGGCGTCGATCGGGAACGGCCACAGCGTGACCGGGCGGAACAACCCGACCCGCAGGCCCTGGTCGCGCAGCTCCTTCACCGCCCCTTTGGCCATCTGGGCCGGGGTGTTGCACGCGATCACGACGACGTCGGCGTCGGCGCAGTGGTGGAGATCGGCCCGCTGCTCCGCGGCGACGATCCGTGCGTACTTGTCGTCGAGATGCTCGTCGTGCCGCTCGAGGCCGGCCTCGGACAGCTCGATGGAGCAGATCAGGTTGCCCCGATGCGAGTGGTCGCCGAACACGGCCCACTCGGGGATGCCCGGCACCACCATGTGGTCGGGGAGGCGGACCTGGCCGGTCATCTGGCCGAGATACCCGTCGCCCAGGATCACGACCGGGTTCCGGTACCGGAACGCCAGGTCGAACGACAGCATCGTCAGGTCGAGCATCTCCTGCGGGGTCGACGGGGCGAGGACGATCGCGTGCGTGTTCCCATGGCCGAGGCCGCGGCAGGCCAGCTTCACGTCGGCCTGCGCGGGGGCGATGTTGCCCAGCCCGGGCCCGCCGCGCATGATGTTCACGAACACGGCCGGCACCTCGGCGCCGATCAGGTACGAGATGCCCTCCAGCATCAGGCTGAAGCCGGGGGAGCTGGTGAAGGTCATGCACCGCTTCCCGGCGCCGCCCGCGCCGTACATCATGTTGACGGTCGCGACCTCGCTGACCGCCTGGACGAACACGCCGTCGAGCTCCGGCTGGACCCGGGCCATCAGCTCGGCGCCCTCGGTGGACGGCGTGATGGGGTAGCCGAACACGTGTCGGCACCCGGCCAGGATCGCGCCCACCGCCGAGGCGTAGGTGCCCTTCACGATGAGGGGGGCACGCTCGGGCAGGGTGACCGTCGCATCCGGGACGTGCTCGGGGACGGGCGCGTCGAAGGGTCGCAATCCGTCCAGCAGCGCGGGATCGACGGGAGCGAACGCGGCCTCCTCGCCCTCGGGCTGCAGGCCGAACGGTTCGGGGCAGGCGTCGATGCACAGGCCGCAGGCGTTGCACTCCTCCAGGTCGAGGAGGACGGGCACCAGGCCCGTCGCCGGGTTGATCTCGGTGCCGAGCGTGATGCATCCCTTGATGCACGACGCGATGCAGCGTCCGCACCCCTTGCAGTACTCGGCGACGAGGAACGGCGGCGCCTTTCGAACCATCGTCGTCACGGCAGCACCTCCTGAGAGGAACGAGTCGACACACCGGTCCCGAACGAGGGAGCGGTGCGATCCTGGCCCGATGATGGACCCGCGGTGGCAGCGCCGACTAGGGCCAAGCGACCCTCGGTCGGTCACCCCGGTCGGTCCGTCGGTGTCGGTCGGTCCGTCGGTGTCAGACACGCTGCAGGTGCTCGCGCTGCAGCTCGATGCTGCAGGTCGGTGTCGGCCCTCGGTCGGTGTCAGACCCGCTGCAGGTGCTCGCGCTGCAGGTGGGTGTCGTGCTCCCTCCGGTCAGCGGGGCCGGCGCGATCCGGGTGCGTCGCCGTCGCCGCCCCGATCACCGTTGATGTCTGCGGCGCGGAGCAGCGCTGCGACGGCGTCGTGGGCGCTGGGGTCGGGAGCGACGTCTCTCGCGGTGAGGCAGAGATCGAGCGGAGTGCGTCCGGCGCCGTCACGCTTCGCAGCGTCCGCACCGTGGTGAAGGAGCGCGGCCACGCTGGCGGGGCGACCGTTGGCGGCGGCGAGCCGCAGGGGATGTCGACCGAAGACCTCGTCGGCCTCGTCGACCGGCGTGCCGGCGGCGACCAGCTCGTCGATGACCCCGACCCGCTGGTGATCCGCCGCCATCACCAGTGCACGAAGCCTCACCTGTGTCGGGGTGTCCGGCTGCAGCCAGCCAGCCAGGTCGCCGGCCGCTGCAGCCTCCTCGACCGATCGGATGCGGGCGCCCGCTGCGACGAGCACGTCGAGCACCTCGGTCATCCCGAACACCGCGGCGTGCAGCAGCGCCGAGCCTCCCGGCACACCGCCGGCATCGGGTGCGGCAAGGGCATCGACATCGGCACCCGCGGCGATGAGCACCGCCGCGAGGTCGGCGTCGCCATAGCTGGCGGCCGTGATGAGTGGGGTCTCCCGATCACCCGGCCGGCCGTCGACCGGCGCGCCGGCGGCGAGCAGCGCACGTGCCGCCTCGGCAGTACCCGTCACGTTGCGCCACCGTCGAGTGTGGGTGTCGTACCTGGCCATGGCGAGGTAGCCCAGTGGCGATGCACCCAACGGGTGGTCACCCCAGCCCGTCAGCTCGGCCGTGGCCGCATGCGGATGGCGGGCGATGAACGTCGCGAGCGCGTCGGGGTCGTGTTGGTCGAGCACCTGGCGCCGGGCGACCTCGAGGTGCAGGGCCGGCCAGCTCGCGAACCCGTACTGCCGGGCGAGACGGAGCTGGGCGGCGGCCAGGGTCAGGTCGCCGCCGACCTCGGAGAACCACGCCATCGCATCGGCATCTCCAGCTCGCGCAGCGCGCAGCTGGTCTTTGGCACGACGGCGGAGCTGGTCGAGATCGGCTCTGGGAGGAAGGAACGGCACGGCGGGTCCTTTCGCACAGGCGGTTGGCGAACCTGCATCAGCACCCGACGCATCATCGGCTCGGATCATCCCAACGAGGTGGACTCCGTCCTGCCCGCCAACCCGGGTGCGCCCTCGCGCGCGTCCACCACAGTACGCGCCCGCAGCACCATCGGTGTCTGCCACGCTGCAGCGCGACCAGCTGCAGCGTGTCTGACACCGTCTCGGGGCCGCGCCGCGCGTGTGTTCGGTCGGCACGCAATTGGGGTGGCTAATCTGGCCACGCCGCGGACGGAGGGGTGGATGAGCAACCGACGGAGGACGACCACCTCCAACTTTGGGGTGGGGGCGCGCGAGAGCCACGACGCCACGCCGTTCTACGACCGGTTCCGGGCGCCCGAGCTCTCCGACGACACCGAGGTCGCACCTCCCCTGCCCGTCGCCGAGCCGTTCGTGGTCGGCGACGCCCGCCACATGACCCAGGTCGCCGACAAGTCGGTCGCGCTCGTGGTCACCTCGCCGCCGTACTTCGCCGGCAAGCAGTACGAGGAGGAGCTCGAGCGCGAGGGCGTTCCGGCCTCGTACCTCGAGTACCTCGAGATGCTCACCGACGTCTTCGCCGAGTGCGTCCGGGTGCTCGAGCCGGGCGGCCGCATCGCGGTGAACGTCGCGAACCTCGGCCGCAAGCCCTACCGCAGCCTCTCGTCCGACGTCATTCGCATCCTCGAGCACGACCTCGGCCTGCTCCTGCGCGGCGAGGTCATCTGGCAGAAGGGCGAGGGCGCGAACGGGTCGTGCGCGTGGGGATCGTTCCGCGGCGCAACGAACCCGGTGCTGCGCGACATCACCGAGCGGGTCGTGATCGCCAGCAAGGGTCGCTTCGATCGCGCCCGACCGGCGACGACCCGAGCCAAGGACGGGCTCCCGCACCGCAGCACGATCCTCACCGATGACTTCCTCGCCGCGACGCTCGACGTCTGGTCGATGCCGCCCGAGAGCGCCCGCCGCGTCGGCCATCCGGCGCCGTTCCCGGTGGAGCTCCCCGAGCAACTGATCGCCCTCTACACCTACGAGGACGACCTGGTGCTCGACCCGTTCATGGGCAGTGGATCGACGATGGTCGCGGCGGCCCGGCTCGGTCGGCGATACGTGGGGTACGACCTCGATCCGGCGTACGTCGACATCGCTCGTCGCCGCGTCGACGACGAAGTGGCCGAGGATGGCGAAGCGACCGAGGCGACCGAGGCGACCGAGGCGACCGGCGCGACCGGGGCGACCGGGGACCTTGACGACCCGACAGCAGTGGCGACGGATGGTCACGCTGCGACCGACGGTCGGATCGATGCCCTCGAGAACGGCAAGGGTGCCCGAGCCGTCGCCCAGGACGCCCTCGTCGCAGCCGGGTTCACCGTCGTGCACCAGGACCGTCGGATCCGCGGCACCGGGGTCTCGGTCGACCTGATCGCCGCCGATGCCACCGGCGACACGTGGTGGTTCGAGGTGGCCGGGCCGTACACCGCACACCGCGGCGGCATGACCCGCACCGAGGTGGTCTGGCGCTCACTCGGCCGCGCCGCGGCGCTACGCGCAGCCCGCGGTGACATCCCGTTGGTGGTCCTCACGACCGACCGACCCCGGCGACCCGGCGATGCCGACACCGCCCTGCGGGCCGCCGGACCGTCGACGATCACCGACCTCGTCGACCTGCGCGACCCCGCCGACCGCCGGCGTCTCGCCGCGTACGCCGCCGCCGGCCCGAGCAGCGCGCCGAGACCCGGGTTCTGGACGGCCCGCGACCTGATGTCCCGCTGATCACGCTCACCTGCAGCGCAGCCACCTGCAGCGTGTCTGACACCGATCGACGGCACCGATCGACGGCACCGATCGGCACCGATCGACACGACCCGATCTGGCGATCAACGGTCAGGGGGTGACGATGTCGAACCCGGGGTCCACGGGGGCGACGTAGCCCACGAGCCGGCCCAGCACCGCCGGGTCGCCATCCACCTGCACGGTGCCGTCGGTGAGTGCGGCGACGAGGTCGAGTTGCATCGTCACCAACCCGATGAGGGCACGCCGGTCGAGCGTGAACGTGGTGGCCCCGTCGGGCACCGAGGTCACCGTGTGGTGATGGAGCGCGCCGTTGCGGAGCTCGGTGAGATAGGTCCGGTCCTCGTCGGTGATCCGCCAGGCGATGACGAGATGGTCGTCCCACGCACGAGGTCCGTCGATGCGCACCGCCACGCTGTCGAAGATCTGCGAGACACCGAGCGCGAACACCATGTCGGGCGAGGTCGTCGCCGGTGTGCCGAACGAGCCGGAGCGGAGCTCGGTTGCACCGGCCAGGAAGGCGTTGCGCCACGTCCCGTTCTCGGCCCCGAACCCGATCTGCTCGAGGGCGTCGGCCAACAGGTGCCGGGCCTCGGCGTCGCTGTCGTCGGCGAAGACCAGATGCTTGCCCACCTCGGCGCACCAGCGGTAGTCGCCGGCGTCCCAGGCCGATCGGGCCACGGCGAGCGCCCCGTCGCGCCCACCCATGGCAGCCACGTACCGGGCCGCTGCCTCCTCGGGCGGGTGCGGCCACAGGTTGGCCGGGTTGGCGTCGTACCAGCCCATGTAGCGCTGGTAGATCGCCTTCACGTTGTGGCTCACCGAGCCGTAGTAGCCATGGGTGTGCCACTGCTGCTCCAACGCGGGCGGCATCTGCAACACCTCGGCGATCTCGGCGCCGGTGTAGCCCTGGTTGATCATCCGCAACGTCTGGTCGTGCAGATACAGGTACATGTCGCGCTGCATCGCCAGGAACTCGACGGCCCGCTCTCGTCCCCAGGTGGGCCAGTGGTGCGAGGCGAACACCACCTCGACCTGGTCGCCCCAGAGTGAGATCGTCTCGGTCAGGTAGTGCGCCCAGGCGTGCGCGTCGCGCACCACTGCTCCCCGGATGGTGAGCACGTTGTGCAGGGTGTGCGACGTGTTCTCGGCAGTGCACAGCGCCCGGTGCTGCGGGAAGTAGAAGTTCATCTCGGCCGGCGCCTCGGTACCCGGTGTGACCTGGAACTCGATCTCGACCCCGTCGACGGTCAGACGCTGTCCGGTGTGGGTGATGTCGACAGTCGGCGGGATCAGGCTGATCGTGCCGGTGGAGTTGGTCTGCCCGAGCCCGGTGCCGATCTGGCCGGCGGGCCCACGCTCGAGGGCCGCGCCGTACATGTACCCGGCGCGGCGCATCATGGCCGTACCGGCGAACACGTTCTCGGCCACCGCGTGGTGCATGAACCCCTCGGGGGCGATCACCTGCACGTCACCGGCCGCGACCTGTTCCTCGGTGATGATGCCCTTGACACCGCCGAAGTGGTCGACGTGCGAGTGGGTGTAGATCATCGCCCGGACCGGTCGGTCGCCTCGGTGGGCGCGGTAGAGCGCGAAGGCGGCCGCCGCGGTCTCGCCACTGATCAGTGGGTCGATCACGATCACACCGGTCTCGCCCTCAACCACGCTCATGACCGACAGGTCGTAGCCACGCAGCTGGAAGACGCCCGGCACCACCTCGAACAGACCGTCCTGGATCAGCAGCTGTCCCTGGCGCCACAGACTCGGGTTAGCCGTGTCGGGGGCCTCCGCGTCGCGCAGGAAGTCGTAGGCGTCGAGGTCCCACACCACACGGCCGTCGGCGGCGCGGATCTGCCGGGTCTCGCTGCGACCGATGAAGCCGCGGGTCGCGTCCTCGAAGTCCTGGGTGTCGTGGAAGGGCAGGGTCTCGGCGAACGCTGCGATCCTCTGGCGGGTCGCAGCGGTGGCCGGTGCGGGGCGGGGGGCAGTGTCCATGGTCGTCGGTCGTCCTCGTGGAGTGATGGGGTCCAGCCGAACCGATCATCGACTGCATCGCCGAACCGGGTCATCACCCCGCCCGGGTGACGATCGGATCGCAGCGGGCCTGCGGTCATCCCGGCACCCTCGGGCCGATACCGTTCCCGTCGTGGCAGCCAGCCGAACGCGAGCGTCGGCGACGTCGGGCTCTGCGACGGCCTCTGCGACGGGCAGCCGACGCGCCGCGCCGAGGCGACCAGGCCGGGCCAGTCGCTTCTCGACCACCAAGTTCACGCCACCTGCGGTGCCGGCACGCGATGTCGATCGGCCGCGCCTGCTCCGGCACCTCGATGCCGTGGTCGACGTGCCGGTCGTGGTCGTGGTCGGCATCGCCGGATCGGGAAAGACCTCGTTGCTGACGCAGTGGGCTGCCGGCCAGCCCGCCGGGTCGGTGTGTTGGATCAACGCCGACGCCGCCGACGCCGACCCGGCACGGTTCCTGCGCGCGCTCATCGAGTCGGTGCGCACGATCCGCCCCGGCTTCGGGCAGGACACCCTCGATCTGCTCACCCTCGACGACGCCGTCGACGCCGACACCCTCGAGACCCTGCTCACCGAGACCGTCCGCCTCGACCCGCCGGTCACCGTGATCGTCGACGATCTCCACCTGGTCGGCGGCGCCACACAGGAGCGGCTGGCC
>CAYRXQ010000072.1:0-12933 GCA_964428115.1 uncultured Ilumatobacteraceae bacterium
GGGCGAACCACAGGTAGCGGCGGTTGGCCTGGCTCTCGCCGGCGAACGCCTCCTTGAGGTTCTCGTGGGTCTTGGTGCCGCTGAGATCGGGCATGTCGGGTGACTCCTCGTGTTGGTGTGTGGGTGGTGTCGCTGGTGGGTGGTGTTGCTGGTGGTGGTGGAGAGGTTGGTCAGTCGGGGGCAGGATGGGCGGACCGGCACGACGGGCACCGACCGCGGAACACGATGCTGGTGGACTCCGGTTCGAAGCCGTGGAGCCCATCGACGTGCAGGTCCTGGGTGCCCTCGACGTAGACGTCGCGGACGGTGCCGCACTCGGCGCACACCACGTGGTGGTGCTCGTCGACGTTTGGGTCGAACCGGGCCGGACCGGCCTGGAACGTGACCTGTCGCAGTTCGCCCATCGACACGAGGTCGGTGAGCGTCTGGTAGACGGTGCGCAGCGCGATCCCGGGCATCTCGGCGCTCGCGGTGGCGAACAGCGAGTCGGCCGTGGGGTGCTGGTCGTTGCCGTGCAGCAGTCGGAACAGCAGCTGGCGTTGTGGTGTCACCTTGAGCCCCTGGGCCCGGAAGGCCTCGGTGAGCTCGGTCGGGGTACGCACCGGAGCATCTTCGCGCGCTCCCACCTCAGTCTGCAATCGATGCGAACGACCATCCCGTGCGGGTTCGCACGACGTGCAGGTGCGGGGTGCGAGCGGCGCGCTCCCGGCATCACGGGCTCCGTGGCCCGCCGACTGCCGGGGATCCGTAACATCGGGCTCGATGCAGTTCCGCTGGCCACGAGACGGGCGATCCGACGCCACCACGACACCATCCCCGACGCCGACACCATCCGCACCATCAACGACGCCGTCCCCGACGCCATCGGAGTTCCGTCGGGGGCCGATGCTCGATCGACTCGCCACCGAGGCCTTCGACGTCGTGGTGATCGGCGGTGGCATCACGGGCGTCGGCGTGGCGCTCGACGCCGCCACCCGCGGGCTGCGCGTCGCCCTGGTCGAGCGCGACGACCTCGCGAGTGGCACCTCCTCGAAGAGTTCCAAGCTGGTCCACGGCGGGCTGCGCTACCTGCAGAGCGGCGAGGTGCGACTGGTCTACGAGGCGCTCCACGAGCGACAGCGCCTCCTGCGCAACGCCCCCCACCTCGTGGCACCGCTCACCTTCATGATCCCGATCCTCACCCGCGACGGCGTCGTCTCGAAGAAGGTGGCCAAGGCGCTCGGCTCCGCCCTGTGGACCTACGACCTCACCGGTGGCTGGCGCATCGGGGCACGTCACCGGCGCATCCGGGCCGAGCAGGCCGCAGCGCACGCGCCGACCATGCCCCGCGATCGACTGTCCGGGGCGTTCCTGTACCACGACGCCGAAGCCGACGACGCCCGACTCACGCTCACGGTGGCCCGATCGGCGGCGGCGGCCGGCGCCGTCGTCGCCACCCGCTGCGAGGTCGTCGAGGTCACCCACGAGCAGGGACGAGCCACCGGTGTCGTGGTCCGCGACACGCTGACCGAGCGCACCATCGCGGTCCGGGCCGCCGTGGTGGTGAACGCCGCTGGGGTGTGGCTCGACCAGATCCGCGAGCTCGACGAGGGCGTCGCACCAGGCTCCATCCGGCCCGCCAAGGGGGTCCACGTGACGGTGCCGTGGGACCGGCTCCGCAACGACGTCGCCGTGGTGATCCCGGTGCCCAAGGATCGCCGGAGCCTCTTCGTGGTGCCGTGGGGACGGCTCGACGACGGGACGTACCGGTACGCCTATGTCGGCACCACCGACACCGACGACGGCTCCGACCTCGACGATCCGCAGTGCGCGGCAGCCGACCTCGACTATGTGCTGAACGCACTCAACCACTCCTTCTCCCCCGTCGGCGGCCCGATCACCGTCCACGACGTGACGGGCGTGTGGGCCGGCCTCCGACCGCTGGTGACCGGCACGGAGGGCTCGCGCACCGCCGATCTCTCCCGGCGACATGCGGTCACGACGAGCGAGCACGGCGTCGTGGCGGTCGCCGGCGGCAAGCTCACGACCTACCGCCAGATGGCCGCCGACACCGTCGACGAGGTGATGCGGCAGCTCGGACGTCGTGGCCGCAGCCGCACGGCCCGCCACCGCCTCGCAGGCGCCCGCGGCCACCGTGCGCCCGGCCCCGGGGCATCGCCGGCCGACCGACACCTGGCATCGCGCTACGGCACCGAGGCCCGGCTCGTCCGTGCGCTCCTCGAGCGGGATCCGTCGCTGGCTGCGCCGCTCGTGCCCGGGCTGCCCTACCTGCGGGCCGAGGCGGTGCATGCCGTGCGGCACGAGATGGCCTGCACCCTCGACGACGTGCTGGTCCGCCGCACCCGCGCCCACCTGTTCGACCGCGCCGGCACCCTGGCCGCCGCACCCGAGGTCGCCCGGCTGATGGCTGCCGAGCTCGGCTGGGACGAGACCGAGATCGACCGGCAGATCGGCGAGTACACGGAGCGCTGCCGCCGCGAGGTCGAGGCCGCCGCCACGACGGCGGTGCCGAAATGACGGGCCCGTCGGGCACGACGCAGCCGACCCCGCCGATCGAGCTGCTCGGACACGACGAGCACTTCGGCCCGGCCACCGTCGAGCTCGACGCGGCGACGCTCGAGCTGCTCGCCGCCGTGGCCCCCGTGACCACCGACCCCGACGCCACGGCCGAGGCGAGCCGCGACTGGTGGCCGCTCGCGCTCCACTGGGCGTTGGCCGGCGAGGTGCCCCGGCGAGCGGCGGCCGTGGTGCGACCCACCGACACCGCCGGCGTCGCCGCCGTGCTGCGGATCTGCCACGAGCACCACCTCCCGGTGACCCCGGCCGGCGGGCGCAGTGGCGTGTGCGGTGCCTCGATCCCCGCCCTCGGCGGCATCGTGCTCGACCTGACCGGTCTGGTCGGCGTCGGCGAGGTCGACGTCGCCTCGGGGCTGGTCGAGGTGGCCGCGGGCACGTTCGGACCCGAGCTCGAGGACGTGGTCCGCGACCAGGGCCTCACGGTGGGCCACTTCCCGCAGAGCTTCGACCTCGCCACGGTGGGCGGCTGGATCGCGAGCCGCGGCGCCGGGCAGTTCTCCACCCGCTACGGCAAGATCGAGGACATGGTCGTCGGGCTCGAGGCCGTGCTCGCCGACGGCACCGTGATCCGCACCGGTGGTGCACCGGCCGCGGCCACCGGCCCCGACCTCACCCAGCTCCTGCTCGGCTCCGAGGGCACCCTCGCCGTGATCACCCGGGCCTGGCTGCGGGCGCACCCGCTCCCACCCCACGAACGCCGAGCGGCGTACTCGTTCGGCGACTGGTCGGCCGGGGTCGAGGCCTGCCGCCGCATCCTGCGTGCCGGTGCGACGCCGGCCGTGCTGCGGCTCTACGACGCCGCCGAGTCGGCCCGTGGACGCGGTGGCGACGGGAGCGACTGCATCCTGCTGGTGCTCGACGAGGGCGACGCGACGATCGTTGACGCCACCATGATCGTGGTCGCCGAGGCCTGCACGGCGGTCGGCGCCGACACCCGCCCGGTCGAGCTGGTCGAGGCGTGGATGCTCCACCGCAACGACACGAGCGCGCTCCAGGGGCTGACCCGCAAGGGGTACGTGGTCGACACGATGGAGATCGCTGCCCCGTGGTCCCGCCTCGACGAGGTCGTGGCGGCGACGACCGGCGCGCTGTTGGCCGTGGAGCACGCCCGAGCGGCCACCTGCCACCTGTCGCACAGCTACCTCGACGGCGCCTGCCTCTACTTCACCTTCGCCGCGACCCCACCGGCCGAGGCGATCGAGTCGACCTACGTCGCGCTCTGGGACGCTGGCCAGCGCGCCGTGCTCGCCGCAGGCGGCAACCTCTCGCACCACCACGGCATCGGTCTCAACCGCGGCCGGTTCGCCGCCGAGGCCCTCGGACCGGCGCACGCCGTGCTCGCCGCGGTGAAGCACGCCCTCGACCCACACGGCGTCCTCAACCCCGGCAAGCTCGGCCTCCCCAGCACCTTCGGAGCAGCACCATGGCCCCCCCGTTCCTGAACCCCGAGCGCTGGGATCTCGAGGCGCTGCGCGCCGGTGCCGGCGTGGCACTGGTCTTCGCCGTCCCGTTCCAGGTGCTCGCCGCGCTGTTCGTCGACGAGGGCGACGGGGGCCTCGGCGCCCTGCTCTTCTTCGGCACCGTGCTCGGGTTCGTCCTGGGTGGGGGGTGCGCCGCGTGGATGCAGCGCCTCGACCTGCCGCTCAGCCACGGCATCGTCACGACCACCGGGACCTACCTGGTGGCCCAGGCCGTGCTCCTGGTGGTGGCGCTGGCGCGTGGAAGCGACATCAACGTGATCGCGATCCTGTTCACCCTCACGCTCACGGCCGGCGCCGGCCTGGTGGGCGGCTTCCTCGGCAAGCGGCTGCGGGCCAAGGGCTTCGTGCCTCGCGCCCGGATCGGAGACCCGTCATGATCCTGGTCGTCGACGTGGGCACCACCAGCCTGCGCGCCGCCATCGTCGATCCCGTCAGCGGACGGATCGAGCACCTGGCCACCCGCACGTCGCCACCCGACACCCCGTTCGCGGGGCTGGTCGAGTTCGACGCCGCCGCGATGGGCGCGACGGTGCTCGAGCTCGCGACCGGGGTCCTGGCCGGGTCCGCCGAACCGGTCACCGGGGTCGGGATCACCTGTCAGCGCGCCAGCACCGTGGTCTGGGACCGCACCACCGGTGAACCGATCGGCCCCGGCCTCGGCTGGCAAGACCTGCGGACCGTCGGCGAGTGCCTCGTGGCCCGCGCCGAGCACGGCCTCGAGCTCGCCCCGAACCAGACGGCGACCAAGGCCGCGTGGCTGCTCGACCAGGTGCCCGGGGCCCGCGATCGCGACCTGTGCATCGGCACCGTCGACTCGTGGATCGCCTGGGTGCTGTCGCGCGGCGAGCTGCACGTCACCGACCACACCAACGCCGCGGTCACCGGGCTGTACGACATCGCGAATGCCACCTGGCACGCCGGCATCGCCGACACCCTGCGGGTGCCGCTGGCCGCACTCCCCCGCCTGGTCGACACCGCCGGGTCGATCGGCGAGGCCACGGCGCTGCCGGGGAACCCGCCGATCATGGCCCTGGTCGGTGACCAGCAGGCCTCGATGATCGGGCTCGGGTGCGTCCACCCGGGTCTGGCGAAGATCACCTTCGGGACCGGCGGCATGCTCGACGTCTGCGCCGGCGACGCCGCCCCGACGTCGGCCCGACGCGCCGAGCACGGCACGTTCCCGATCGTGGCCTGGTCGCTCGGCGGGCGTCGCACCTGGGGTGCCGAGGCGATCATGCTGTCGGCCGGGTCGAACGTGGAGTGGCTCTGCGACGATCTCGGGCTGGTCGCCACGCCACCCGACACCCACGCGGTCGCGGCATCGGTGGCCGACAGCGACGGCGTCGTGTTCGTGCCCGCACCCCTCGGGCTGGGCACCCCCCACTGGGACTACGGCGCCCGCGGCACCCTGCTCGGCCTGACCCGTGGCACGACTGCCGCCCACGTGGTGCGCGCCGTGCTCGAGGGCGTCGCCCACCGCGGTGCCGACCTGGTCGATGCCGCCGAGGCCGACACGGGCCTGCAGATCCCGACGCTGCGCATCGACGGCGGCATGAGCACCAACCCCACCTTCGTGCAGGCCCTCGCGGATGCCAGCGGTCGCCCGGTCGAGGTCTCCCCCGTCGTCGAAGCGACCACCGTCGGTGCCGCCAAACTCGCCGGACTCGGCACCGGCGCCCTGGCCGACACCGCCGACGTGGCGGCGACCTTCACCCCGGCCAGGGTCGTCGCTCCGAGTGGTGACGCCGATCCCGACCGACGTCACCGCTGGCAGGAGGCGGTCCGACGATCGCGGGGTTGGATCCCGGAGCTCTCCGCGCTCGACTTCTAGAATTGCCCGAAGCCCCCACGGCCGGTGATGCTGTGGGCCCCGCTGCTCTCGAAAGGACCCGCCCCCGTGAACCCACCCGACGTAGGGGACCACACGACCGTCACGCGCTCCTCCCGGCGCGCGCTGCTCGGCGCCGGCGCGATCGGCGCCACGATGGCGCTGTTGCTCGACCGGACGGTGGCCGCGTCGTCGCCGGGACTGCCCGCAGCCGATCGTGACCTGCTCGGCTTCGCGATGACGCTCGAGCTCACGGCCCGCGACCTCTACGAGGAGGCGATCGCGGCTGGTGCCGACCCGGCGCTGCTCGCGCCCATGGCCGCCCAGCACCGGGCGTATGGCGAGGTGCTGGCCGGGGCCACCGGGTTGTCGGCCCGCGGCCGACTCGACGAGGTGTTCGAGGCCTCCTCCGCGGCGTTCGCGACCTCCGACACGATGGTCGCCGCCACCGCCGCGTACGAGCTGGAGTCGGTGGCCGTCGCCACCCACCTCGAGCTGATGGGGATGCTCACCGACGTCGGAGCGACCAAGACCATCGCCTCGATCCTCGCGATGGAGGCCCGCCACTGCACCGTGCTCGCGCATGCCACCGGCCGTGGTGACGATCTCGACGCCATGCTCACCAACTCCGCCGATCCGATCGCCCCCGAGGTGCCGTCATGACCGCCGACCGTTCGACCATCGACCGCCGCACACTGCTGCGCTCGGGTGGCCTGGCACTGTCGCTCGGCGCCGTGCTGGCAGCCTGTGGCGGGAGCAGCGGCCCCGCCGAGCCCGGTCGTGTCGGCCTGGCGCCCCCCGCCTCGACCCTGCCCGAGGGCGTGGTCGACGACGTCGTCCTGCTCCGCACCGCACAGTCGATCGAGTACGTCGCGATCGACGTGTACGCGGCTGCCGCCGAGCTCGGTGTGCTCGACGCAGCGACCCTCGCCGTGGTCGGCCGGTTCGTCGAGGACCACCAGCGCCACGCCGACGCGCTCGGCGAGCTGATCACGGCCGCCGAGGGCGAGCCCTTCACCTGTGCCAACCCGTTCCTGATGGAGCGGGCGATCGGCCCGATCCTCGGCGCGCTCGAGGGCAGCGACGATCTGCTGCGCGACGTGCTGAACATCGCGAGCGCACTCGAGAACTACGCCGCCGCCGCGTACCAGGCCCTCGTCGAGGCGCTCTCCACCCCCGAGCTGCGCCAGGCCGCGATGGACATCGCTGCCGATGAGAACCGTCACGCGGCCATGCTCGCGATCGCCATCACCGGTGCGCCCGAGGGCTACCTCAGCCCGGCGCTCCTGGGCGGCGAGCTGCTCCCCGACGAGGACGGCTTCCCGGTCCACTACGCCGTGCCCGCCGCCTTCGGGCAGCTGTCGGCCGTGGAGCTGACCGTCGGCGCCCGCAACGCCGACGGCGTCCGCTTCTCGATCAACCTGCAGACGCCGGCCGAGAACACGTTCGTCTACGACTTCCTGAGCTGCTGATCTCCAGCCGCTGATCTCCAGCCGCTGATCTTCGAGCTGCCGATCTCCGAGCTACCGACGGCCGTACACTCCTGCCCGGCGACGGTGAGTCGGACGGGTGGCCGCGGCCGGGGGGTTCGTCCCACCCGGTCGAGGAAAGTCGGGACTCCATCGGGCAGGACGCTGGCGAGAGCCAGGTCGGGGTGACCTGACGGATCAGTGCAACAGAGAGAGACCGCCGATGGGCCGGGCAACCGGTCACAGGTGAGGGTGAAACGGTGCGGTAAGAGCGCACCAGCGACGGCGGCGACGTCGTCGGCTCGGCAAACCCCGTCCGGAGCAAGGTCGAGCAGAGGGGACGGGCGGCCCGTCCGTCGCACCGGGCAACCGGTGCGGCCCCCTCGGGTGGACCGCACAGATGGATGGCCACCGGCCGTCGGGGCGCAAGCGCCGCCGGTCACAGGATCCCGCTTACAGACCGGCTCACCGTCGCCACCGGCATCCAGCGGACACGACGACACGCCGTGCCAGACTCCCGCCGTGCACGACACCGATCCGACGCACAGCACGGAGCCGACGCTGGGCCGCAGGAGGTTCCTGGTCGGAGGTGTCGGCCTCGTCGCCCTGCTCGGCGCCGGCGCCGGAGCCACCGCCTGCGGGGGCTCCGACACCGGGTCGGACAGCCCAGGCGGTGCCGGAGACGATGCGGGATCGACACCGCCGGCCTCCGGCAGCCGACCTGTACCCCGACCCGGTGCGATGGTCCGCACCTCCTGGTCGACCGACCCGTTCGCGCTCGGCTCGTACTCCTACCTCGCCGTCGGGGCGACCCCCGAGGACCGCGCCGTGCTGCGCGCACCCATCGCCGGGCGCATCCACCTCGCGGGCGAGGCGACCGACGAGGACCACCCCTCGACGGTCCACGGCGCGTTCGCCTCGGGCCGGCGCGCGGCAGCCGAGATCATCGCTGCCGGCGATCCGGGCGATGCGGTGGTGGTCGTGGGTGCCGGCATCGCCGGGCTCACCACGGCGCGCGAGCTCGTCGCAGCCGGGTTCGAGGTCGTCGTGCTCGAAGCCCGCGACCGCATCGGCGGTCGCCTCGACACCGTCCGCGCCGACGACTGGCCGGTCCCCGTCGAGCGCGGGGCGTCCTGGGTGCACGACGTGGACGCGAGCGACCTGGCCGGGCGCCTCGACGAGCTCGGCATCGCGACGGTTCCCTGGGATCCCGAGAACGGCGTGGGGGTCACCGCCGACGGCCGGGCACTCGGCCCGGACGAGGACGAGGCCGAGGCAGCGGTGATCGCCGCGATCGATGCCGCGATCGAGCTCGCCGACGACCTCGATGCCGACGTCTCGCTGGCCGAGGCGCTCGCCCTGGCCGGCGATCTCGACGAGCTCCCACCGGCGACCGTGGCCCGGGTCCTCGAGTCGCTGGTCGCCACCGAGTACGGGGCGTCGCCCGGCTCGCTCTCGGCCTGGTGGGGCATGGAGGAGGGCTCCGAGGGCGACGATCTGCTCGTGACGGGCGGATACGGCGACCTCGCGGCCACCGCAGCCGAGGGCCTCGACGTCCGGACCGCCCGCCCGGTCGTCCTCGTCGAGTGGGACGCGACGGGTGCGCTGGTCCACGACGCGAGCGGCGAGATCCACGACGTCGACCACCTCGTCGTCACGGTGCCGATCGGCGTGCTCCACGCCGATGCGATCGAGTTCGATCCACCCCTCCCCGACGACGTCCTGGGCGCGATCGGCCGCATCGGCTCGGGCCTGCTCGACAAGGTGTGGCTGCGCTTCGACGAGCCGTTCTGGACCGAGACCGCGCCGATCTGGGTCCTCGACGATCCCGGTGGCTCACCGCTGCGCGAGTGGATCCGCTACCCCGTTCCCGACGGCAGTGGCACGGTCCTGCTCGGGCTCATGGGCGGCGACACCGCCCGCGAGTGGGCCGAGCGGACCGACGACGAGGTGCTCGACGCCGCACTCGTCGCGCTGCAGCGCTTCGCCGACGCCGGTTGGTGATCCGGGCGGGCGGGCGGCGCGGCCGATGAAGACGGTGGCGCGTGGGCCGACCCGATCGTCCAGCTCCCCGCTTGGGGCACACCGACCGGGTAGCACTTGTGCTACCGTGTCCGGATGACGTCGATCGGTCTTCGAGAGCTCCGCCAGGATGCGTCCGAACTGGTGCGACGGGTGGAGGGCGGCGAGGAGATCGAGATCACGGTCGCAGGTCGTCCCGCTGCACGTCTCGTACCGATGGCGCCCCGACGGTGGCAGCGGTGGATCGACGTCGCCGATCTGTTCGAGGGACGACCCGACCCCGACTGGGATCGCGACCGTGACCTGATCGATCAGTCGGTCGGCGACCCGTGGGAGGAGCGCGGTGCGGGCCGTCCTTGACACGAGTGTGCTGATCGCCACCGACGTCCCCGAGCTCGAGGGTGAGCTCGCGATCAGCGCTGCGTCCCTGGCGGAGCTGCACTTCGGTGTCCTCGTCACCGGCGACCCGACGATCCGGGCCGAGCGGCTCCGACGGCTCTCCCACCTCCAGCGAACCTTCGATCCGCTGCCCGTCGACGACGTCGTCGCTGCCAGCTACGGGGAGCTCGCGGCCGCCGTGGCGGGCGCCGGGCGCCAGCCCCGTGCCCGGGTGATGGACCTGCTCATCGCAGCCACCGCCCATGCGCACGATGCTCGGCTCTACACCCGCAACGCCGCGGACCTGATCGGGATCGCAGGCCTCGTGGACGTCGTCGAGGTCTGACGCTCAGACGATGCGGGTGGAGCTGGCGATCTCGTTGAACGACATCAGCACCGGGCCCTGACGGCGCATCTCGATGCGGCACACCGAGGCGTGCGAGAGGTGGCTGCGCCAGGAGATCGACAGATCGACGCCGAGCGCCCAGGCCACGGCCGACTTCATGGGCGACACGTGGCTCACCACCACGACGTTGCGCGAGCGGGCCCGCTCCTCGAGCTCGTCGCAGGCCTCGCGGACCCGGACGTCGAGGGTGGCGAGCGACTCCCCACCCTCGGGCACGAACGTCGGATCGGCCCGCCAGCGGTCCCACACCTCCGAGGGCACATCCGCGTGCGGCACCCCCTCGTACACGCCGTAGGCCAGCTCCAGCCAGCGCTCGTCGGTGATCACCGGCTGCTCGAAGATCGCGGCCGTCTGCTGGGCTCGCCGCAGCGGGCTCGCCACGACCTCGTCGATCTCGTCGACGATCGAGCGGACGAAGCTCGCCGTCTCCACCGCCTGTCGCTCCCCCACCGGATCGAGGGGCTGGTCGAGTCGTCCCTGCAACAGCCCCGCGGCGTTGGCGGCGGTACGACCGTGACGGACGAGGATCAGCACCCGCCCAGTGAACCACACCCACCGCCGCGGGTACCGACGGCGAGGAGTCAGGACACCGACGTCAGGGCAGCGGCGTCAGGACGTCGGCGGGGCCAGCACGAGTTGACCGGTGCGCAGGGCCAGCTGCCGCTGGGCGGGATCACCGAGACGTGCGCGCCGCACGATCCACCAGCACAGCACCAGGCCGATCAGCTCGAGTGGCACGTTCCACCACCCCCGGGCCACGACGGGCATCGGCGACGCGCCGAGCTCGCCGCCGCTGAAGGGCCACCAGAACGTGGCGGTGTCGGTCCAGACGCCCGTGCAGACGAGGTGGAGAAGCATCCCGAGGGGCAGCCCGAGCAGGGTCCGCCGGATCGGCTTGCGACCGGCGGTGACGAGCATCACGAGCGCGAGCGCAGCGACGCTCGCCGTGAGGCTGTGGAAGACCGCAGCGCCACCCCAGGCCGCATCGGCGATCGGCGGCAGGATCGCGCCGACCACGAGCAGCCGATGGTCGAAGCGCGGATCGCGAAACACGTACCAGACGCTCAGGATCGCGGTGCCGATGAACCAGGTGAACATCGACGGGCAGGGTACGGGCTCGCCGGCCCCGACGGTCGGGACCGGCTCAGAGCACGAGCATGCGACCGCACTGCGGGCAGTCGGCGACACCGCCCGATGCCGCAGCACGGACCTCGTCGAGCTCGGCCGCCGACAGGTCGAGGTGACACCCCTCGCAGTGCGTCCCGATGAGCCGGGCGATGGCCACCCCGTGATGCTCCACGAGCCGGTCGTACCGCCCGAGCACGTCGGCCGAGAGCGCAGCGCGCAGCCCCGCCCGTGCGGCCGTGAGCTCGGCCAGACGGCCGTCGATCTCGGCCACCACCGCGGCCACCGCGTCGGCGGCGACGGACAGCTCCGATCGCAGGGTGGGCTCCTCGGCCGCCAGCTCCTCGAGGGTGGACTCGGCCTCGACCTGCTCGTCGAGCGCTGCGAGACCGGCGTCGTCGAGATCCGAGCGGCGTGCCGACAGCGTGGCCAGCTCGGCCTGCAGGGCCTCGGCCTCCCGCGGGGCGATCACCGTGCGCAGCTGGGACGCCAGCCGGGCCCGGTGCACGTCGAGGGCGGCGGCGTCGGTCTCGGTCCGTCGGATCATCTCGTCGAGCTCGCTCATCCGGCTGGTGGCCGCGGCGCGGCGGCGCTCCCAGTCCTCGACGCGGTCGCGGGCCGCACGGGCCACCACGAGCTCATCGAGGTGCGAGCGTCGGTGCTGGAGTTGGCGTGCCTCGGTGTCGAGGGCTTGGAGGTCGAGCAGTGCGTCGGTCATCGGCAGGGCGCAACATAGGCGCTCAGCGGGGCCGACGGAAGTGGGGCGAGCGGATCGAGCACGTCGGGCGGGATCGTCGTGTCGCTCGGCAGGGGCTGGAACACCGGCGGTGGCGCCGTGGTCGTGGTGGCCTCGACCGGCTCCTCCCCCGCCGCAGGTGGCGTCGGCTCGACCGGTTCGGTCGGCTCGCCCTCGGCCGGGACGGTGGTGGCCGGTGCCACGAGCTGGAAGAGACACTCGTTCTCGGGCAGGTAGAGCCGTGCGGGCGGCCTGGTCGGTTCGGGTGCCGGGTCCCAGTCGGTGACCGGTTCGAACACGTGCGCCGGTTCCATGAACGCACCCCAGATCCGCGCCGGATAGGTGCCGCCCTGGACCCGCGGCACGCCCTCGGCCACGAACTCGGGAATGCCCTCCATGCGGGTGTACCGGGCCGGGTCGCGCACCAGCACCGCGGTCGACAGGAACGGGGTGGCCCCGACGAACAGTGCGGTCGTGTTGTCCTGCTGCGTGCCGGTCTTGCCGGCCGCCGGACGCAAGGAGGCGAACCGAGAGAGCTCGGCCCGCCCGGTCCCGGTCGTGAGGACGTCCTTCATGATGTCGACGGCGGTGAGCGCGACCTCCCGGTCGAGTACGCGCTCGCCGGCGTCGAGATGGGTGTACACGCGTCGGCCGGCTGCATCGTCGACGTACTGCACGTAATAGGGACGGTGGTGCACGCCCTCGTTGGCGATCGTCTGCATCCCGGCAGCCATGTCGAGGGTGCTCATCTCGTTGGCACCGGTGGCGAAGCTCGCGAACGGCTCGATCGGACGGCGCTCCTCGGCGGACTGCCCGGGGTACAGGTACACCGACTCCGACATCCGGTAGGTCGTGTCGACGACCCGGTTCAGGCCGACGATCTGCGAGAGGCGGGCGAACGCGCAGTTGAT
>CAYRXQ010000073.1:0-12774 GCA_964428115.1 uncultured Ilumatobacteraceae bacterium
CCTCGTCGGCCATCGGGAACCGGCGGCGGGTCGCGAAGATCTCGCGGGCGTCGCAGACCAGGACGCGGTAGCCGAGCACCTTGGCCACCTTGGCGAGGGCCGCGGTGAAGTCGACCGCACCGAAGATCCACATCTGGGGCGGCGGTGACCAGCTCTCGACGAACACACTGACGATCGGGGTGTCGGCCAGGTCCTCGGGGGTGGTCTGACCCTCGGGTCCGTAGTGGCGGACACCCGATCGTCCGGCCTCCAGCTCGGCGAGGGCGTCGCGGGCCACGACCCGGTCGAGCTCGGGGTGACCGAGCGATCCGTCGGCACCCTCGTCGGGGGTGACGAGGAGCTTCGCTCCGACCGACGGCCCGTCGATCACGGTGGCGAGCGCCACCGGTTGCTCGTTGCGGATCCGCCGGGCCAGCACCTCGTAGCGGCTCACCAGTCGAGCTCCTCGACGAACAGTCGGATCGTGCCACCGCAGGTGAGCCCGACCGCGAAGGCTTCGTCGTCGCTGTATCCGAAGGTGACGACCCCGGGCGGTCGCTCCCCGTGCAGCACCGCGAGGGCCTCGGTCACGACGGCACCCTCGACGCAGCCACCGCTCACGCTGCCCACCACCTCACCGTCGATGCTCACGGCCATCGCAGCGCCGGGATCGCGTGGGCCGGATCCCTCGATGTCCACGACGCGGGCCACCGCGACGCGGCGGCCGTCGCGGCGCCAGCGGTCGAGATCGTCGAGCAGGTCCTTCATGCGCGTCCTCCACGTCGGTCGTCGCCGATGAGTGCTGCCAAGTCTTCCATGGCGGCGATCGAATGCCCCTCGACGAACCCGTCGACGTGGGGCAGTGCGGCTGCCATGCCGCGCGCCAGCGGTGCGTAGCCGGGCGTGACCTTGAGCGGGTTCACCCAGATCACCCGGTGTGCCACCCGGTGCAGGCGCGCCATCTGCTCGCCGAGCAGCTCGGGGTCGCCCCGGTCCCAGCCGTCGGACAGGATCACGACGATCGCGCCGCGCGCCATGCCTCGTTGGCCCCAGTCGTCGTTGAAGCGTCGCAGGCCCTCGCCGAGTCGGGTCCCGCCGCTCCAGTCGACCACCCGTGCGGCGGCCGCTCGCAGGGCGAGGTCGGGGTCGCGACTCGACAGCTCGCGGGTGATGCGGGTCAGGCGCGTGCCCAGCGCGAACGCCTCGACCTTCTGGCGCCCGGCCACCGCAGCGTGCACGAAGCGGACCAGGGCTCGGGCGTAGGGCTCCATCGATCCGCTCACGTCGAGCAGCAGGACGAGGCGGCGCGGGCGGGTGGTGTGCGTGCGCCAGTGCCGGCGCACCGGCTCACCGCCGGCTCGCAGCGTCGCTCGCACCGTGCGTCGGAGGTCGGGTCGTTGGGCACGGGCATCGGCGGCCGTGAGGCGCAGGGACCGTCGCGGCGAGCCGACCAGCCGGAATCGGGTCATGAGCGCCTGCGCCTCGGTCAGCTCCTCGGCGCTGTACTCGGCGAAGTCCTTGTGGCGCAGCACCTCGTTGGCGCTGAATCGCAGCTCGATGCTCGGGTCGTCGTCGGGTTCGCCCTCGCCGTCGTCGCCGTCGTCGCCGGTGTCGAGCGCGAGCGACATCCGCAGCGGCGGCGGCTCCTCGGCGCCGGGGCCCGAGCCCTGGCGATCCTCCCAGAACACCTTGAAGGCCCGGTCGTAGAGCTCGTGGTCCTCGGGGCGGCGGACCATCGTCGCCCGACCCGCCCAGTAGGTCTGCTCGCGCTCCGCGACCCCGACCACACCGAGCGCCTCGGTGAACGCGATGGTGGCGCTCATCGGCACGGCGAGCCCCGCACCGCGCAGCACCCGGGAGAACGCCACCGCGATCGCCGCGACGTCGGAGCCCGGCCCGCCGACCCGGGCAGGCGCGGTGGTGGGTGGCGGCACGACGGATCGTCCGATCAGCCGTGCAGCAGCCCGCGGTCGAAGGCCTGCTTGACCAGGTCGGCGATGCCGTGCTGTTCGACCTTCTGGTGGTCCTCGCGGTACTTGAGGACGGCGCCGAGGGTGGTCGCGACGCTGCGCTCGTCGAGGGTGGTGACCCCCAACCGTCCGAGCGCGCACGCCCAGTCGATGGTCTCCGCGACGCCGGGCGGCTTGTACAGGTCCATGTCGCGCAGCGCCTCGACCGCGGCGGCCACCTGGCGTGCGAGCGACTCGCTCACCTCGGGGACGCGCAGGCGGACGATGGCGACCTCGCGCTCGAACCCCGGATGCTCGACCCAGTGGTAGAGGCAGCGGCGCTTGAGGGCGTCGTGGACGTCGCGGGTCCGGTTGGAGGTCAGGATGACGATGGGTGGTCGGCTCGCCTGGAACACCCCCAACTCGGGCACGGTGACCTGGAAGTCGGAGAGCACCTCGAGCAGGTAGGCCTCGAACTCGTCGTCGGCCCGGTCGACCTCGTCGATGAGCAGCACCGGTGGGGGGCCGTCGCGGTGCTCGATGGCCCGCAGCAGCGCCCGCTTGACCAGGAACCGCTCCTGGTAGAGGTCGGCCTCGAGGGCGTCCGAGCTGCGACCGACCGTCTCGCCGACGGCCTCGGCCGCCCGCAGGTGGAGGAGCTGACGGGCGTAGTCCCAGTCGTAGACGGCCTGGGCTGCGTCGATCCCCTCGTAGCACTGGAGCCGGATGAGCTCCCCGCCCGTCCACGCGGCCAGGACCTTGGCGAGCTCGGTCTTGCCGACGCCGGCCTCGCCCTCGAGCAGCAACGGGCGCTTGAGCGAGAGCGCGAGGAACACCGCGGTCGTGAGCCCGTCGTCGGGCAGGTAGCCGTGCCGGGTGAGGGCATCCGCGACGTCGTCGGGGGTCACGGGTGGCGACGCTACCCCCGCCACCCGCGGCTGCGCCCAGCGGGACGCCGTGGCGCCGGGTTCAGGAGTCGAACCCGAGGCCGAGGCGGTCGAGGGTGCGCAACCAGACGTTGCGCGTCCCGTGCTTGTCCTCGCGGTCGAGCGACCACCGCGTGGCCTGGATCCCGATGAACTTGAACGGCTCGGGCGGGAACGGCAACGGCTTGGAGCGGACGAACTCGGTCTCGGTGGCGGCGCTGCGACGGCCGTCGAGCAGGTCGAGCATGACCGCCCCACCGAAGCGGGCCGAGCCGACCCCGAGGCCGGTGTACCCGAGTGCGTACGCGATGCGCCCACCCATGGCCTGGCCCCAGAAGACGCAGAACCGCGAGGAGGTGTCGATCGCGCCACCCCACATGTGGGTGAACCGGATGTCCTCGAGCTGCGGGAAGGTCTCGAAGAAGTGGCGGCTGAGGGTCGCCCACGACTCGGGTCGGCTCTCGAGCTCGCTGGAGACCTTGCCGCCCCAGAAGTAGACGGCGTCGTAGCCGCCCCACAGGATCCGGTTGTCGCTCGTGAGTCGGTAGTAGTGGAACTGGTTCGGGATGTCCGACAGGCCCTGTCGGTTGCCCCAGCCGATCTGGGCGAGCTGGGCGTCGGTGAGCGGCTCGGTGACCATGCAGTAGTCGTAGACCGGCGCGATGTAGTGCCGGAGCCGGCGCAGCAGGGGCTTGAAGGCGTTCGTGGCGAGGGCGACCTTGCCGGCGCGCACGGCACCCAGCGGTGTGGTCACCAGGACTCCGACGCCGTCGCGCTCGATCGCGGTCGCCTTGGTGTCTTCGTAGATCCGCACGCCGAGCGACTCGGCGGCGGCCTTGAGCCCCCAGCACAGCCGTGCCGGATCGACGAGCGCGGCGCGGTCCTTGCGCCACAGCCCACCGGTGTAGGTGGGGGAGTTGACCTGCGCCCGCATCTGCTCGGCGTCGAGCCACTGGACCCGCTGGCCGAGCTCGCGGAGCTGGCCGTAGTCGTCGCGCATCTCGTCGAGGTAGCTCGCCGGGTGCCGATTCGTGGCCACGTCGATGACGCCGGTCCGCTCGTAGTCGCAGTCGATGCCGTAGCGCTTGATCGCGGCCTCGATCTCGTCGAGGTTCTGCAGTCCGAGCTCCTCGAGCAGCTCGAGCTCGTCGGGGAAGCGCTCCTGCCCGTTGGCCACCCCGTGGGTCAGGCTCGACTCCATGAACCCGCCGTTGCGCCCGCTGGCAGCGGAGCCGATCTCGTGGGCCTCGATGAGCACGACGTCGCGGGAGGGGTCGCGCTCCTTGGCGATGATCGCGGTCCACAGGCCGGTGTACCCGCCACCCACCACGCACAGGTCGCAGCTCTCGGTGCGCACCAGGGTCGGGTTGGAGTCGGGTTCGTCGTGGTCCTCGTACCAGTAGGGGTACGGGTCGGCATCGGCGATCGCATCGAGGTGACGTCGGTCGACGTCGTCGGTCTCGAAGGTCATGGGATCTCACTGCACCAATCTCGGCTCGGGTCCGGGCGGGAGTCTACGGTGCGCCACATGGACCTCGGGATCACGGGACGGCGTGCTGCGGTCGCAGCGGCCTCGACAGGACTGGGCTATGCGAGCGCGGCGGCCCTCGCGGCCGACGGAGCGCAGGTCGCGATCTGTGGACGGGACCGCGGCCGGATCGACGACGCCGCTGCCCGCATCGGGCACGGTTGCGTGCCGTTGGTGGTCGACGTCGCCGACGCGGCCGGCGGTGCGCGCTTCGTGGCCGCCGCCGCCGAGGCGCTCGGTGGCATCGACATCCTGGTGACGAACGCCGGCGGGCCGCCACCCGGGAACTTCGCGACCACCGCCGTCGATGCCTACCCGGCGGCGATCGACCTGAACCTCATGTCGATCGTCGGCATGTGCAAGGCCGCGGTCCCGGCCATGCAGGAGGCGGGGTGGGGACGGGTGGTCGCGATCACCTCGGTCTCGGTCCGCCAGCCGATCGCCGAGCTGATCCTGTCGAACACCGCCCGCGCCGGAGCGACCGGCTTCCTCAAGACCCTGGCCCGCGAGGTGGCCGGGAGCGGGGTCACCGTGAACAGCGTGCAGCCCGGCCTGCACCGCACCGGCCGGGTCACGGCGCTCTACGGCGACGACCCGCAGATGCCGATGGGTGACCCGGCCGACTTCGGCGCCGTCGTGGCGTTCCTGTGCTCTGAGCAGGCCCGGTTCACCACCGGCGTCCACCTGCACGTCGACGGCGGGTCGTACGCAGGACTCCTCTGACGTGTCCGACCAGCCCCGACCGCGATGAGAGATGAGCGCCCCAGGGACGCTCACCTCTCATCGCCCGGGTCGTTTCGGGTCGTTCAGGCGCTGGCGGCGTCGAGGGCGCGGCGCACGAGGACCTTCGCGAGGTGCACGCGGTACTCGGCGCTGGCGTTGAGGTCAGGCTGCGGGTCGGCCTCGGCGGCGGCCTGCTCGGCGGCATCTGCCACCGTGGCGCCGCCGGTGAGGGCCGAGCTGACGCTGGTGGCGAGCACCGGCGTCGAGCCCATGTTCACCAGTGCCACACCCGAGTCGCCGTTGCGCCGCCAGGCGGCGACCCCGACGATCGCCCAGTCCTGCGCGCGGCGGTTGAACTTCTGGAAGCTCCACCCCGCGCCCTGCATCTTGGGGACGCGGATCTCGGTGAGGATCTCGTCGGGCTCGAGCGCCGAGGTCAGGAAGCCCTGGTAGAAGTCGGTGGCCGCGATCTCGCGTTGCCCGTTGGGCCCGGTCGCCACGTAGGTCGCGCCGAGCGCGAGGGTGGTCGCAGGCAGATCGGAGGCCGGGTCGGCATGGGCGATCGAGCCGCCGATGGTGCCCCGATGACGGACCTGCGGGTCGCCCACGTGCCCGGCGGCGTGCGCCAGCAACGGCACGTGCTCGCGCAGCAGGTCCGAGGTCTCGACGTCCATGTGCCGGGTGAGCGCACCGATCGCCACGTGATCACCCGCGTCGCGGATGTACGACAGGTCGTCGAGGCGGCCGATGTCGATGAGCACGCCGGGCTGGGCCAGGCGCAGCTTCATGAGCGGCAGGAGGCTGTGACCACCGGCCAGGAACTTGGCCTCGTCGCCGTACTGGCCGACGAGCGCGATGGCTTCCTCGGCGCTGCTGGCGCGGACGTAGTCGAAAGCGGCGGGGATCACGTGGGGCCTCCTTGGGCGGCGTTGATGGCGTTCCAGACGTTGAGCGGGCTGGCGGGCATGCGGATGTCGTGCACGCCGAGCCCCGCGAGGGCGTCGACGATGCCGTTGATGATGGCGGGTGCGGCACCGATGGTGCCGGCCTCGCCGATCCCCTTGACGCCCAGCTGGTTGGTGGGCGAGGGGGTGACCGTGTGACCGGTGGTGATCGACGGGACGTCGCTCGCCGCGGGGACGAGGTAGTCGGCGAGCGTCGAGGTGGTGAGGTTGCCGTCGCTGTCGTAGACGGCCTCCTCGAACAGCGCCTGGGCGAGGCCCTGGACGACACCGCCGTGGACCTGTCCGTCGACGATGAGCGGGTTGACCTGGATGCCGCAGTCGTCGACGGCGACGTACTGGAGCACCTCGACCTTGCCGGTCTCGGTGTCGACCTCGACGGCGCACATGTGGGTCCCGAAGGGCCACGAGAAGTTCGGTGGGTCGTAGGTGACCTGGGCCTCGAGGTTGGGTTCGAGCCCGTCGGGGAGGTCGTGGGCGGTGAACGCCTCGAACGCGATCGCCGCCAGTGGCATCGACCGGTCGGGGGACCCCTGCACGTGGAACGCGCCACCCGTGTACTCGAGGTCGTCGGCGGCGGCCTCGAGGCGGTGCGCCGCGATCTGCTTGGCCTTGTCGATGACCTTGTCGCAGGCCATCGCCACGGCCACGCCGCCCACGGGCAGCGACCGCGAGCCGTAGGTGTCGAGGCCCAGGGGCGCGATCGCGGTGTCGGAGTGCAGCACGTCGACGTCGTCGGGGTCGATGCCGAGCTTGTCGGCCACGATCATCGCCCACGAGGTCTCGTGGCCCTGCCCGTGCGGTGAGGTGCCCGTGACCACCTGCACCTTGGCGGTGGGCAGCACCCGCACCGTCGCGGCCTCCCAGCCGCCGGCGGAGTAGTTGAGCGAGGCCAGCACCCGCGAGGGGGCCAGCCCACACATCTCGAAGTAGGAGGACACCCCGATGCCGAGCCGCTTGGTGGAGCCCGGGACGTTCTGCTCGGCCTGTCGGGCCCGCAGCTCGGCGTACCCGAGCATCTCGGCGGCCTTGGTGGCGGCCAGGTCGTGATCCCCCGAGTCGTAGGTCAGGCCGCTGAAGGCCTCGTACGGGTAGGCCGCAGTGGGGATGAAGTTGCGTCGCCGCAGCTCGAGCGGGTCGACGCCCACCGACCGGGCCAGCGCATCCATCGCCCGCTCGATGGCGTAGGTGGCCTCGGGGCGGCCGGCGCCGCGGTAGGCGTCGGTCGGGGTCATCGTGGTGAACACCGAGGTGCAGGAGAAGTCGTAGGCCTTGGGCAGCTCGTACACGCCGGCGTAGAGGAACGCGCCGAGGATCGGGATGCCCGGGGTGACGAGCTGGAGGTAGGCCCCCATGTCGCCGATCAGGCGGACCCGGACCGCGGTCAGCCGGCCGTCGGCGTCGGCGGCGAGCTCGATCGTCTGGATCTGTCCGCGCCCGTGGATCGTGGCCATCGCGTTCTCGGAGCGCTCCTCGTTCCAGCGGACCGGCACGCCGTGGGTGCGCGACAGGGCGACGCAGAGCAGCTCCTCGGCGTAGACGTTGAGCTTGGCGCCGAAGCCACCGCCGACGGAGGGGGCGACGACCCGCATCTGGTGCTCGGGGATGCCGAGCGTGATGGCCGTCATCACCTTGAGGATGTGGGGCACCTGGGTGGAGGAGTAGAGCGTGGTGTCGCCACCGAAGGGCTGCGGGACGGCGACCACGGCGCGGGGTTCCATCGCCATCGGGAGCAACCGTTGCTGCACGAACCGTTCGCGGACGGTGTGCGCGGCGGCGTCGAAGGCGGCCTGGACGGCACCCGGCTCCTCCTCGACGAGGAGGTTCCAGGTGTAGCTCGAGTTCGTACCGAGCTCCTCGTGGATCACGACGCGGTCGGCGAGTGCGTCCTCGAGGTCGGTCACCGCGGGCAGCGGCTCGTACTCGACCTCGATCGCCTCGAGCGCGTCGCGGGCCGCGGTGTCGCTGTCGGCGAGCACGCAGGCCACCCCGTCGCCGGCGTAGCAGGCCTTGGAGCTGGCGAGCGGGTAGTGCGCCGGGTTCTTCATCTCGGCGGTGACCGGCCAGGCGCACGGCATCGGCGCCGCCCACAGGTGGGTGAGGTCGGCGCCCGCGTAGGCCGCGCGCACGCCCGGCATCGCGAGCGCCCCCGAGACGTCGACGCGCAGGATGCGCGCGTGCGCGTACGGGCTGCGCAGCACGGCCAGGTGCAGTGCCCCCGGCACGTGCAGGTCGTTGGTGAACTTCGCCTCGCCCGTGAGCAGGGCGGGATCCTCCCGGCGGAGCCGGCGCTGACCGATCACCCCCGTGCGGTCGTCCGTCATCGTCATGTCGTACCCCCAGTGCGACGTGGAGCGGCGGTTACTTCGCTGCGGCGGCGAGGACCGCCTGCACGATGTTGTGGTAGCCGGTGCACCGGCAGAGGTTGCCCTCGAGCCCGAGGCGGACCTCGGCCTCGGTGGGGCTCGGGTTCTCGTTGAGCAGGCTCGTGGCCGCCATCACCATGCCGGGCGTGCAGTAGCCGCACTGGAGCCCGTGGTTCTCCATGAAGGCCTGCTGCATCGGGTGGAGGGTGCCGTCGGCGCCGGCCATGCCCTCGATGGTGGTGATGTCGGCGCCGTCGGCCTGGACGGCCAGCACGGTGCAGCTCTTGACCGCCTCGCCGTTCATGTGCAGCGAACAGGCGCCGCACGACGAGGTGTCGCAGCCGACGTTGGTACCGGTGAGCCCGAGGTGCTCCCGGACGTAGTGCACGAGCAACGTTCGCGGTTCGACGTCGCCGGTGTGCGTGACACCGTTGACGGTGACGCTGATCTCCACGGATGGACCCCCCTGTCGGATGTGGCGTGCGCGACCTCGGGTGGCCGCCGTCACATCATGCCTCATCTCGCGGGGCTCCGCCCACGGCGGAGCGCTCAGGCGTGTAGTTGCTGGGCGAGGTAGTGCTCGGCGCCGATCTGCTTGATCGTCTCGAGCTGCGTCTCGAGCCAGTCGGCGTGCTCCTCCTCGGCCACCAGGATCGAGGCGAGCAGCTCGCGGGTGCCGTTGTCGCCGAGCTCGACGGCGGTCGCGATGCCGGCGTTCAGCCGGGCGATCGCGTCGTACTCGAGCTGCAGGTCGCACTCGAACTGCTCGGGGATCGTCTCGCCGATGCGCAGCGGGAAGTACCGCTGGTAGTTCGGGATGCCCTCGAGGAACAGGATCCGGTCGGTGACCTGCTCGGCGTGGCGCATCTCGTCGATCGACTCGTGCTTGTCGTACTCGGCGATGCGCTGGTAGCCCCAGTTCGCCGCCATCTTGCCGTGGAGGAAGTACTGGTTGACGGCCGTGAGCTCGGCCGTCAACACCTCGTTGAGCACCTCGATGATCCGGGGGTCGCCGCGCATGGCCGCAGACTACCGGTCGGGTGTCGGCGCCGCGAGGCGATCAGGCGAGTGCGGGCCGGAACGCGCCGGGCTCGGCCACGTCGGACCGGACCGGGGCGTGCGTGCGCAGGAGGGCCTCGAGGGACGGGTGGCAGGCGCCGCAACAGGTGCCGGCGCCGCAGCGCTCACCGATCTCGTCGACCGTGCTCGCGCCCTGCGCGATCGCCTTGACGACCTTGCGGTCGGACACGGCCAGGCAGGAGCACACGAGTGCCATGGGCGTAAGGTACCCCTAACAGCAACGGTGTGGCAAGGGGTTCGCTCAGCCGAGCAGCTCGCCGAGGTCCTGGACCATCAGCACGCCGAGGAACACGATCACCGCCGTGCCGAGCACCGTGTAGTGCCAGCGCTTGGAGTGGTCGGCACGCCAGAAGCGGCGGATGCTCATGGTGATCGCGACGACGGCGATCACGCTGATCACGAGCCCGATCACCGGGCCCACGCCACTCGCCAGGCCGAGCGCCGGGAGCACGAACGGGAACACCAGGTACATCAGGGTGCAGCGGACCGTCGCGACCAGGATCGAGGTCTGGAAGGCCTTGCGTGCGTCGTTCGGATCGGCCGCAGGACCGTCGACGGGGAGGAACAGGATCCGACGCATGAACCGGTCCGCTGGGGTGGTGGCGGCGCGCATGGGTGGCGGATCGCAGAGGGTCGCCTCCACCGGGGTGGCCACGCCGAGGTCGTGCGGTTCGGTACTCATGACTGTGGAGGCCAACGGTAGGAGCCGTGCACCAGGTCCACAACGTCGGCGGGTGACTCGGCCAGCGCGACGGCCCCCGAGATCAGCAGCTCCTCGGGTGAGCCGTAACCCCAGGTGACCCCGATGCACGGCATGCCGTTGTGCAGGGCGCCCGTCACGTCGTGGTCGCGGTCGCCCACCATGATCGTGAAGTGGAGCAGGTCGGGGAGGCCCGCCGGGATCCCCAGCAGCCCGAGGCAGTGCGTGATGACCTGGGCCTTGGCGCGTCGCTCCGGGGTGAGCGAGGCACCGACGATCACGTCGAACAGGTCGGTCAGCTCGAAGTGGTCGAGGATCCGTCGCGCCGTGCCCTCGGGCTTGGCGGTCGCGATCGACAACGACAGGCCGGCGGCACGCATCGCGTGGAGCATGTCGACGACGCCGTCGTACAGCGTGTTCTCGAACAGGCCGACGGTCTCGTAGCGCGACCGGTAGGTGGCGATCACCCGGGTGAGCGCGTCGTCGGGGATGCCGATCGACGGGAGTCCGAGCTCGAAGGGCGGACCGATCACGCTGCGGACCTCCTCGGGCGTCGGGATCGGGAAGCCCTCCACCTCGCAGGCCCACTGCAGCGAGCGCATGATGCCCGGCTCGGAGTCGCTGAGCGTGCCGTCGAGGTCGAGCAGCACGTGCGTGCGCCGCTGCGCGTTGCCGTTCACGTGGCCACTCCGCAGGTCGACCTGGCCCGTGCTGTCGCGTACCGCACGGGGGCAACGTAGTGGGCAGGGGGCGTCGGACGCGATCCCGGTGTCACGTCGCCGCGGGAGGGCGCCACATCGGCCACACGCTCGGGCCGTCGGGCAGCTCGATGACGGCGGTGATCTCGAAGCCGTGCCGTTCGTAGAGGACCCGGCTGCGCGTGCTCGTCGCCTCGAGGTAGGCGGGTGCGCCCACCGCGTCGAGCTCGGCGAGGGTCCGAGCCAGGAGCGTGCCGCCGATGCCGCGACCCTGGAGCTCGGGACGCGTGCCGAGTGCGAGCAGGTACCAGTGGGGCTCGTCGGGATGGTGCTCGGCCATCAGCGCGCCGAGCACCCCGAGCTGGCCGAGGTCCTCGCCGAGGTCGGCGGCGAGCTCCTCGGCATGGTCCTCGAAGTAGCTGTTCTCCGCGGCGTCGTCGGCCCGCCACAGGGCTGCGCCTGCGAACGGGGTGTGGTCGTCGGCGAGCGCCGTGCAGGCGCCGGCCGGCAGGTACACGCCCCACGCCGCATGCCGCCACAGTGCTGCCAGGCGCCGTCGGCGGTGGCGCGGGTCGGGGAAGACCCACGACATGACCGGGTCGTCGGCGAAGGCGAGGGTGAGGGTGTCGACCACCCCGTCGACGTCGCCGGCCCCGATCCCGCGGACGGGATCGGGGCCGGTGCGGTCGTCCATCGGTGGTCGGTCGGTCGTGACGCGGTCGGTCAGTTCGAGGCGGCAGCGATGGCCGTCCACACCCGCTCGGGGGTGGTCGGCATGTCGATGTGGCGCACGCCCAGGTGTGCGAGGGCGTCGACCACCGCCGACTGCACGGCCGGCGTGGAGCCGATGGTGCCCGACTCGCCGATGCCCTTGGCGCCGAGCGGGTTGACGAACGTCGGCGTCTCCATGTGGATCACCTCGACGCTCGGCAGCTCGGCCGCCGAGATCATGGCGTAGTCGGCCAGGTTCGAGGTGATGGGGTTGCCGTCGTCGTCGTAGCGCACCTCCTCGAGGAGCGCCTGGGCGGTGCCCTGGGCAACCCCGCCGTGGATCTGCCCCTCGAGCAGCATCGGGTTCAGGACCCGTCCGGCGTCGTCGCAGGCCACGTGGCGCAGGTGGGTGACCTTGCCGGTCTCGACGTCGACCTCGACCACTGCGACGTGGGCGCCGAAGGGGAAGGTGGCGCCGGGGGCCTCGAAGCGGGTCTCGTGGGTCAGCCCGTCGGGGAACCCGTCCTGGCCCTTGGCCGCGACCGCGAGCTCTGCCCAGGTCTTGGCGACCGCCGGGGTGCCGGCCACGTGGAACCCGCCGGTGTCGATGTCGAGCACGACGTCGGCCTCGTCGGCCTCGAGGAGCCGCGCGGCGAGGGCCTTGGCCTTCTCGACGAGCTCGACCGAGGCCTTGTCGACCGCAGCGCCGCCCTGCTGCAGCGAGCGCGATCCCATCGTGCCGCCACCGACGGGGACGAGATCGGTGTCGCCCCACACCAGGGTGATGCGATCGATGGGGATGCCGGTCTGCGCGCTGGCGATCATCGACCAGGAGGTGTCGTGGCCCTGGCCGTGGGGCGAGGTGCCGGTGTAGATCGTGGCCGAGCCGTCGTCGTGGACCTCCACCTTGGCGGCCTCGCCCATCGGCGGGACGCCACCGGTGATCTCGACGTAGACCGAGACCCCGATCCCGAGCTGCTTGGCGTCGCCGGCGTCGCGGCGGCGCTGCTGCTCGGCACGCAGCTCCGCGTAGCCGGCCGCGTCGAGCGCCCGCTCGCGCGCGCCGTCGTAGTCGCCGACGTCGTAGGTCTGGCCGATGGCGGTGGTGTGGTGATCCGAGAACGCGGGGATCAGGTTCTTGCGGCGGAGCTC
>CAYRXQ010000074.1:0-9166 GCA_964428115.1 uncultured Ilumatobacteraceae bacterium
AAGTACCGATACAGCGATCGCAGCGAGATGCCCGACCGCGCCGCGACGGTCTCGATCGTCGGCAGCGCGGTCGATTCGAGGAAGAGCTCGCGTGCGGCGCGCACCGCCAGGTCGACGTTGCGTGCCCGCCGGGCGCGGCGACCGTCGGTCAGATCGTTGAGATCGGTCGGATCGGTCGGATCGTCGAGATCGCCGGCATCGCCGGCGGCGAGGGCCGTGGACGCATCGGTCTCGTCGATCACGGCCGCAGTCTAGGCAGCAGCCCACGCAACTCTTGCCAGTCGATGTGCCACAAGTGTACCGTCGGACCGGGTCGTCGGCGTCGGGTCGACGCCCCACGAGGGGGTCACGATGGCGTCACCGAGATACGGCCGACCGAACGTCGACTACGTCCGCACCTGGTTCGAGCGCGAGGACGACGAGGCGATGTGGGCGCTCAACCTCATGCAGTACCGCGCCGTCGCGTCGTACGCCGACGGCCGCGACGAGGCGGTCAGCGGCCAGGAGGCCGACGATCGCTACGCACCGATCGGCCCGCTCGCCCGCGTCGGGGCCTTCCCCGTGGTGCAGGGGCGGGTGGTGCACCAGCCGTTCGGCAGTGGGCCGCGGTGGGACCGGGTCGCCATCGCCCGATACCCGCGCCGTCGGGCGATGATCGACATGCAGCAGGACCCCGAGTTCGTCGAGCGGCACGAGCACAAGGAGGCCGGCATGGCGGCGACGATCGTGATGGCCACCTTCCCGCGGCCCGGGCAGCCGTTGCCGCGGCCCGACCTCACCGCGCTGGCCGCCGATCGGCGGCACCTCCTGCAGGTGGTCGCCGACCCGTCCTCGCCCGATCTCGCCACCGGCCTCGGCGGGGAACGACTCGCCGTGTTCGACGTCGAGGGCGTGATCCTCGGCGACGGGCGGACCTTCGCCGAGGCCCGCTGGGACGTGGTGCCCGCCGACGCGGCCGAGGCACTGGTGGCCGAGCTGGCCGTCGGGTCCGCCCAGGGCGCGTCCCGGCACGACGACGCCGAGGTGATGGTCCTCGACCCCGAGTTCGACGAGATCGCACGGGTCCTCCACGGGTGGAGCCCGTTGGATCCGGTGGGCTCGGCGGTGTCGCCATGAGCACCAGGCGGGTGGCGATGGTGGCCAACGCCGGCGGGTACATCGGTCCGGCGCTCGCCCGGGAGCTCGCCCGGCGCGGCCACGATCTGGTGGTCGGCGACCCCGAGGACGGGCTGGTCGAGGAGCTGCAGGGTGTCGGTGCCGAGGTCGTGGCGGTGGCCGATGTGGTCGACCTGCGCGACCCGAACTCCTCGCAGCGTCTCGTCGCGGCAGCGACCGAGCGATTCGGTCGCCTCGACGCGGCGGTGGCCTTCAGTGGGCGGATCGTGGTCGGGCCGTTCCTCTCCTCGACGCCCAAGGACCTGTCGATCGCCATCGCCGGGTGCCTCGAAGCCCCGTACCACTTCCTGCGCGCCGTGGTGCCCGTCATGGTCGAACAGCAGGCCGGCCAGGTCCTGGTGGTCACCAGCTCCTCGGGGGCCAGGGTCACGCCGAACGCGCCGCTCTACTCGGCCGTGCGCGCCGGGGCGAACCACCTCGTGAAGAACGTCGCCGCCGAGGTCGCCCGCCACGGTGTCCAGGTCAACGCGCTCGGGACCAACAACATGGACTTCCCGGCCTTCCTCGAGGCCTCGGGCGCGACCGACCCGGCGGTCCGGGCCCGGATCGAGTCGCGGGTGCCGATGCACCGACTCGGCACGGTCGAGGAGTGCGCGGCGCTGGCGGCCGCCTACCTCGACGGCAGCTGCGGGTTCGTCACCGGCCAGTTCGTCGCCCACGACGGCGGTTGGTCATGACGCTGGGCGGCTGACCCCTCCCGCCGGAATATACCCCACGGGGTATCTGTTGAGATCGTCGTCCGTCACCCGACGGGCACCGCCGCGATCTCGTCGATCCCGTCGATCCCGCTCACGACCCAGGAGGTCTCCGTGCGTCCCGACGTCCCGCTCTCCACCCCCGTCCAGGCCTTCGACCGTCCCGACGGCTCGGTGCTGCTCGACGTGCGCGAGCCCGAGGAGTTCGCCGCCGGTCACGCGCCCGGTGCCGTGAACGTGCCGATGCGACTGCTCACGCCGCCGCGACTTCCCGAAGGGCGTCCGGTGCTGTGCATCTGTCGCAGCGGCAACCGATCGGGACAGGTCGCCGAGGTCCTCGTGGCCGCCGGGATCGATGCCCGCAACGTGTCGGGCGGGATGCTCGCCTGGGAGCGCGAGGGCCTGCCGGTCGAGGTCTGAGCATCGGGGTCGGGTCGTACGCTGCCCGACCATGGACGAGGCGGCGCGCGCCGACACGTCACCGGCCGGTGACGAACCGATCGACGTGGCCTGGCTGGGTCACGCCACGGTCGACATCCGCCTCGGCGGATCCCGGTTCCTCACCGACCCGATCCTGCGGGACCGCGTCGCCCACCTGCGCCGCCACCGCGGCACGGGCGTGCTCGACGACGGTGCGCTCGACGCGGTGCTGATCTCGCACCTCCACCACGATCACCTCGACCTCGCCTCGCTGCGGCGCCTGCCGATCGAGGTCCCGATCCTGGTGCCTCGCGGCGCCGGTCGGCTGGTCGGTCGCGGCACGCGCCACGAGGTGGTCGAACTGGGTGTGGGCGACGACGTGGTGGTGGCCAGCACGCGGGTGACCGCCGTGCCCGCCGATCACCGGGCCAACCGCTTCCTGAGTCGAACGAGGTCCGGCCCGCTCGGCTTCCTCCTCGAGCGCGCCGACCGCATCGTCTACTTCCCGGGGGACACCGACCTGCACCCGGTGATGGTCGATCTCCCGCGGCCCGATCTGGCGCTGCTCCCCATCTGGGGATGGGGACGCACGGTCGGTCCGGGCCACCTCGATCCGTCCCGCGCGGCGATCGCAGCGGCGACGATGGATGCCGGCGCCGTGCTGCCGGTGCACTGGGGCACGTTCGCTCCGATCGGGGTCGCACGGCGCGAACCCGGGTGGTTCGACCGCCCTGCGGACGAGTTCGTCACGGCGATGGCCCGCGACGCGCCCGACTCGACCCTGCACCTGGTCCGACCCGGTCCGCAGCGGCACCACATCGCCTGATCGCATCGTCTGATCGCGCCCCACGACCGCCGCCTCGAACGTGGCGACTTCACCCGATCGGGGTGACGGAGGGCGAGGAGCGACGGCACTACCGTTCCGGTCCTCATGACCGGTGACACCTCCGACCTCATCGTCTTCCTGCTGGTGGTGGCGGCGCGATTCATCATCCCGCTGTTCATCCCGAAGTTTCCGCTCCCGGCGATCCTGGCGGCGCTCGTACTCGACGCAGCCGACCAGACGATCTTCCAGCAGTACACGACGCTCGAGGAGCGAGGCCTGCTCGAGGGCGACCAGAGCTACGACAAGGCCCTCGACATCTACTACCTGACCATCGCCTACGTGTCGGCGCTGCGCAACTGGACCAACGGGTTCGCCCTCGAGGTCGCCCGGGTGCTGTGGTACTACCGCCTGGTCGGCGTCGTGCTGTTCGAACTGTTCCACGAGCGATGGCTGCTGCTGGTGTTCCCCAACACCTTCGAGTACTTCTTCATCGCCTACGAGCTGATCCGCACCCGCTGGGACCCGCGCCGCATGGCACGACGACAGGTGATCCTGCTGGCCGCGGCGATCTGGATCTTCATCAAGCTGCCCCAGGAGTGGTGGATCCACGTGGCGCAGAACGACTTCACCGACTTCATGAAGGAGACCATCTTCGGCGTCGAGGCGACCGACTCCTGGGGGACCGCCCTGACGAACCGGCTGTGGGTCGTCGCCCTGCTGCTCGCCGCGGTCGTCGGGCTCCTCGCGCTGTGGCGCAGCCAGCGGTCCAAGCTGCCGCCCGCCGACTGGTCGTTCCGCATCTCGGTCGACCGTCCCCTCTCGGAACGCCTCGTGGCACCGGGCCGCGACGAGGTCGACCGGGCCGGGCCTCGACTGGCGCGGCCCCGCCTCGAGAAGGTCGTGCTCATCACGCTGGTCGCGATCATCTTCGGTCAGCTGCTCCAGATCGGCGCCTCGAACCTGCAGATCCTGGCGGCGACCGCCCTCGTCGTGGTGGCGAACGCGGTCGTGAGTCCGCTGATCGTGCGTGGCGGGGCGGTCACCCGGCGGACGATCGCCATCGAGTTCGCCGTGCTCACCGTGGTGAACGTGGTCATCATCACGACCTTCGCGGCGATCGTGGGCGACGGGCAGATCAACCGCGCGGCGGGCTGGTTCTTCGCGATCCTGCTGACCCTGATCGTCACGCTCTACGACCGGTACCGCCACCAGCGGTTCGAGCGCCTCGCCGAGCTCGACCAGCTGTCGACCAGCTGACGCCCGACCCGCGGCCGTTCAGGCGGCCGGGGCGATGGTGACGGGATCGCGTTGAGGCGGGCGTTCCCCGACAGCGGATCGATGACCAGATCGTCGGTGAGCTCGACGTCGGCGATTACCGCTGCGGTCCGCGCTGGAGGCGACCGGGCCGCTCGCCGGTGAGGACGCCCTCGGACGCGGTCACGACGCCCCGCTTGAGGGTGGCGACGTAGCCGTCGGCCTGCTGCAGCAGCCGTGTGCCGCCGGCGGGGAGATCCGCGACGAGCGTCGGCGATCGCAGCCCGATGCGCTCGAGGTCGATCACGTTGAGGTCCGCGAGGTGGCCGGGGGCGACCACGCCACGGTCGAGCCAACCCACGTGGGCCGCCGTGCGCTGGGTCTGGTGGTGGACCACGTGCTCGAGCGAGAGCAGCGGCCCGCGGGCCCGGTCGCGGGTCCAGTGGGCGATCGCCGTGGTGGGCATCGACCCGTCGCAGATCGAGTTGCAGTGGGCGCCGGCGTCGGACAACCCGAAGAGCGCGTCGGGTGAGGTGATCATCTCGCGCACGTCCTCGAGATCGCCGCGGGCGTAGTTCATCAGGGGCACGTACAGCAGGCGGTCGCCGGTGCCCTCCACGAGCAGGTCGTACATCACCTCGTCGGCCAGGGCACCCGCCGCGGCGGCGAGCCCGGCGACGCTGTGCTCGGGCGTGGGCTCGTAGTCGGGCTGCGGGGCCAGCGGGTACATCCGGTCGAAGCCCGAGTGCAGGATGCCGGCGAACCCCGACGGCGTCGAGGCGCGGTGCTCGTCGAGCAGTCGCCGCCGGAGCTCGGGATCGCGCAGCCGGTGCAGGCGCTCGCCGTGGGTCAGGCCACGCAGCTGGTGGTAGGAGGGGCAGAAGATCAACGGGTTGGCGGTGGCCTGCAGCCCCATCAGCACCCCGATCGGCCGGACGGCCACCTGGGCTTTGGCATCCGCGCCGGCCGCGTTCCAGCGGCCGATCGCGGCGAGCAGCTCGCGGAAGCGGTCGGGGGCGTCGTCGTTCTGCTGCACTGTGAAGCTGAGCGGGCGGCCCACGTCGAGGGCCAGCCGCCCGAGCAGGTCGAGCTCGGCGGCGACCAGCTCGCCGTCGGTGGTCTGGTAGGCGTCAGAGATGAGCTGGACGACCCCGGTGCCGGCCCGGCGCAGTGCGGCGGCGATGCCGAGCACCTCGTCGGCGCCGGCCCGCAGCGTGCCGATCTGCTCGCCGCGCGAGGTCCGGTGGACGTAGGTCCGCGAGGTGGTGAAACCGAGTGCGCCGGCACGGATCGCGTCCTCGCACAGCTGCGACATCACGGCGATCTCGTCGGCGGTGGCGGGCTGGGCGACATCGGCACCGCGGTCGCCCATCACGTAGGTGCGCAGCGCGGCGTGCGGCACCTGCGTGCCCACGTCGACGGTCCAGCGCAGTCGGTCGAGCAGGTCGAGGTACTCGGGGAACGACTCCCAGCCCCAGGTCATCCCCTCGGCCAGCGCGGTCCCGGGGATGTCCTCGACGCCCTCGAGCAGCTCGATGAGCCACTGGTGTCGGTCGGGGGCGACCGGCGCGAAGCCGACGCCGCAGTTGCCGACCACCACCGAGGTGACGCCGTTGACCGAGCTGGGCGCCAGGTCGGGGTCCCAGGTGACCTGGCCGTCGTAGTGGGTGTGGATGTCGACCCAGCCGGGGGTGACGACCATGCCGTCGGCGTCGAGCTCGCGATGACCGCGGCTCACCTCGGTGCCGACCTCGGTGATGCGACCCTCGTCGACCGCCACGTCGGCCCGGCGCCGCTGGGCACCGGTGCCGTCCACGACCACTCCACCTCTGATGACCAGCTCGTGCACTGCGAACCCCCCGTTCGTCGACGACCGTCCCGATCGTACCGATGGCCGGCTGGGCAGGATCAGACGGACGCCGTCGATCGGCGGCCGCACCGCTCGATCGCGTCGATCGCCGACCTGACACACTCCAGGGATGGACGCTGTCGTGGCCACCGGTCGCCGTCCGATCGGCCGGTCGGCGCAGGTGGCCGCAGCGCTCGAGGTGCTCGCCACCGGCGACGGCCGCAGCCGGGGCACAGCGGCCGAGCAGCGTCACGTCCTGGTCGACGCGGGACCGGCGGCCGGGAGCACCAGCTTCCTGGCCCACGTCGCCGGTCGGGTGGAGGCCGAGCGGGGGCTCTCGGTGCTCCACCTCCACCCCGACGTCACGATGCGCGACGTCCCGCTCGCCGGGCTGACCGGCTGGCCGGGGCTCGGGGACCGCGGCGAGGAGCACCACGCGGTCGCGGTGCCCGAGCTGGTCGAGCGTCTCGCGGGTGCATGCGGCCTGATCGTGGTCGACGGTCTCGACGCGCTCGACGAACGCTCGGCGTTCGTGCTGGCGGGGGCAGCGCGTCTGGGCGCCCGGCTCCTGGGAGCGGCGTCGACCCGTCGTCCGATCCCGAGCCCGATCGCGGCGCTCGAGCGGGACGGACTCGTCCGACGCATCCGGCTCGACCCGATCGACGACACGGCCGTGGCCCGGCTCGCCGCCGACGTGCTCGGTGGGCCCGTCGAGCCCGTGCTCGTGCGAGCGGTCGGCGCGGCCGTCGGCGGGGCACCCGCGGCCATCGTCGACGTGCTGCGGGCGGCTGCGGCCGACGGATCGATCGCCCCGCTCGGACGTGTCTGGCGGCGGTGCGGCCCGCTGCCGGTCCCCGCGGCACTGGTCGAGCGGGTCGAGGCCTCGCTGCACGACGTCGCGGCGGCCGACCTCGCAGCGGCCGACGCGCTCGCGATGGCCGGGAGTCTGCCGGTCGAGGTGGCGCTCGAGGTGATCGGTACCGACCCGCTGGAGCGGCTCGAGCGCGCCGGTGTCGTCGCGGTCGACGGTCGACCCGGGATGCCCGACACCCGCCGTGTGCGCTTCGCCGACCCGTCGGTCCGCACGGTCCTCGCCGCGGCGCGCTCGTCGCTGCGGTCCGACCGTCTCGCCCCCGTGGTGAGCGCTGCGCTCACGGCCTGGCACCTGCGTGACCCCGCCGCCGTCACCCGTGCCGATCGGGCGCTCGAGGCCTCGCTCGCCCTGCGGGCCGGATCGGTGCCGGCTGCCGACGAGGCCGTCGCCACCGCTCGTGCGGCCATCGACGTCGGTGACCTGGCGCTGGCAGAGTCGATCTGTCGAGCGGTGCTGCGCGCCGGCGACGATGTGCGGGTCGTGGTCACCCTGGGGGAGATCCTGACCTCGCTCGGCCGGAACCTGGAGGCCGAGGCAGTGCTGGCGGCCGTCGCGCCCGGCGACGATCAGGAGCGCGCCCTGGTCGCGATGGCGCGGGCGGTGAACCTCGGGTTCCACCTGGATCGTGTCCACGACGCCCGGACACTGCTCGACGTGACCATCGCCGAGCTCGGTGACGACGACTGGACGGCCGAGATGCTCGGGGTTCGCGGTGTGCTCGAGCTGTTCCTCGGCCGAGCCGCCGAGGCGCTGGCCTCGGTCGAACCCTTCGTGGCGGCCGGCACGGGTCGACACTTCGTCGAGGCCGCGACGGCTGCCGGGCCGGCGCTCGTGATGCAGGGCCGACACCTCGACGCGGCGCAGCTCGCGCAGCGCGCCCTCGACGAACGGTTGGCGCTCGGGGAGCAGCCACTGCTGAGCGGCCCCGGTCTCCACGCGCTGGTGCGCTCGCTGGCGCTGGCCGAGGCCGGCTGCTTCGAGGAGGCCGACGGGCTGGCGGCCTTCGTGGCCGGCGCGGCGGCAGAGATCGGTGATCGCAACGGGCAGATGTGGGCCGGCGTCATCGGCGGACGATCGTTGCTCAGCCAGGGGCGACTCACCGAGGCGCTGCACGCGTTCGAGACGGCAGCCTCGGCCGCCACCGACCTCAACCTCGTGCCGCACCTGCGGTGGGCCCGCGGTGGTGCCGTGCTCGCCGCGGCACAGACCGGCGATCCCGACGCCACCCGCCATGCCGTCGATGCGCTCGATGCGTGCCCACCCACCGAGTTGGGCCTCATGGTGTCCGAGCTCGACCGGGCCCGGGCATGGGCCGCGATCGCCGAGGGCGATCTGCGCGGTGGGATCACCGCCCTGCTCGCGGCCGCCGATGCCGCGGCGGCCAGCGGCGAGGCGGGCCTCGAGGTGCTCGCCCTGCACGACATCGTCCGGGTGGGGAGCGCCGAGCACGTCGCCCGGCTCGTGCGCGTCGCCGGCATGGTCCAGGGGGAGCTCGCCGCGGCGCGGGCCGAGCACGGGCGGGCGCTCGCTGCTGCGGACCCGTCGATGCTCGTGGCGGTCGCGGATCGCTTCGAGGCCCTGGGTGCGATCGTGTTCGCCGCGGAGGCTGCCAACCGGGCATCGTGGGCGGCGCGCCGGGCCGGGGATCCGGCCACGGCCGATCGACTGCGCAGCCGGGTGGTCCGGCTGCGGGCCCGCAGGCCCGAGGCATCCACCCCGGCGCTCGCACCGCACCCCGGCTTCGCGCTCCTCACCGATCGGGAGCGCGAGGTGGCGGTGCTCGCGACGACGGGGGACCCCTCGAATTCGATCGCGCTGCGGCTCGGGGTCTCGGTGCGTACGGTCGACAACCACCTGCAGCGCATCTACCGCAAGCTGGGCGTGGCCGGCCGCGACGACCTGCGGGCGGTGCGCCGGTCGGATCTGCGCTGAGGCACCGTCCGCCGCAGGTCAGCTCGGCGCGAGGGCCACTGCGACGAGGTAGGTCGAGCGCGCGGGTCCGTCGGCGACGAAGGGTGCGCCCTCCCAGGTCGACCAGCGGTGTTCGGTCACGAGCCCGGCCGCGCTGCAGG
>CAYRXQ010000074.1:9176-12706 GCA_964428115.1 uncultured Ilumatobacteraceae bacterium
GGCCCGCTCGTAGTCGTGGGCGGTGATGGCATCCTCGCGATCCTCGAGGACGAACCCGGCCACGAGGCGCCCGCCGGGTCGCAGGTGGCGGGCGAGGTTGGCGACGAGCGCCGGGCGATCCTCGGGCTGGCAGAACACCGGGACGTTGCCGGCCATCACGATGAGGTCGTACGGCTCGCCGAGGTCGTCGCTGGCGAGGTCCGCGTGGCGCCACCGCAGGTGCGGTGCATGTCGGTGGGCCACCGCCAGGAGGTCGGGGTCGAGATCCGCGCCCTCGACCCCGACCCCGCGACGGTCGAGCTCGATCGCAACGCGGCCCATGCCACAGCCGGCGTCCAAGGCCCGCCTGGGCTGCCACCGCAGCACCAGGTCGGCTTCCCCGTGCGGCGCGGTCCCCTCGACCTCGAGCCGGTCCCACCGCGTCTCGTACTCGACCAGGTCGGTGGCGGCACGCCAGGCCGCCCAGCGCGGGGAGACCTGTGTCCCGGGTGGTGGCGCAGGCTGACCGGGCTGACCGTCCTGGTCGGGCTGGCCGTGCTGACCGTGCTGACCGTGCTGACCGTGCTGACCGGGCGGGCTGGTCGTCATGCCGGGTCGGCGAACAGCGCGAGCACGTCGGCCACCGATCGGTGCGACTCGAGCGGATGGCGCAGCGGTGAGCGATCGAGGACCTCGTACCGGTTGCGGCGGCCGACGCGCTCGCGACGCAGGTACCCGCCCTGCTCCAGGTCGTCGAGGATCCGTTGGACCGCGCCCTCGGTGATGCCGACGAGCAGGGCGATGTCGCGCTGGCGCAGCTCGGGGTCGCGGCGGAGTGCGATCAGCACGTGCGCGTGGTTGGTGAAGAAGGTCCAGCCCGGCCGCTCAGGCTCACTCATGGCGTGAAGTACTCCGGTCTGCTCACCCGGGTGTCGGAGACGAACATCACCCCCGGTCGGTCGGCGAAGAGTACCCGGAGACGATCGGTCACCTCGTGGGCGCGATCGTCGGGCACCACGGTGATGAGCATCGTCAGCCCGTCACGGTCGTTGAAGGCCAGACGTCCCTCGTGGAAGCCGCCGTGTCCGGAGCCGGCCACGTTGCCGAGCATGGTGAAGCCGGTGACGTGGGCGCCGTCGAAGATCGCGCGCACGGCGTCGACCTCGGCGCCGTTGACGACGACCTCGATCTTGGTCATGTGATGGAGCTCGCTCATGGCGCTCATGTTGCCGGAGCCGGCACGCGGTCGGTGGACGGGTGGACGGTCCAGGTGCCCTCGCGGTTACGGCAGGTGAAGCCGAGGTCGTCGTCGGCCCGGGCCACGACCCGGGCCCAGCCGTGGTCGAAGAGCCGTTGGAGCACCGGGTTCCGTGCGATCACGGCCTCGACCCGGGTCGCCGGTGCGTCGATCACCACGAGCAGCCGCATCGGCTCGTGGACCGGCCGACCGTCGAACCAGACCGACTCGAGGGGGAGCCCGAGGCGCAGATCGAGGCCGTCGCCCTCGGCCACCCCCTCGCGGCCGATGACGTTCTGCAGGGGCTTGGGACCCGCGCCGAACCGGGCGGGCGCGGCGGTCGACATCGCGTACTGCGAGGAGATCCAGTGGGCGACCACCACGGGACCGGTCATGATCGCCTCGAGGACGACGCCGTCGGGGTCTGCGGCAGGCTGGTAGGAGTGCAGGAACGTCCGCCGGTCGAGGTCCAGGCCCGCCGTGAGCGTGCGTGGACCCACCACGATCGCCGCGCAGCGCACCAGACCCCAGTCGGGGACCACCTGGGCTGGGTCGGCCGAGCGACGACCCCGGCCACCTGAGGCGCGGGGCGGGGCCGGTAGGCGCTCGGCGCGCTCGGCACCGGCCCTGGCTGCGGCCCGGGCGAGATCGGCGCCGACGGCATCGACGGTCGACCGGTGCCGATCGGGGACGTCCTCCAGATCGAGCAGGCTGACCTCGTCGTCGGTGGTCTCGTGCTCGGCGGCCACGAACCAGGTCGTGTCGGCGATGGCGATGCCCTCGTCGGCCAGGCGAGCGCGGACCTCGGCCCGGTTGCAGATGGCGGCGAGGATGCGGGCGTTGGGCCCGCCGGGGTTGCCGCCGCAGGCCCCGCAGTCGAGTCCGGCACGGAAGGGGTTGTTGCGGTGCGAGCTGCGGTGGCCGCAGAGGACCACCACCGGTGCGAACGCCTCGGTGAGCCCCACGGCGGTCAGCGCGCCGCGGGCCAGCGCCACCTGGGTGTCGAGGGTCAGGCCGGTGCCCGGCCGGTCGTCGTGCTGGTCGAGGTCGAACCGGGTGGCTCGACGCGCGGCACGCCGGCCGCCGACGAGTCCGCGGAGCCGGTCCAGTGCATCGGGCGCGACCGCAGCGGCGAGGCTCTGCACGCCCAGCACCCACCCGCTGGCATCCGCGAGCGCGAAGGCCGAGGGGCCGCCGACCTCGGCGCCGTGGAAGGCGCGATGGGTCACGTCGAGGTCCTGCGGGTCGGAGGCGCTGCCGCGCCGCGGCCGCTCCTCGAGGGTGGCCCGCGGGTCGACGATGACCGGGCAGGAGGCGACGGCGTGCTCGGTGCCCTGTGGGTGGACCGCGATCGGGAGCCCGAAGAACCCGGCGATGCCGAGGGTCTCGTAGGGGCCGATCGCCTCGAGGTGGCGCCGGAGCGGTTCGGAGCGGACGTCGATGCAGCAGACGACCTGCGCGACGGGTTCGGGGACCGCGGTGGTCGGTGCCCTGCGTGCACCCGTGGTCGCCCGGGCCAGGAGCTGATCGCGCCAGGCGATCTCGGCGGCGCCCTGCCAGACGAGCCGCTCGGTGGTGTCGTCGAGGGCGGCGAGCTCCTCGAGTGCATCGCGAGCCGCTCCACCGTGGTCGGCGACGGTCTGCGGCCGGCCGGGCGCGTCGAGGAGGAGCCGCTCGAGCGTGAGACGGACGGCGAGGTACTCCACCAACCCGGCGGTCCCGGTGGTGCGGCCGACCGCCACGGCCCAGCCCGGGAGCCGAGCCAGATGGGCCTCGAGGTAGCCCGTGGCGTGCTGCTGGTCGACACCGACCTCGTCGAGGAGCTCGGCGATGGCGGCTGCCGGCTCGGCCGGGAGGGCGTCGATGGTGGCGCGGGACCGGCCCGCCGACCAGCGGCGCAGATCGGGGTCGTGGCGGGTCACGGCTCGCCACGCGGTGAAGGACGTGTCGTCGGCCGTCGCGCACCAGTGGGCCACGAGGCGGTCGAGCAGGGGAGCGACCACCCCGGTCCCGCGGCGCAGCAGCTCGGTGGCGGCCGGTGCCGTCTCGTTCGCAGTCGCCCGGGTGTGGGCCGTGGTGGCCGTCGGTGCCGCCACGTGGCCGAGCATCGCGGCGGCGTCGCCGGCGATGCCCAGCTCGGCCAGGGCGTCGCGCAGGTGTGCCTCGGTCACCGCGCCCGCAAGCACACGTTCCGTGTACCACGAAACGGGTGGGAGGACGGTGGCCCCGAAGAGGTCGGCGGCCCGGTCGATCGCCGCCTCGTAGGGCAGGTGCTCGAAGCCGCCGAGTGGGTTGACGGCCACGAAGCCGTCGC
>CAYRXQ010000075.1:0-12265 GCA_964428115.1 uncultured Ilumatobacteraceae bacterium
AGCTACGACGACTTCCGCACCCAGTTCAAGACGGCTGCGACCGGCCAGTTCGGCTCGGGGTGGGCCTGGCTGGTGCTCGACGGCGGCAAGCTCGCCATCATGGCCACGGGCAACGCGGACCTGCCGATGAAGCACGGCAAGCAGGCGGTCATCACCTGCGACGTGTGGGAGCACGCCTACTACATCGACTACCGCAACCGTCGCCCCGACTACGTCGACACCTTCCTCGACCACCTCGTGAACTGGAAGGTCGTCGAGGCCGCGCTGGCCTGACCGACCCGATCCCGACCACTCGTCACCCGGGGCCTCCGACCGTCGGTCGGGGGCCCCGGTGTACATTTGGGCACGCGATGAACGCCGATGTCCGCGATGTCCGATCCACCCGCGACCTGATCCTCGACGAAGCGCTGCGGTGCTTCGCCCTGGCGGGCTACGAGGGCACGTCGCTGAACGACATCGCGGCCGAGGTGGGGATCCGCCGTCCGAGCCTCCTGCACCACTTCCCCTCGAAGGAGGCGCTGTACGGCGAGGTGTTCGAGCGGGCCCTGTCCGACTGGATGGCACGCCTCGACACCGCCATCGAGTCCCCCGAGACCGGCTGGCCCAAGGTCGAGTACGTCATCGATGCCGGGTTCGGCTTCTTCGCCGACAGCCAGGACTTCGTCCGCCTGATGCGGCGCGAGGCGATCGACGGCGGTGCGCACCTCGGCATCGACCTCGGTGCGGTCCTGCGACCGATGTTCGAACGTGCCGTCGCCTACTTCGAGCGGGAGATGGACGCCGGCACCTTCCGCCGCCACGACGCCCGGAACCTGGTGCTCACCGGGTACGGCGCCCTGCTGACCTACTTCTCGGACGCACCCTTCCTCGAGGGTCTGCTCGACGACCCGCCCCTGGGCGAGCGAGCCCTGGCGGCACGGCGGGCACACATGCTGTCGTTCTTCCGTGCCGCCCTGCTGCACGACGACCCGACCACCCGCTGACCCCCGTCCCGGGAGCCGGGATCGCCGGGGGTCGGCTGAGTACGGTGGACGCCGATGTCCACCACCGGCCGCACGCTCTCCGAGACCGACTCCAAGATCCTCCTCGCCGGGTACGGCGTCCCGCTCGCGGAGGAGCGCGTCGTCACCACCCCCGACGAGGCGGTGCACGCCGCGGAGGATCTCGGGTTGCCGGTGGTCGCCAAGCTGAACGGTGACGCCATCGCCCACAAGACCGAGCGGGGGCTGGTCCGGCTGCGCCTCGGCGACGCAGCGGCCGTGCGGGCGGCCGCCAGCGATCTGCTCGCCGCTGCGACACCCGAGGACGGTGCGGTCACGGTGCTCGTCGCCCCGATGATCGGCGGCAACCGCGAGCTGATCGTCGGCATGGTCCGCGACGAGCAGTTCGGCGCGACCGTCATGTTGGGCGTGGGCGGGATCCTCGCCGAGGCGGTCGCCGACGTGGTGTTCCGCCCGGCCCCCGTCGACGCGGTGACCGCCGCCGAGATGATCGACGGCCTCGCCACGCAGCGGCTCCTCGGCGAGTTCCGGGGCGAGGCGGCGGTCGACCGCACCGTGCTGGTGGAGCTGCTGGTCGGCCTCGGCCGGCTCGCCGTGGAGCGACCCGACGTGGCCAGCGTCGACATCAACACGCTGATCGTGCGCCCCGACGGTCGGCCGGTCGCGGTCGACGCGCTGGTCGAGCTCGGGGATCCCGACGCCGTCCAGGCACATGCGGCGCTGCGGTCCCGGCCCTCGGACGCGCACTTCCGGGCCCTGTTCGAGCCGCGCGGCGTGGTGGTCACGGGCGCCTCCAGCCATCCCGGCAAGTTCGGGTTCGTCTCGCTGCACAACCTGCTCGCCTCGGGCTACCAGGGCGGGGTGTACGGCACCAACCGGCAGGGCGAGGTGGTCCTCGGCGTGCAGACCGTCGCCGACATCGACGATCTCCCCGACGACGCCATCGACCTCGTCTTCGTCTGCACGCCCGCGAGCGCCAACCCCGACATCCTGCGCGCGTGCGCCCGCAAGGGCATCACGGCCGCGTTCCTGACCTCGGCCGGGTACGGCGAGGCGGGGGAGGAGGGCCGTGCGGCCGAGGCCGAGCTGGTCGCGCTCGCGGACGAGCTCGACATCCTGCTGGCCGGCCCCAACGGCCAGGGCGTCGTCTCGACCCCGGCCCACCTGTGCGCGCAGATCGTGGCGCCGTACCCGCCGGCCGGCCGCATCGGTGTGGCCAGCCAGAGCGGCAACTTCGTGTCGAGCTTCCTCAACCTGGCGCGATCGTCGGGGGTCGGCATCAGCCGCGCCGTGTCGGCGGGCAACGCAGCCGCCGTGAGCGTGGCCGACTACCTCGACTTCTACGGCGACGACCCGGCGACGGGCGTCGGGCTCGCCTACGTGGAGGGCATCACCGACGGCCGCGGCCTGATGGATCGTCTGGCCGACGTCGCCCGTCGCAAGCCGCTCGTGCTCCTCAAGGGCGGCGCGACCGCCGGGGGCGCGAAGGCGGCCGCCAGCCACACCGGTGCCCTGGCCGCCGACGACAAGATCTTCGACGGCGAGTGCCGTGCGGCCGGGATCACCCGTGCGATGTCGGTGGAGGAGGCCTTCGAAGCCGCAGCCACCTTCGCCACCCAGCCGCTGCCCGCGGGGCCCAACGTCGTGATCCTCACCACCGCCGGCGGGTGGGGCGTGGTCACCGCCGACGCGATCACCCGCGATCCCGACCTGGTGCTGCTCGACCTGCCCGACGACCTGCGGACCGCGATCGACGCCGAGCTCCCGCCCCGGTGGTCCAAGAGCAACCCGGTCGACTGCGCAGGCGGCGAGACCCGTGACACGATTCCCACCGTGCTCGAGATGATCGCCACCCATCCCGACGTGCACGCCGTCATCTACCTGGGTGTCGGCATCCAGTCGAACCAGGCGCGCCTGATGCGCGAGGGCGGGTTCCACCCCGATCACGGGCTCGACCGCATCGTGGCCTACCACGAGCGCCAGGACGCCCGGTTCGCCGAGGCCGCCGCCGAGCTGAGCGACCGGACGGGCAAGCCGATCCTGCTCGCCACCGAGCTCGCCGTCGCCGATCCCGCCAACCCCGGCCCGGCCACGGTTCGGGCCACCGGGCGGCTGTGCTACCCGAGCGGTGACCGTGCGGTCACTGCGCTCGGTCACCTCTACCGCGACGCACGTCACCGGGAGCGCCGGTCCTCGTGACCCGTCCTCGGTCGTCGGTCGGGCCGATCCTGGTGCTGGTGGCGATCACCGCCGTCCCCGCGATCGCGCTCGGCGGCCTGTGGCAGTGGGCCGATGCCCGCGCCTCGGTCGAGACCGTCGACCCCACCGAGCTGGTGCCCGAGGTGGCGCCGCCGACACCCGCACCTCCCCTCAGCACACCGCTCGTCTCGGCGCGTCGCGTCCCGACCCTCACCGCCCGGGCGGTGAACCTCGAGGCGTTCCGGGCCGATGTCGTCCCGCTGCTCGAGGCCGTGAACGACCGCTCCTGCGTCTCGGTCTCGGTCGACGGCATCGAGGTGGGCGAGCGCAACGATGCCGTCCCGGTGATCCCGGCCAGCGCGCAGAAGCTGATCGTCGCCGCCGCGGCGCTCGAGGTCCTCGGACCCGAGTTCCGGTACGAGACCCGCGTCGTCGGCCCGGCCGTGGTCGCCGGCGCCGTGGCCGGTGATCTGCACCTGGTGGGCGGCGGCGATCCACTGCTCTCGGGTGACTGGTACGCGACCTCCAACCTCGAGCGCTACCCGGTGATCGATCCGACCAGCCTCGACACGCTCGCCGACCGGGTGGTGGCCGCCGGGATCACCCGGGTCGAGGGGTCGATCGTCGGCGACGAGAGCCGCTACGACACCGAGCGCTTCGCCCCTGGCTGGGGTGCCGGCGTGGCCGGCGTCGAGGCCGGTCCGTACGGCGCGCTGATGGCCAACGACTCCCGTGTCCTGGGTGCCGAGCTGCGGTCCGACGACCCGGCCCTGGCTGCTGCCGAGGAACTCACACGGATGCTCACCGAGCGCGGCGTGACGGTGGTCGGTGCACCCGGGACCGGGCCGGCACCGGCGGATGCGACCGAGATCGCGTCGATCGAGTCGGTACCGCTGACCGACGTGGTGGCCGAGATGCTGACCAACTCCGACAACAACACCGCCGAGCTGATGGTCAAGGAGATCGGTCTCGCGGCCCAGGGCGTCGGCAGCCGCGAGGCGGGCCTGGCTGCGGCCGCCGAGGTCCTCGCTGGGTGGGGACTCGACCTGACGGGCGTCGTCCTGTCCGACGGGAGCGGGCTCTCGCTCGACAACCGCGCCACCTGCGAGGTCCTCCTCACGGTCATCCAGCGCGACGGAGGCGACGGCCCGATCGCGGCGGGCCTCGCGGTGGCGGCCACCTCGGGCACCCTGATCTCGGTGTTCGAGGGCAGCGAGGTGGCGGGTCGGCTGCGCGGCAAGACCGGCACGCTCAACAACCCGCCCTTCAACGAGGACCCACCCGCGGTCAAGGCACTGGTCGGCGACCTGCCCGTGGCGGGCGGCGGCGCGGTGGAGTACGCCCTCGTGCTGAACGGCCCGACCATCTCCGACCAGAGCGAGTACCGCCCCGTCTGGGACCTGCTCGCCCGCACGCTCGACTCGTACCCCTCGGGTGCCGGGCCCGACGTGCTCGGCCCGCGATGACCTCGCCGGGCGGAACCCCGGACGGAACACGGGGCGGATCACACCGCGGACGACCGGGCGGACGACGCCGTCGTCGACGGTCGACCCTCGGGCGGATCCTGGCCTGGACGGTCGTGGTGCTCCTGCTGGTCGCCCCGGTGGTCGGCGCCCTCGTGGTCCGCCAGCGCGCCACGGCGTCGGTCGAGGCCGCCGAGCAGCTCGTGCTCGACGAGTTCGCCGCTGCGGTGGGCGCGGTGCCCGACCGGGCCGGTGGGAACGGTGGAGCTGCCCGCCCGGACGCGACCCTCGCGACGCCGCTCGTGTCCTGGCGACGCGTGCCCGATCCGGTGGCCGAGCGGGTGGCCTGGGCGGCGAACCGGCGCGCGGCCGACGCCGCGCTCGAGTCCTTCGACGACGGGTGGTGCGTGGCCGTGTCGGTCGACGGCCGCGACCTCGCGGCGCACCGGGCCGAGGTGCCGATGGTGCCGGCGAGCAACCAGAAGCTCTTCGTCGCCGCCGCGGCACTCGATCGCCTCGGCCCCGAGCACCGGTTCGTGACCGAGGTCCGGGCCGCGTCGCCCGTCGACGGTGTGGTCACCGGCGACCTGTACCTGGTGGGCGGCGGCGATCCGCTGCTGGCATCGGCCGACGTCCCCGACCCGCGGCGGTACCCGGCGTTCGCGACGACCTCGATGGACGCGCTCGCCGACGCCGTCGTCGCCGCCGGGGTCCGGGTGGTGGAGGGCGACGTGGTGGGCGACGGGAGCCGCTACGACGACGAGTTCGTGGTGCCCTCCTGGGGCCCCGGGATCACCCGGGGCGACGGCGGACCCATCGATGCCCTGCTCGTGAACGACGGCACCATCTTCGGGAGCGGTGTCGGTCTGGATCCCAACCAGTCGGCCGCCAACGAGCTGAACCGGCTGCTCGTCGCACGCGGTGTGACGATCACCGGACGGAACCGCACGGGCACGGCACCCGAGGGTGCTCCGGTGCTCGCGTCGGTCCGCTCGGCGCCGCTCGACGAGGTGGTGGTCGAGCTCCTGCAGACCAGTGACAACAACACCGCCGAGATGCTGGTCAAGGAGCTCGGCTACGCGGCGACCGGTGTCGGCACGCGGCTCGCCGGGCTCGACGTCGTGCGCGAGGTGCTGGGGGAGTGGGGCGTGCCGCTCGACGGCCTGGTCCTCGACGACGGGTCGGGGCTCTCGCGGGAGAACCGGACGACCTGCGCCACGCTCCTCGGGGTGCTCGAGCAGGCCGAGGTCGAGCTGGGCGCACCCGTCCTGGCCGATGCGCTGGCCGTCGCCGGGACCTCGGGCACCCTCGTGGAGCAGTTCGTGGGGACCGAGCTCGACGGGGTGCTGCGCGCCAAGACGGGAACGCTCACCGACGTCAAGGCCCTGACCGGCGAGGTGACCGCCGAGGACGGTTCGCTGATCCGCTTCGCATCCGTGGCCGGCTTCCCCGGTGCGGACGACCCAGAGGCACACCTGCCCCGCTGGGCCGACCTCGTCGAGCTCGTCGTCGGGTACCCCGTCGAGGTGGATCCGACGAGGTTCGCGCCCCGCTGAGGCTGCGACCCCGGACGGCCCTACGGTGGCTGCATGGCCGTGTTGCCGATGTTCCCGCTCGGGTCGGTGCTGCTGCCGGGCGAGCTGCTCCCGCTGCACGTCTTCGAGCCCCGGTACCGCCAGCTGGTGCTCGACCTCCTCGCGGACGACGTCCACGAGCCCGAGTTCGGGGTGGCGCTGATCGAGCGTGGCCACGAGGTCGGCGGTGGTGACCACCGTGCCGGCGTCGGGACCGTCGCACACGTCGTGCGGATCGACGCACTCGACGAGGGCCGGTACGCCCTCGTCGCGGTCGGGACCCGACGGATCCGGGTGGTGGCCTGGCTCCCCGACGACCCGTACCCGGTCGCGGACGTCGACGACCTCGCCGATGAGCTCGACGGCGCCGACGCGCTCGGGCCCGCGCTGGCCGCGACCCTGGTCCGGGTGCGCCAGGCCCAGCAGCTCGCCGTGGAGGTGGGGGACCTCGCCGAGGTCCCCGAGGTCGAGCTCGCGACCGACCCGGTGCTGGCGAGCTATCAGCTGGTGTCGCTCTCGCCGCTCGGGCCCGCCGATCGGCACCGCCTGCTCGGCGCGGCCGGCCCGGCCGAGCGCCTCGACCTCCTCGACGCCGCACTCGACGACGTGGAGGCGGTGTTGAAGTTCCGTCGCAGGTGATAGAACCACCCTCATGGCCGATCCCGTCCCGACCCCCCGGCGCGCCGACGACGCGGTGTCGCTCGGTGAGGTCGTCGAGTACGTCAAGACCTACGCGAAGCAGGAGACGATCGGCCCGCTGCGCGGTGCCGGCCGCTGGCTCGCGTACGGGGCTGCCGGGGCGGTGACCCTCGGTCTGGGGGCGTTCTTCCTGCTCCTCGGGGTGCTCCGCCTGGTGCAGACCGAGTGGGATCGTTCGGCCACGGGCCGGCTGTCGTGGCTCGCCTACCTCATCGTGTTCGTGCTCACGCTGGCCGCACTGGCCCTCACGCTGTCCCGCATCCGCAAGAGCTCGCTGTACCCGACCAACGACGACCGGTCGTCGCGCCAGGAGGCCTCCCGATGAGCAGCACCCGCTCCACCACCATCACCCGTGACGACCTCGAGTCCAAGTTCCGGGCACTCCAGGACGGTGTCAACCACAAGGTCGAGGACGGCAAGCAGTCGATCATGGCCGTCGGCGGCGGGATCGGGCTGTTCCTGCTGGTCCTGATGTTCCTGCTCGGCCGGCGCAGCGGCAAGAAGAAGACCACGTTCGTCGAGATCCGCCGCTTCTGATGCCGCGCGCTCGCCGTGTGATCTCTCCGTCGATCCTGGTGCGCCGGGCGGCGCTCACGAACGGTGTGTTCGGCTCCAGCCGTGTCTGGCGGGCCGTCGCGATCGTCGTGTTCGGCTGGCGGTTCCTGTCCCGGTTCGTCGGCCGCGACGAAGAGGTGCTCACGATCGATCGCCTCGCGCCGGGCGAGTCGCTCACCGTGCGCACGATCCGGCCCGAGAGCCGCCGCGACCGTCGTCGGCGGGCACGGGCGGCAACGGGATCGTGAAGGTCCTGCTGCGCAACCCGCGCCGTGAGATCGAGGTCGACTCGGCCCGATCCGTCATCGCCCTGCTCGATCACCTCGGGTTGGAGCGCGAGGGGCACCTCGTGATCCGCAACGGCACGCTCGTGCCCGGCGATGCCGTCCTCGGGGCGGATGACCTGGTCGAGATCCGACCCGTCATCTCGGGCGGGTGACCGTGCAGTCCGGATCCAAGTGCCGGGTCTGTCGCGGGCCGGCCGTCATCGACCTGCCGCGACACAACGCCAACTTCTGCGCCGAGCACTTCGAACAGCTCTGCCGCCGTCAGGTCGAGAAGGCCATCGCCGACCACGACATGCTGCGCCCGGGCGACCGGATCCTGGTGGCAGTGAGCGGCGGGAAGGACTCGCTCGCCGTGTGGGACCTGCTCGCCGAGCTCGGCTACCCGGCCGACGGCCTGTACATCGGCCTGGGGATCGGCGAGTACAGCGACACCAGCGGCCGCTACGCCCAGGCCTTCGCGGATGCCCGCGGCCTGCACCTGCGGACCGTCGACCTGCGCACCGAGCACGGGTACGACGTGCCGACCGCTGCCAAGGCGACCCGTCGGGTGCCCTGCTCGGCGTGCGGACTGTCCAAGCGCCACCTGTTCGACCGGGTCGCCCTCGAGGGTGGCTACGACGTGGTGGTCACCGGGCACAACCTCGACGACGAGGCCGCGGTCCTGTTCGGGAACACGCTGCGATGGGACATCGACTACCTGGCGCGTCAGCTGCCCGTGCTCCCGGCGCGCGACGGCTTCCCGAAAAAGGTCAAGCCGCTGGTCCGCCTGACCGAGCGGGAGACGGCGGCCTGGTGCATCGTGCGCGGCATCGACTACCTGCTCGACGAGTGTCCGATGGCGCACGGCAACAAGCACCTCGAGTACAAGGCTGCGCTGAACGCCGTCGAGCGGCAGTCGCCCGGGTCGAAGGCGGCCTTCTACCTCGGGTTCATCGAGCGGATGGCGCCGCTGCTGGCAGGCCACTCGGCCGCGGATGCCGGCGCGCTGCGGTCGTGCGAGCGGTGCGGTGCGCCGACCACCGGTGAGGTCTGTGCCTTCTGTCGGCTGGTCGAGACGGCTTCGGCGCACGAGCCGGTCCCCGTCGACCTGGTCCTCCCGAAGGCGGCCCGCGCGGCCCGTCGCCGGGCCGAGCGCGCGGCCGAGGCCGCGCAGGTGGAGTCACGATGATCGACACGACGTTCCGCACCGGCGAGCGGGCACTGCTCCTCGACAGCAAGCGCCGGCGCTACCTGGTCACCCTCACCGACTCGGGCGAGTTCCACAGCCACGCCGGCTTCGTGCCGCACGCCGACGTGATCGGCGCGCCCGAAGGGGTGGTGGTGCGGTCGACGAAGGGTGCCGAGTACACGGTGATCCGCCCGACGCTCGAGGACTTCGTCATCGAGATGCCGCGTGGCGCCCAGGTGATCTATCCCAAGGACCTCGCACCGATCTGCATGCTGGCCGACATCGGCCCGGGCGTCCGGGTCTTCGAGACCGGCGTCGGCTCGGGCGCGCTCTCGATGACGATGCTGCGCTGGGGCGCCGAGATCGTCGGCTACGAGATCCGCGAGGACTTCGCGAACCGGGCGACGGCGAACGTGCGCTCGTTCCTGGGCGAGCCGGCGCTCGAGCGGTACCAGGTGGAGCTGCGCGACAGCTACGAGGGCATCGACCCGGCACACGGGCCCTTCGACCGGGTCGTGCTCGACCTGCCCGAACCCTGGCAGGTGGTGGCGCATGCCGAGGAGGTCCTGCGGCCGGGCGGGATCCTGGTGGCCTACACGCCGTCGATCACCCAGGCGGTGCAGACCCGCGAGACCCTCAAGGGCCGCTGGATCGACACCCGCACCCTCGAGGTGCTCCACCGGACCTGGCACATCGAGGGTGCCGCGGTCCGTCCCGACCATCGCATGGTGGCCCACACGGCGTTCCTCACCGTCGGCAGGTTCCTCGGACGCGGCACCGCCGGGCCCCGAGGGGCCCGGCGGTGACCGAGGTACTACTCGTACTGCTCGTGGGGCAGTGCGTCGCGGCTCAGGGCTCGATGTAGATGCACTCGCCGGGGCACTCCTCGGCGCTCTCGATGACCGCGTCGAGCAGGCCATCGGGGATCTCGGCGAGGCCCTCGGCACCCTGGGGGTTGCCCTTGGCGGTGGCGAAGACCTTCGAGCCTTCCTTGACGTAGGCCAGACCATCGTCGAGCAGGGTGAACACGTCGGGTGCGATCTCCTCGCACAGACCGTCACCGGTGCACAGATCCTGGTCGATCCAGACCTTCATGTGGTTGTCTCCTCGTCGAGCACGGTCGAACACTGTCGAACACGATGAAGTCGCCCGGGTCGTCCGCGTGCGACACCAGTACTTTACACGGTCGAGGTCGTGGAAAGAGATCATCTGGTCACCTCTGGAGGTGACCGATGACCCTGGTGCCCCGGCGGGCGTGCGCCCAGCGTGGACGTCGTGGCCACCCGTGGACGTGCCCCGACCCTCACCTTCCTCGGCGCGGCGGGCACCGTCACGGGCAGCCGGCACCTGATCGAGACCCCCGCCGGGTCCCGGGTCCTGGTGGACTGTGGCCTGTTCCAGGGCCCGAAGGCACTGCGCCAGCGCAACTGGGAGTCGATGGCGATCAACGGTGAGCGGATCGCCGCAGGGTCGATCGACGCCGTGGTGCTGACCCACGCGCACGTCGACCACTGCGGCGCGATCCCGCGGCTCGTGCGCGAGGGGTTCACCGGGTCGGTGTACGCGACCCCGGGCACGGTGGCCCTGGCGCGGATCGTGCTCCCCGACAGCGGCCACCTCCACGAGGAGGAGGCGGCCTACGCCAACCGGGTCGGGTACTCGCGGCATCACCCGGCCCTGCCGCTGTACACCGAGGCCGAGGCGATCGCGTCCCTCGAACGGTTCGTCGAGGTCCCCTTCGACGTCGCCCGCGAGGTGGCGCCCGGTGTGGAGGTGACCTGGCGACACGCCGGTCACATCCTGGGCGCGGCCTGGCTCGACGTGCTGCTCGAGGACCCGGGGCGACGGATCGTGTTCAGCGGGGACCTGGGCCGCGGCACGCACCCGCTGCTCGGTCCGCCGACCCCGATCCCGGCGACCGACGGGCGGCGACCGGTCGACGTCGTGGTCTGCGAGTCGACCTACGGCGACGAGGAGCATCCCGACGACGACGTGGACGGTGTGCTGACCGAGGTGGTCACCGACGCGGCCCGCCGCGGCGGGACCGTCCTCATCCCGGCCTTCGCCGTGGACCGCACCGAGGTCGTGCTGCACCACCTCGATCGGTTGGTCGGCTCCCTGGCGATCCCGTCGATCCCGGTCGTGGTCGACAGCCCGATGGCCTCGGCCGCGCTCTCGGTCTACCGCCGGGAGGCGGCGCTCGGATCCCCCGAGTTCCGGCACGAGGCGACCCAGGGTCGGCTGTTCGCCCACCTCGACCTGACCGAGACCCGGACGCCCGAGGAGTCCAAGGGGCTCAACGAGCACCACGGTCCGCTGGTGATCGTCTCGGCCTCGGGCATGGCGACCGGCGGCCGGATCCTCCACCACCTCGCCGTGCGCATGGGCGATCCGCGGACCACGATCCTGCTGGTGGGCTTCCAGGCGCCGGGCACGCGCGGCGAGGCGCTGGCGGCCGGTGCCCCGACCATCAAGCTGCTCGGCGCGCACCGCCCGGTCGGCGCGACGGTGCGGACGCTCCCGCTGTCGTCCCACGCCGATCGCTCCGAGCTCCTCGACTGGATCGACGGCGCCCGCACGGCCCCCGGGTCCGGCCCGGACGAGCACCGACGCGTGGCGGCCCGACCGGTCGTGTACGTGGTGCACGGCGAGCCCGATGCAGCCGACGCGCTCGCCGGTGCCCTCGTGAGCGAGCGGCACCTGCCGGCCGTGGTGGCCCGGCACGGCGAACGGGTACGCCTCGACGTCGGTGGCTGAAGCCCGCGGCTGCGCCCCCCTCGTCGGCGAGGCCTGGTGTACGTTCGGATCGTCGGACACCGGCCCGCGGCGACGGGCCGATCGAGCAGGAGGTGCGTGTGACCGCAGCCGATGACCGGACGGTGGAGGTGCTCGAGGCGCAGATCGCGGTGCTCGGCGAGGAGATCGCACACCTGCGGACCCGGCTCGTCGACGCACCCCATCGCGTCCGGTCCCTCGAGGAGCGGCTGCTCGAGACCAAGGGCCAGCTGGCGCCGACCCTCGGTCAGAACGAGAAGCTGAGCTACACCCTGCGCGAGGCGCGCGAGCACATCGCGGCGCTGCGCGACGAGGTCGACAAGCTCACCCAGCCCCCCTCGGCCTACGGCGTGGTGGTGGGCAAGAACGAGGACTTCACCGTCGACGTCCTCACCAGCGGCCGCAAGATGAAGGTGCAGCTGCACCCCGAGATCGAGTACGAGCTGCTCGAGCTGGGCGCCGAGGTCGTGCTGAACGAGAGCTTCAACGTGGTCGAGGCCCGCCGCCCCGAGCAGACCGGTGAAGTCGTGACCGTCAAGGAGGT
>CAYRXQ010000075.1:12275-12606 GCA_964428115.1 uncultured Ilumatobacteraceae bacterium
GACGGCACGCGTGTCATCGTGGTGGGCCGGGCCGACGAGGAGCGGGTCTGCGAGCTCGCCGATGCGGTTCGCGGCATCCGCCTGCGCAACGGCGACCAGATGCGCTTCGACCCCCGCACCAACCTGTTGCTCGAGAAGCTGCCCCGACCCGAGGTCGAGGACCTGCTGCTCGAGGAGGTGCCCGACATCTCCTATGCCGACATCGGCGGCCTCGACGACCAGATCGAGCAGATCGCCGACGCTGTCGAGCTGCCGTTCTTGCACCAGGACCTCTTCGCCGAGCACCAACTGCCGGCTCCGAAGGGGATCCTGCTGTACGGACCTCCCGGCT
>CAYRXQ010000076.1:0-12524 GCA_964428115.1 uncultured Ilumatobacteraceae bacterium
GCGACGATCACGACCACCGGTCCCGCCACCAGCAGCGCCTCGTCCCAGCCGCCCTGGTGGGCGAGCACGACGGCGAGGCCGGTCGGATGCATGCCCCCGAGGGTATCGGCGCCCCGGTTGTCGCCGCAGGCCGTGCGGCGGGTGGCGGTTCGACCGCCGACCGCTGATTGAATGGCATCGCCATGCGTGAGCAAGTGGAAGCCACCATCGAGGTCATCCGCCCGGCGCTGCAGGCCGACGGCGGCGACATCGTCCTGCGCGACGTCGACGAGACCACCGGCATCGTCTCGGTGACCCTGGTCGGTGCCTGCGGCACCTGCCCGGCGTCCACCCAGACCCTCAAGGCCGGGATCGAGCGGATCATGCGCGACCGGGTCGACGGCGTGACCGAGGTGGTCAACGTCGCCGAGGGCCTCGAGTGACCGGGAGCGCTGCGTGAGCGGTGGTGCCCACCGCCGACGCCGCGAACCCGACGAGCTCTTCGATGCCGCGCTCGCCGGTGACCGTTCGGCGATCGCACGGTTGCTGTCGCTGATCGAGCGCGGCGGCGCCGATGGGCGAGCCGTCACCCGACTGGCCCACCCCCGCAGCGGCCAGGCCTACACCGTCGGCCTCACCGGTGCACCGGGCGCCGGCAAGTCCACGCTGACCAGCGCCACGATCCGGCACCTGCGTTCGCTGGATCTCGAGGTGGCGGTGCTGGCGATCGACCCGTCCTCGCCGTTCACCGGCGGAGCGATCCTCGGTGACCGGGTCCGCATGCAGGACCACGCCACCGACCCGGGCGTCTTCATCCGCTCGATGGCCACCCGCGGCCACCTCGGCGGCCTGTCGCTCGCGACGCCCGAGGCGGTGCGGTTGCTCGACGCCATCGGCCGGCACTGGATCCTGGTCGAGACCGTCGGCGTCGGCCAGGTCGAGGTCGAGATCGCGGGCAAGGCCGACACGACGGTGGTGGTGGTGAACCCGGGGTGGGGCGACAGCGTCCAGGCCAACAAGGCCGGGCTCATGGAGATCGCGGATGTGTTCGTGATCAACAAGTCCGATCGCGCCGGTGCCGACCAGACCCGCCGCGACCTCGAGCAGATGCTCGACCTCTCCGACCTGGCGCACGAGGCGTGGCGACCGCCGATCCTGGCCACCGTGGGCACCACGGGCGAGGGCGTGAGCGAGCTGTGGGCCGCCGTGCTGGCCCATCGCGAGCACGCCACCGCCAGCGGGGAGCTCGCCCGCCGGCGGACCTTCCGTCTGCGCGAGGAGCTGCGCGAGATCGTCGCCGAACGGCTCAGGGAGCGGGCCCGGGAGCTGTGCACCGGTGATCGGTGGGACGAGCTCGTCGATGGTGTGGCCGATCGCACGGTCGATCCGTGGTCGGCTGCCGACGAGATGCTCGCGCCCGTCGACGCCTGAACCGCCCGGTCGTCAGGCCGGCAGGAGTGCCTGGACGGGGGCCGCCCCGCGCCGCCCTCGCCGTTGCCAGCGTTCGGCCGTCGCCCGCAGGCCGTGCGCGTCGGCCCCGGCGGCGAGCGCGCCGGTGAGCGCCCGCGACAGCGTCTCCTCGGAGCACGAGGACGCGAGCACCACGAGGGTCGTCGCCACGCTCAACACCCGTGCTGGACCGAGGCGGACGATGTCGGCATCGATCGGGCAGCGCGTCCGGTGGACGACGACACCGGTCCCCATGCCCGCCGTACGGGGCGAGCGGACGACCACCTCGATCGGCTCGTGGCGAGCGAAGCCGGGCAACCCGTGGAGCCGTGCCGCCGTCCCGTGGGAGAGGACCAGGCCGCGGTCGGCGAGGGCGATCTCGAGGACGCGCTGCTCCCAGCTGGGCGCGACCCAGTCGGCCACCAGCACCCCGCCTGGCGCTCGCCGCAGGACCCCGTCGCGCAGCAACCGTCGCTCGACACCGGGGCCGAGGCCGTGGGCCCTGGCCTGTGCCGTGGTCACGACGCCGAACTGGCGGTGGAGGACCTCGCGCAGGCGGCTCGCGTCGGAGGACATGTCGCCATGGGGGCGACCGGCCGCCTTGGCCGGAACCGGCACTCGCGACCACGATGACCCGATGGCACTCGTGGAACTGGAACGACGCGATGACGGCGTGGCCGTGATCACCCTCGCCAACGGCAAGGTGAACGCCCTCTCCCGGGCGCTGCTCGCCGAGCTGCGCGCCGTCGCCGAGGGACTCGCCGCCGATCCGCCGGGCGCCGTCGTGGTGACCGGCGGCGAGCGGATCTTCGCGGCCGGCGCCGACATCTCCGAGTTCGGCGGCCCCGAGGAGGCGACCGTCGTGACGGCCGGGTTCCACGCCGCGCTCGACGCGGTCGCCGCCATCCCGCGGCTGGTGATCGCCGCCGTGAGCGGCTACGCGCTGGGCGGGGGTTGCGAGCTGGCCCTCGCGTGCGACTACCGGATCGTCTCGGAGCGCGCCGTGTTCGGTCAGCCCGAGATCCTGCTCGGCATCATCCCGGGCGGTGGTGGCACGCAACGGCTGGCGCGGACCGTGGGGGCGTCACGGGCCAAGGAGCTGTGCCTCACCGGGCGTCAGGTGCGTGCCGAGGAGGCCGCCCGGATCGGGCTCGCCGACGAGGTGGTCGCCCCCGAGGAGCTCCACACCCGCGCCCTCGCGCTGGCCGCCGAGGTCGCGGCGGGCCCGCTGGTGGCGCAGGCGATCACCAAGCGGGCGATCGACGACGGACTGGGCGGTTCGCTCGCCGACGGGCTCCGCCTCGAGCAGGAGCTGTTCGTCGACTCGTTCCGCACCGAGGACAGCCGGATCGGGGTCGCCAGCTTCCTCGAGCACGGCCCGGGCAAGGCCGTCTTCACCGGCCGCTGACGCCGGCCTCGACGTAGACGTCGACGGTGCGGGCCGCGATCGCGTCCCACGAATACGTGGCCTCGAGGACGTCCGCGCCACGTGAGCGCATCGCGGCGGCGCGGTCGGCGTCGGTGACGACCTCCTCGACGCGGGCGGCCAGCTCCTCCGCGTTGCCGGGTTCGAACAGCAGGGCCGACCCGGTGCCGCCGACCACCTCGGCGAGGCCGCCGGTGTCGGCCACAACCAGCGGTGCCCCGCCGGCGAGCGCCTCGAGCGCGACGATGCCGAACGGTTCGTACAGCGACGGGATCACCACGCACGACGCCCGGTGGATCATCGCCCGCAGCTCGTGATCCGAGACGTAGCCCGGGAGCTGGATCACGTCGCTGACGCCCTCGATGTCGATCTGCGATTGCAGCTCGGGAAGGTACGGTCCGCGCCCGGCGATGATGCACTCGATGCCGGGGACCCGCTGCCGCAGCGTGGCCATCGCGCGGGCGAGCACCTGGAAGCCCTTCGCGAACTGCACCCGTCCCCAGGCGAGCACGAGCGGCGGGCCGTCGGCCCCGGCCGGGCCCGTCGTCGCTGGCAGGTCGGCCTCCCGACCGGCCCGCCACCACGCCGGATCGATCCCGTGCGGGATCCGGCGCACGACCGCGGGGTCGAGCTCGAAGCCGCCGACGATCTCGCGCACCATCAGGCGGGTGTTGGTGATCACGAGCCACGACCGGGTCGCGAGCCACCACTCGACCGCGTTGACGTCGGTCGCGCGCCCCGGCGGTAGGTGACCGCCGTGGCGGCCGCGCTCGGTGCCGTGGAGCGTCGCCACGAGGGGCACGCCGAGCAGTGTGGCCAGCACGTCGCCCGGCCACGCGGCCTGCCAGTCGTGGGCGTGCACCACGTCGGGCCGCCACGAGCCGAGCTGCGCAGCGAGCGAGACGATGGCGTGTCCGGCCGACGCGGCGCGGGTCACGGTGTCGTCGGAGAGCCAGGGCATCTCGACATCGGCGCGCAGCACGCGCACCCCGCCCACCACGGCGTCGGGGGCGACCGAGGCGTACGACCGTGTGAACACGACCACCTCGTGGCCCGCCGATGCCATCGCGTGCGAGAGCCCGTCGACGTGGGCGGCGATGCCACCGGCGGTCTCGGGGGGGTAGTCCCACGTGACCATCAGCACTCGCACGGCCGCGCACCCTAGCCTGGGGCCGTGTCCACCATCCCGACGACCACGGCCGCCATCGGTGACCTCGATCTGTACCTGTTCAGCGAGGGGACCCACCGCCGATTGTGGGAGCTGCTCGGGCCACAGTTCGTCGACCCCGCCGAGGGTGGCGGCGTGCGCTTCGCCGTCTGGGCGCCCGATGCCCGCTCGGTCCGCGTCGTCGGCGACTGGAACGGCTGGGCCGGTGACGAGATGCGTCCGGTTCGCAGCTCGGGCATCTGGTCGGTCGTCGTGGCGGGCGCACAGGCCGGTCACTGCTACAAGTACGACGTCACCGGGGCCGACGGTCGCGTCGTGCGCAAGGCCGATCCGATGGCGCGGCGCACCGAGCTCCCGCCCAGCGATGCCAGCGTGATCGCCGACCCCGACACGCATCGTTGGGCCGATGCGGCATGGATGGCCCGACGGGGCGGGGTCAAGCGCGGCGAGGCGCCGATGCGGGTCTACGAGGTCCACGCCTTCTCCTGGCGCCACGGCGTCGCCGACTGGGACTCGCTCGCCGAGCACCTCGGTGATCACGTCGCCCGGCTGGGGTTCACCCACGTCGAGCTGCTGCCCATCGCCGAGCACCCCTTCGCCGGGTCGTGGGGCTACCAGGTGAGCGGCTTCTACGCGCCGACCGCTCGCCTCGGTGACCCCGAAGGACTGCGGCGCTTTGTCGACGCGATGCACCAGCGCGGCATCGGCGTCATCCTCGACTGGGTCCCGGCGCACTTCCCCAAGGACGAGTGGAGCCTCGGCCGCTTCGACGGCACCGCCCTCTACGAGCACGCCGACCCGCGGCTCGGTGAACATCCCGACTGGGGTACGTACATCTTCAACTACGGCCGGACCGAGGTGCGCAACTTCCTGGTCGCCAACGCGCTCTACTGGCTCGAGGAGTTCCACGTCGACGGCCTCCGCGTCGACGCGGTGGCCTCGATGCTGTACCTCGACTACAGCCGCGACGAGGGGGAGTGGATCCCCAATGAGTTCGGCGGTCGCGAGAACCTCAAGGCGATCGAGTTCCTCCGCGAGGTCAACGGAGTGGTTGCCCACGAGGTGCCCGACGCGCTGATGATCGCCGAGGAGTCGACGGCCTGGCCGGGGGTCAGCCGGCCGGTGCCCGACGGTGGTCTGGGCTTCACGCACAAGTGGAACATGGGGTGGATGCACGACACCCTCACGTACCTGTCGCACGACTCGGTCCACCGGCGGTTCCACCACGGCGACCTGGGCTTCACGATGCTGTACGCGTTCCACGAGCGGTTCGTGCTCCCGCTCAGCCACGACGAGGTGGTGCACGGCAAGGGCAGCCTGCTCTCGAAGATGGCCGGCGACGACTGGCAGAAGTTCGCCAACCTGCGAGCGTTGTACGCCTGGCAGTGGGCCATGCCCGGGCCGCCGCTGCTGTTCATGGGCGCCGAGCTGGCACCGTGGCAGGAGTGGGACGCCGAGGGTGCCGTGCCGTGGCACCTGGCCGAGCACGCCCCGCACCGCGGCGCCCTCGAGCTGGTGCAGCACCTCAACCACACGGCCGACCGGTGGCCGGCCCTGTGGCGCCGCGACGACGATCCGGGCGGGTTCCAGTGGCTCGACCCCGACGACGCCGAGCACAGCATCTACGCGTTCCTGCGATGGGACGTCGACGGGCGCACTGCGGTCGCGTGTCTCGCGAACTTCACGCCGGTGCCGCGGTACGGCTACCGGCTGGGTGTGCCGTGGGGCGGCGACTGGGAGATCGCGCTCGACACCGACGAGACCCGGTTCTGGGGCAGCGGCGCCCGTGGCGCACCGGCGGTGCTCGGCGCGACCGAGGGTGACTGGCAGGGGCAGCCCTGGTCGGTCACGGTCGACCTGCCCCCGCTCGCCGTGTTGTACCTCGCCGCCGCCCGGTGACCGCGCCCACCCCGGCAGCACCCACGCCCCCGCCGTCGGTCAGTTCGCGCCGTGCGCTGATCGGCGCGAGCATCACGCTGGGCATCGCGGTCGGCGTCGTCGGCATCGCGTTCGGCGTCGGTGCCGTGGCCGCCGGTGCCTCGGTCACCCAGGCCTGCGCGATGTCGCTGCTGGTGTTCACCGGCGCCTCCCAGTTCAGCGCGGTGAGCGTGGTGGCCTCGGGTGGGGGCACGCTCGCCGCCATGGGCGGTGCGATGGTCCTGGCGGCCCGCAACGGCGTCTACGGGCTCACGATGGCCCGTCACCTGCGCGGACCGCTGGCGACGCGGCTGGTGGCCGCCCAGCTCACGATCGACGAGTCGACCGCGATGGCGACGGCGCAGTCCGATCCCGTCGCGCGCCGAACGGCGTTCTGGGCGACGGGCTTGGCGGTCTACGTGGCCTGGAACCTCGGCACCCTGGTCGGCGCGCTGACGGGCAGTGCGGTCGATCCGACGACCTTCGGGCTCGACGCCGCGTTCCCCGCCGCGTTCGTCGCGATGGCGGCCCCGCACCTGCGCACCCGGCGCGGGCGCCTCGCCGGGCTGATCGGCGCCTCGGTCTGCCTGGTGCTCATCCCGATCGCCCCGATCGGCGTCCCGATCCTCGCGGCCTCGGTCGGCGTGCTCGTCGGTCTGGGCGGAGATGTCCACGCCGAGGTGATCGAGCCGTGACCTGGACCCTCGTGCTCGCGCTCGCCGCCGGGGCCTACGCCTGCAAGGTGCTGGGCCTCGTCGTGCTCGGCGGTCGGCCGATGCCGCCGGTCGCGGAGCGGTGCCTGGTGCTCATCCCGGCCGCCCTGCTCCCGGCCCTCGTGGTGCAGGACACCTTCGGCCTCGGCCGGATGCTCGTGCTCGACGAGCGCGCCGTCGGCGTGGGGGTGGCGGCGTTCGCCGCCTGGCGTCGCGCCCCGCTGATCGTGGTGATCGTGCTGGGCGCCGCCGTCACGGCGTTGCTTCGACGAGTCGCCTGAGCTCGCGCAGGTTGCGTCGCCAGATCGCCTTCATCACGAGCTGGCCACCGACGAGCTCGCCGAGGCGGCCACCGAGGTACCACGGGAAGTCGAGCTCCTCGCTCCAGGTGAAGCGGGTGCGCCGCCCGAGGTCGATCGGCTCGAGGGTGAACACGCCCGTCCCGGTGACGATGCCGGTGTGGCGTACGCCCATCGCGACGCCGGGCTCCCACTCGGTGATCTCCATCCGGTCGGTGAGTCGGATCGGCCCGACCTTGGTGTCGCACAGGAAGCGGGTGCCGACGCCGCGGGTCTGGTCGGTCTCGAACCGGATCGCGACCGCGTCGGCCATCCAGTCGACGTGACGTTCGACGGGCTCCACGATCGACCACACCCGCTCGGGCGTGGCGTCGAGCTCGATGGCGACCCGGATCCGACCCATCTCGGCTCAGGCGTTCGCCGTGACGCCGCGCAGCGTCTCGGCAGCCTGCTCGGGCGGCACGATGTTGATCATCACGCCGGTCCCGCGCTCGAAACCTGCCTGGGTCACCAGGTTGGGCCACAGGTGCACGTGCCAGTGGTACTCGCCCGTGTGCTGGTGCGGCGCCGAGTGGACGCCGACGTTGTAGGCGACGTCGCCGAGCGCGGCGTTGAGGTGCGCCGTGGCGTCGCGCAGCGCCGTGCCGACGGCGTCGAGCGATTCGTCGGCGGCGTCCTGCAGGTGCAGCTCGTGGCGCCGCGGGATGATCAGGAGCTCGAAGGGCGCACCGCTCCAGTAGGGGCACAGGACCGCGACGTCGTCGTTGGCGAACACGACCCGCTCGCCGGTGGCGAGTTCGGCCTCGATGGTCGTGCACAGCACGCAGCCGCCGACGAAGCGGGCGAAGGCGCGCTCCTCGTCGAGGACCTCGCCCGGGACGAACGGCAGCCCGAGGAGCTGGCCGTGCGGGTGGGCGATCGAGGCGCCGGCTTCGCGGCCGTGGTTGACGATGGCCTGGGTGTAGCGGATGCTGCCGCTGCCGGCGTGCTCGCGGAAGCGCCGCTTGAGCGCGTGCATGAAGTGCTTGGCCTGGTGGTCGTCGAGGGTGTCGAGGCCGCCGTCGTGATCGCGCGAGTAGACGAAGACCTCGTGGATCCCCGACGCGTCGGCCATCACGTGCACCGGGCCGAGGTTGCGCACCACGAATCCGTCCTCACCGGAGAAGGCGGGGTACAGGTTGGGGACGATCCGCATCGTCCAGGAGCCACCCTCGTCGACGGTCTCGAGTGCCGGCAGGGTCTCGTCCTCGTTGCCCGGGCAGAACGGACACGGGCGCCCGAGGTCGGCCTCGACGCGATGGTCGCGCGGCGCGAACGCGTTGGGTCGCTCGGCCCGCTCGGCCACGATCGTGACCCACCGGCCCGTGAGTTGGTTCAAGCGCATCTGCCGCACCCGGATGAGGATACGCACCGGCGAGGATCCTTGCGTGGTTCACCTCTCGCGCCGGAGGTACACGCTGACGTGACGATCGGCATCGGTGCCGAAGGTCACGTCGCCGAATGCTCGCCAGCGCTGCTCGAGGACGAGCCCGGCCGCGCTCGCCATCTCGTCGAGCTCGGCCGGCGTGCTGTAGCGGATCGACCACGGCCGCAGGCGCACGCCGCCGCGCTCGGTGAACTCCACGAACTGCCCCGACGCTCGCTGGGTGACCGGATCGTGCACCGAGATCGTCAGCACGACGCGGTCGACCGACAACGACCGCACGCCCACGTGGTCGCCCGAGGGCGGGGGATCCTCGGGGACGAAGGCCTCCACCACGAACCGACCCCCGGGCAGGAGCCGGTCGGCGACGGCCCGGAAGCAGGCCGCTTGGCGCGGCGCATCGGGCAGGTTGAACACCGTGTTGTAGGCGACGAAGACGAGTGCGAACGGACCGTCGGGCAGGTCGTCGACCATGTCGCCGCGGATCGCGGTGACCGACCCTGTCGGGTCGTTGCGGGCGAGCTGCTCGAGCATCGCGGTGCTCGTGTCGATGCCGACCACCGGCACGCCGCGGGCAGCCAGCGGGACCGCCAACCGACCGGTCCCGACACCGAGCTCGAGGACCGGCCCGCCGTCGGCCAGGCGCTCGAGGGCCGCCACCGTGGCCGGCACGTCGGAGACGTCGTGGTACCAGTCGTCGTAGACGTCGGCGAAGCCGTCGCCGTAGGAGGAGTCGCCATAGCCGTCCACTGCGGCACCACGGTACCGACGCGGGCGCCGCCGGGAGCCCCCTCGGGAGCCCCCTGGGTAGCCTGACGAGATGGACCGGCTCGTGTACCTCGACCATGCGGCGACCACGCCCATGCGCCCCGAGGCGGTGGACGCGATGCTGCCCTTCCTGACCGAGCGGTACGCCAACCCGAGTGGTTCGCACCGCTTCGCACGCGACGCCCGGCGTGCACTCGACGAGGCTCGCGCCCGCATCGCCGCCGTGATCGGCGTGGACGAGGGCGAGGTCGTGTTCACCGGCTGCGGCACCGAGAGCGACAACACCGCCATCGCCGGCGTGCTCGCCGAGCGCTCCGGCGTGGCGGTCTGCCCGGCCGTCGAGCATCACGCCGTGCTCGACCCGGTGACCCACGCCGGTGGCCGGGTCGTCGCCGTCGACCGCAGCGGACGCGTCGACCTCGACGCGCTCGCCGCAGCGCTCGACCCGAGCGTCGTGGTCGTCAGCGTGATGGCCGTCAACAACGAGGTCGGCAGCATCACCGACCTGGCGGCGGTGGCCGCGATGGTGCGCGAGCACGCCCCCGGCGCCGTCCTGCACACCGATGCCGTCCAGGCCGCCACCTGGCTCGACCTCCGCACGATCTCCCCACTCGTCGACCTGCTGTCGCTGAGCGCGCACAAGTTCGGTGGCCCGAAGGGCATCGGCGTGCTCGTGGTCCGCAACGGCGTCTCCTTCGAGCCGCTCCTGCGTGGTGGCGGTCAGGAGCGCGGCCGGCGCAGCGGCACGCACGCCGTCCATGCCGCCGTCGCGATGGCCGAGGCACTCGAGCAGACCGACGCCGAGCGCGCCACCGAGGTGCCGCGCATCGCGGCGCTGCGCGACCGTCTCGTCGACGGGCTCCTCGCCGGCCTCGATGACGTGGTGGAGACCGTCGACCGCGCCGACAAGGTGGCCGGCTCGGCACACGTCTGCCTCGGTGGTGTCGAGACCGAGTCGTTGCTGTTCCTCCTCGATCAGGCCTCGGTGTGCGCGTCGGCGGCCTCGGCCTGTGCGAGCGGGGCGATGGAGCCCTCGCACGTGCTCGCCGCGATGGGCATCGACGCCGCGCAGCGGGCCGGGGCGGTGCGCATGACGCTCGGGCACACCACCACCGAGGCCGACGTGGATCGCGCGCTCGAGGTGCTCCTCGAGGTGGTCGGACGGTTGCGGCGATGAAGGTCCTGGTCGCGATGAGCGGCGGCGTCGACTCCTCGGTCGCCGCTGCGCTCCTGCGGCGCGACGGCCACGAGGTGGTCGGGGTGACGCTGCGGCTGTGGGGTGGCGAGAGCGACTCGGGGTGCTGCAGCGTCGCCGACGTCGACGACGCCCGACGGGTGGCCCAGCAGCTCGACATCGACCATCTGGTGTTCAACTTCGGCGACGAGTTCCACGACCACGTCGTGGCGCCGTACGTCCGGGCCCACGAGCAGGGTCGCACCCCCAACCCCTGCATCGAGTGCAACCGGCACCTCAAGTTCGACCGCCTCACGGCACGCGCCGAGCTGCTCGGCTTCGACGCCGTGGCCACGGGGCACCATGCCCGGGTGGTGCAGCGCGACGGGGTCGTGCGCCTGGCGCGCGGTGCCGATCCGGCCAAGGACCAGAGCTACGTGGTGCACATGCTCGACGCCGGCACGCTCGAGCGCACGATGTTCCCGGTCGGGTCGATGCACAAGGCCGAGGTCCGTGCGATCGCCGCCGAGCTCGGCCTGCGCACCGCTGCCAAGCCCGACAGCCAGGACGTCTGCTTCATCTCGTCCACGCAGGGTCGGGCGGGGTTCCTCGGGCGGCGGACCTCGTTCACCCCGGCGCGGGTGGTCGACACGGCCGGCGACGAGGTCGGGCGGGTCGAGGCCGTCCAGCTCGTCACCATCGGCCAGCGACGCGGGCTCGGGCTCCCCGGCGGCGGCCCACTGCGGTACGTGGTCGACGTCGACGTCGCGGCCGCCACCGTGACCGTCGGTGACGAGCGGGCGTTGGCCGCCGACGGCGAGGAGCTCGACGAGCTCGCATGGCCCACCGGACGTCCGCTGCCACGCGGGACCGCCGTGCTCGCCCAGCCGAGCGCACACGGGGCGACGCGTCGCGCCGTGGTGGTCGAGGCCGGCCCGTCCCGCGCCCACATCCGCTGGGTCGACGGTCCCGCACCGCGGGTCGCTCCGGGGCAGACCGTGGTCCTCTACGACCTGACCGACGAGCACGTGCTCGGCGGCGGCGTCGTCACCCGCTGAGCCGGCGTCGCCCGACGGGGGTCACCCCACCGGCAGCCGCCGCTGGCGAGCGGCACGCAGCGCGGCGCCGGGCCGCGTCGGGCTCGCGAGGTACGCGGTCAGGTGGATTGCCCGGCCCTCGGGCCGGTCGCGGGTGCCGGCGAACACCGCGGTCACCGACTCGCGCGTCGTGACCTCGATCGCGTGTCCGGTGGCCGGACCGGTGAGATCCGCGGCCACGGTGTCGGCCGGCGCCAATCGGACGCCGGTGACCTGCGAGCGCTTGAGCATGAGAGTGTCGGCGAGCACGACGGGATCGTGGAGCACGATGCCGGCAGGCACCAGCACCAGCCACCGACGCGCCAGCCGGTGCCAGCGGCGGGGCAGCAGGATCGTGCCCGCCACGGCGACGGCGGTGAGCGGGACCCCGACGACCCAGGAGCCGGCGGCCAGCGCAAGGGGGCCGATCGTGAGCGCGGTGGCCCACACGAGCCAGGTCGCCGCGGCGGCCACCGCCACGCCCAGCGGTGGACGCAGCGGGAAGCGCTGCTCGTCGCCGTAGGCCGAGGCCTGCACGAAGGCCCGTCCGAGCTCTCCCGACGCGACCACGGCGAGGGCAACCACCGAGGCGACGAGCAGGCCGGCGAGCGGCGCCACCCCGGCGCCGCCCGCGGCGGCCGCGAGGATCGTCGGCACCGTGAGGGGGACGATGACCCGGGCCGCGGTGAGCGTCACCGTGGCCGGCACGGCCACCGCGGCGACCCCGCACAACCAGGCGGCGCCGGCGAGCACGAGGGCGACGAGGCGGACCGCATCGCTGCGATCCTCCACTGCCTCGGCGACCGCGGCCGAGCCGAACACCCCCACGGCCACCCAGGCGGCGCGCAGCAGCCAGGGTGTCCATCGGGTGGGGTCGGAGAACGGGGCGGAGGACATCACCCGCAAGATTTGCCGATGCCGGTCCCGTCGGGCCAACGTGTGCCCGTCGTCGAGGCGTCGTACGGTCCGAGCATCTCGTCCGGAGCGGTGTGGCCCTGACAGCATGGATGGGCAATGGAGCACGTGACGGAGACGGGGAGCGCCGTGGGCGCCGAGCATCCGGCTCCACCGCGCGCCGTCGCCACGTTCCTCGACGCGGTCGAGGCGGGTGCCTCGATGGGCATCGGCAGCC
>CAYRXQ010000077.1:0-12467 GCA_964428115.1 uncultured Ilumatobacteraceae bacterium
CCTCGTGTCCTTGCTGGTGGGTCCCTGGCGGGACGGGTCGAAGTTGTACGGACAATATACCCCGGGGGGTACCCATTCGTCAACCCGAGCGGCGGGGTGTCGGACCGGCGGACCGGTCCGGCACCCCGCCGGCGGGATCAGGTGATGGGTTCGGTCTCGCCGGTCCAGGCGAGCATCCCGCCGACGAGGTTGAGGGCGTCGAAGCCCTGCTCGTTCAGGTAGCCCGCGGCGGTGCCGCTGCGGTTGCCGCTGCGGCACAGGCAGGCGATGACGCGGTCGCGCGGGAGCTCAGCGAGGCGAGTCGGCAGATCGCCGAGCGGGATGTGGACGGCGCCGGGCACGCTGCCCTGCGCCACCTCGGCGGCCTCGCGGACGTCGAGCACCAGGGCGCCCTCGGACTGCACGGCGAGGGCATCGGCGACGGGACGATCGGTGGCCATCTCAGACCGCCTTCGCCGAGCGCCGCATGCTGGCCAGGACCTCGCCGAGCTCGCACTCGGGGCCCTTGTTGTACGGCAGCTTGCCGAGCAGCATGCCCATCGTGCAGGTGTTGGAGACGGCCGAGTAGAGCAGCCCGCCGCCGACGGCGCCGGCCAGCCACTTGCTCTTGGGCAGCACCATGCTGGTGAGCACGCCGGCGAGCACCATCGAGCCGGCGACGCCGCGGACCTGACGGTCGAGCGCCCACTTCTCCCCGGCGCGCACGACCTGGCCGCCGGTGCTCTCCCACGAGGAGATCCCGCCGTCGAGGACCCGCATGTCGGTCTTGCCGGCAGCGTGCAGCGCGTCCTTGGCCTTGGCAGCCCGAGCGCCCGAGGCGCACACGAGCACGACCGGGTGCTCGAGCGACGCGAGATCGGCGGCGTGCTCGGCGAGCAGGTCGAGGGGCACGTTGTAGGAGCCGGCGATGTGGACCGACTGGAACTCCCCGCCGGTGCGCACGTCGAGCACCCGCGTCTGCGGGTCGGCCTCGAGCAGCGTGCGCAGCTCGGAGGCCGAGATGCCGACGTGGAAGCTCTCCGCCGGCGGCGCGTCGGGGTCGGGGGTGGGCGTGTGGGTGGTGGGGGTGACGGTGCTCATGTGGTTGGTCCTCCTGGGGGGGTGATCGTGGTGATCGTGGTGGTCGTGGTGGTCGTGGGATCGGTGTCTGACATCGTCGCGTGCTGTGCCGCGGGGTCGAGCTCGACCGGCCGCAGCTCGCCCGAGGCGAGGTCGTAGACCGCGCCGCGCAGCCGGACCCGGCCCGCGGCGACGGCTCGGCCGAGCGGGCCGGTGTCGTCCGCGAGGGTGCGCAGCCCGTGCCGGACGTTCTCGACGATGGCGTCGTCGACGGTGGCGCAGGCGGCGTGGTCCTCGAGGGCTCGCATGATCGGGTCGATCACGGCGTCGAGCCCCTCGGGGTGGTCGTCGTGGAAGGCGGCGGTCACCGCACCGCAGCCGGTGTGCCCGAGCACCACGACGAGCGGCGCGCCGAGGGCCTCGACGGCGAACGTGAGGCTCGCGATCGCTCCCTCGGAGGGCACGTTGCCCGCCAGGCGCACGACGAACAGGGCGCCCGCCGGCTGATCGAAGACGACCGACGGCGGGACGCGGGCATCCGAGCAGGACAGGATCGCGGCCCGCGGGCGGTGCGGCGGGATCTCGCCGACCGGGCGCTGGTGGCCGTAGATCGCCTCGTATTCGTCGTGGGCTCGGAGCAGATCGGTCCAGACGTCGTCGTCGCCGAGCGGATGCGCGCCGGTGTCAGACACGCTGCACCTCGGACTGCTGCAGGTCGCGGCTCGGGGTCAGGGCGTCGCGTTCGTCGATGCCGGCCATGCGGAGCGAGGCGTGCACCGGCGGCTTGCCGAGGGCGACCTCGACCGCGTCGTGGGTGGTGGCGAAGATCCGACCGTCGAGCTCGTCCCAGATGCCGGCGCGCCGCAGGACGTCGCGGACCGGACCCTTCACATCGCTCAGGTACAGCGTGACCGGACCGCGATCGAGCTCCTCGACCAGCTCGTGGAGCGTCTCGGATCCGGTCGCGTCGAGGTCGTTGATGCCCGAGCAGTCGATCACGAGTGCCCGTGGCCCGGCGGGCGCGTCGCCGATCTCGGCGGCGTGGCGTTGGACGAGCTTCTTGATCTGGTTCGCGTTCACGAACGAGAGCGCGGCGTCGATGCGCACGGCACGCACGCCGGGGGCGATCTCGACCTCGGGGAACCGCGCCACGTTGCGGTAGCTGGTGCTGTCGGGGATACGGCCCAGCACGGCGGTGTGCGGGGTCGACATCCGGGCGAACACCACCAGCATCGAACCGATGACCGCGATCGCGATGCCGAGCTCGATGCCCAGCGCGAGAGTGGCGACGAAGGCGATCCCGAGACCGACCAGGTCGGAGCGCTTGACCTTCGCGATGTGGCGCATCTCCTTGATGTCGACGAGGTTGATGACCGCCACCATGATGATCCCGGCGAGCGCGGCCTGGGGGAGCGACTCGAACAGCGGGGTGAAGAAGGCGATCGTCACGATCACGATGACGGCGGTGACGACCGAGGCGAGCGGGGTGCGGGCGCCGGCGGAGTCGTTGACGGCCGTGCGGGAGAACCCGCCGGTCACCGGATAGCCGCCGAACAGACCCGATGCGACGTTCGCGACGCCGAGGCCCACCAGCTCCTGGTTGGCATCGACCTCGTAGCGGTGCCGCCGGGCGTACACCTTGGCCACGGCGATCGACTCCATGAACCCGATGATGGTGATCAGCAGGGCGGTCGTGAACAGCGAGCCGATCAGGTCACCGCTCAGCTCGGGCAGCCCGAACGCCGGCAGCGAGTCGGGGATCGTCCCGACGGTCTTGACGCCGCGGTCGGTGAGGTCGAAGAGCTCCACGGCGAGGATCGATGCGACGACCACGACGAGGGCGCCGGGGACCTTCTTCGCGTACTTCTTGATCAGCAGCAGGGTGGCGATGGTGCCGGCACCGATGGCGAAGGTCGTGCCGTTGGTGTCGCCGACGACCTCGAGGGCCTCGCGGATGGTCTCGTAGAGCGTCTCGGTGTTGGGCATCTGCACGCCCAGCAGGTGCTTGAGCTGGGACAGCCCGATGATGATCGCCGCCGCTGCGGTGAAGCCCACCAGCACCGAGTGCGAGAGGAAGTTGACGACGAAGCCGAGGCGTCCGAGGCCGAGCACCAGGTGGACGAGGCCGACCATCAGCGCGAGCAGTGCCGCTGCGCTCACGTACCCGGCGGTGCCCTGCTCGAACAGGGGCTCGAGGGCCGAGGCGGTGAGCAGCGACACGATGGCGACGGGGCCGACGGCGAGCTGGCGCGAGGTGCCGAACAGCGCGTAGGCGAGCACCGGCAGGGTCGATGCGTAGAGGCCGACCTCGGGTGGCAGGCCGGCGAGGAGCGCGTAGGCCATGCCCTGGGGCACGAGCATGGCGCCGATCGTCAGGCCGGCGGTGAGGTCGCTGCGCAGGTCGCGTCGGTCGTATCGGGTGGCCCAGCGCAGGGCGGGGAGCAACCGTTCGGCTCGGGTCATCGTGGGTCCGATCGTGGGGGAGCGGTGGTCGACGGGGAAATGTACGGACAATATAACACGAGCGTCAAGGTACCCAGGGGGGTATCATCTGTGACATGCGCTTCCCCGAGGAGATCACCACCGACGTCCAGCACCGCCTCCGCCGGATCGAAGGACAGGTCCGCGGGATCCAGCGGCTGGTCGACGAGGGAGCGGAGTGCCGCGACGTGGTCACGCAGCTCGCGGCGGCCAAGGCGGCGCTCGACCGGGTCGGCTTCAAGCTGATGGCGGCCGGCATGCGCGAGTGCGCCACCGGCACGGGCGACGCCGAGGAGCTCGAGCAGCTCTTCATGAAGCTGAGCTGACGCGCCTCCGGCCATCGGAGAGCACCCCGAGGGTGCTACGAATCGGGCCGTGACCACCTTCGACCCGCTGAACGTCCTGCCCGACCCGTACGAGGGCGCCACCGTCTTCGTGCACGTGATCGGTGCGACGGTGTGGCTCGACGACCGTCCCGCCGACCTCGCCTGGGGCCGCCACCCGATCGGACTGGTCGGTGGTGCCGCCTGGTGGGCCGTGGAGGTGCCCGAGACCGAGGAGGATCCGAGCTTCGGCGCTGCGATCGATCTGTACGGCTACCACGGACGGGCCAGCGAGGCCGAGTGGTTGGCCGCCGGTCGGGCGGTCCAGCTCGTCGACTGGGCTCGCACCCACCGCTTCTGCGGGCGCTGCGGCACGCCCACCGAGCTCGCCGCGGGCGAGCGCGCGATGCGCTGCCCGGCCTGCAACCACTCGGCGTTCCCGCGCGTCGCGCCGGCGATGATCACCCTCGTCACCCGCGGCGAGCCCGGGCCCGACCAGGAGGCGCTCCTGGCCCGCGGCGTGCAGTGGCGGGTGCCGATGTTCTCCTGCCTGGCCGGGTTCGTGGAGCCCGGTGAGTCACTCGAATCGGCCGTGGTCCGCGAGGTCCGCGAGGAGGTCGGCATCACGGTGCGCGATCCGCAGTATCGGGCCAGCCAGCCGTGGCCGTTCCCGCACAGCCTGATGATCGGGTTCCGTGCCGAGTACGAGTCGGGGGAGATCGAGTGCGATCTCACCGAGATCGCCGAGGCCGGGTGGTTCCGGCGCGACGCGCTCCCGATGGTGCCGCCGGGCATCTCCATCGCCCGTCGCCTGATCGACGAGTGGCAGCGCGAGGTCGAGGAGGCCTAGCAGCCCGCTGCGGGCCGCGTCACGAGGTGGTCGAGGAACCACTCGAGGATGATCTCGGCGCGCATGCGCCGGTGGACCGGTGACCCCGCCCGCGAGAGCTCGTGGTTCTCGCCGGGGAAGCGGTAGAAGACCACCTCGCGCCCGAGCAGGCGCAGCGTCATCCACAGCTCCTCGGCCTGGTTGATCGGGCAGCGCCAGTCCTCCTCGGAGTGGATGATGAGCATCGGCACGTGGATGTCGCGAGCCATCGTGCTCGGCGACATGCGCAGGTACTCGGCCGGATCCTCCACCGGGTCGGGGCCGTGCTCCACCCGGAACATGGTGCCGATGTCGCTCGACCACTCCTCGGTGAGCAGGTTGTTGACGGCGCGCTCGGAGCAGATGGCCCGGAACCGGTCGCCGTGGCGGGCGGCTAGGAAGGTGGCCATGTAGCCGCCGTAGCTCCCGCCGATCATGCCGACGCGGTCGCCGTCGCAGAACTCGTAGCGGGCGAGCGCGGTGTCGAGCACGGCGAGCACGTCGTCGACGTCGACCGTGCCCCAGCCCGAGCCGGGAGCGACCGGGTGCTTCGGGCCCAGGATCGCCTGGCCCCAGGCCGTGTCGCGACCGCTGCCGCCGCGCGGGTTCGACATCAGCACCACGAACCCGGCCGCGGCCTGCATCTGGGCCTCGTCGAAGAAGGTCTCGCCGTACTGGGTGAACGGGCCGCCGTGGACGTTGAGCAGCACGGGATACCGCTGGGCCGGGTCGAACCCGTCGGGGCGCATGATCCAGGCATCGATCTCGCCCGAGCCGTCGGTGCAGGGCGCGGCGAACCGCTCCCACGACCGGAACGAGCGGGTCAGGTTGGTCCGTCGACCCGCCGCCAGCGTGTGGAGCTCGGCCGGGTGCTCCACGGTCGAGCAGGTGTAGGCGACGGTCGGCTCGTCCGTGGGTCCCCCGACGCCGACGGCGTGGACGGTCACCGCCCCGTCGGTGACGCGCCGGGGGTCGCGTCCGTCGACGTGCAGCTGGTAGAGGTGCGTCTCACCACGGTCCTCGGCTGCGGCGTACATCGACACGTCGTCGACCCAGACCGGTGGCTGGACGCCGGCGGTCGGGGCGAACGTGCGGTCGAGGCCGGTCGAGATCCAGCGGTGCTCCCCACCCGTGATCGGCACGAGGCCGACGCGGATGTTCTGCGGGTAGGTCGAGGCGTCGTCGGCTCCGAGGAACGCCACCAGGGTGCCGTCCGGGGACACGCTCGGTGAGCCGTACTGCCCCGTCGCGCCCGTGAGCGCCCGGATCTCGCCCTCGAGCGGCACCAGGTAGAGGTCCTCGATCAGGGTGCGGTCCCAGTCCTCGGTGCGCTGCGCTGCGGTGACCAGGGCAGCCGAGTCGGGCGTCCAGGAGATCCCGGCGTGCTGGAAGTCGCCCGGGGTCAGGTTCCGCGGCCGGTCGGTGCCGTCGGCGGCCACGACGTAGAGGTGGCTGGGGCGGTCGAATATCCAGTCCTCACCGTTGAGGCGCGAGAAGAACCGGTCGATGCGCCGGGGCGCCTGCCACCGGACGTCCTCGGCCTCGTAGCGCTCGTGGCGGGTCCGGCTGACGAAGGCGATCCAACGACCGTCCGGTGACCAGTGCGGGTCGTCGACGCCGTCGGGCATGACGCACACCGTGCGGATCTCACCGGGGCCCTCGACAGGGAGGACGTGGAGCGTGTTGTCGGTCGTCTTCTCCCCGCGACGCGAGGTGAACCCCAGGTGGCGCCCGTCGGGCGACCAGAACGGCGCCCCGTCGTGCGGGCCGGCCGTGACCGGCGCACCGTCGAGCCACACCCGGGTGATCGCGGTGTTCTTCTCGAGATCGATGGTGCCCACCACGTGGGCGATCCGACCCGTCGGCGACACCGCAGGTCGCCCGACCACCGCCGAGCGGCGGTCGAGGAGTTGGGCGGCGATCTCGGTGGGCGTCACCCGGCGACCCTAACGGGACTACTCGGCCAGGCCGACCGGGCGCTCGTCGATGATCTGGTCGAGGTACTCCGACATGCCGTAGCCGACCCGGCCCGCGTACTCGCCGCTGTGGATCGTCCAGCGGGTCATGGCCTCGGAGATCCGGGTCTGGAGCCACTCCCCGTCGGGGGTCTGGCGCCGGTTCCGCAGCGGGATGAGGCTCATCGACTCGCCGGTGAACCGCCACTCGCGCTCGGAGCGGCTGGAGCGGATCACGCCCTCGATGCGGTCGTGGTAGTGCTCCTCGCCACGGGTCTCGGTGGTGATCTCGACGTGATCGCACAGGTGCAGCGTCCCGTCCTCCCAGACGAACCCGCCGCGGGTGCCCGGTCCGTCCTTCTTCGCGACCCGACTGGCCATGAAGCCGAACCCGGCGTCGACGTTGGCCGTCAGCCAGCGGTAGTACCAGGGCGCCTGCCAGTTGCGCGGGCCCCAGGAGTGGTCGCGCAGGCCGAAGCCGTCGATCGACCACTCCTCGTCGCCGACCCGGATGCTGCCGCGGCCCTCGATGAGCTGCTCGTAGTGCCCCTTCGCGAACTCCTCGCCCGGTGCCTCGTGCGGGGTGTCGGGCTCGCCGCCGAACATGCTCGGACGACCCTGACCGGTGAAGGTCAGGTGGACCTCGGCCTCGGCGTAGGGGTTGTTCTGGAACGCCGTCTTCGGATCGGCCATCTGCTCGGGCTCGTCGAGCACCACGACCTTGCCGACGTAGTCGACCCGGAGCTCCTCGAAGGGGGTGACCATCGTCCAGGTGAGCCCGGCGGCATCGAGCTGCGCGTTGTCCTCGATCGGGGGACGCTTGAACATGAACGCCACCCGCCGCTTCTCGGAACCCGGTGCCGGGGGGAGGTACAGGCACACGGTCATCTCGGCCTGACCCTCGTTGGCGCGGTTCCCCATGCGGAACCACCCGCCGACCTCGCGGACGGGGTCGAAGGTGTTGATGTACATGCTCTCGTTGAAGTTCGGCTCCGGGCCGAGCTCGTGCATGTACTCATCGGATTCGTCGAGGCGGACTCCCATGGCGGTCACGGTACGAGGCCGCATCGGCCGGCCTCTGATCGGAGCGCCGTGCCTGGCTCCGCGCCTGGCTCCGCTCCTCGGCGCGGCTCGAAGAGCTCGAGCTGCTCCCAGGTGACCGCGACCTCGCTGACCACCATCCAGCGCAGGCGACCGCGGGCGCCCGGTCGGCGGACCTCGAGGACCTCGGGTCGCATCGAACGCGCGGCCCCGTGGGGGTCGTGGAGGGTGATGCTGCCGTCGGCGGCGACGCCGGCGATCTTGCCCACCACCCAGCGCGCCCGGCCGCCCGAGCGACCGTGCGGGCGGAACCGGACCGGTTCGCCGCGGCGCAGGCCGACGCGTCCGAGCACCGTCGGATCGGTCACGGGTCGGTCAGATCCCTGTGACCCGACGCTGGAGCTTGCGCATCCCGGCCAGCCAGCGGTCGGGTTCGGTGGCCTTGAGGCGGAGGTAGTCGGCCACCTCGGGATGCGGGAGGATCAGGAACCGTTCGGCCTCGATGGCCTCGTGGACGATGGCGGCGACCTCGTCGGGTTCGAGGACCACGCCGGCGACGCGGACGACGTTGCCGCCCTCACCGCCGCCGAGCCCGTCGCCGCCGCGCAGCATCTCGGTGTTCACGCCCTGGGGGCACAGGCAGCTGACCCGCACGCCGCGAGCGCCGTAGGTGATCGACATCCACTCGGCGAACGCGACCGCTGCATGCTTGGTGACGCTGTAGGGCGCCGAGCCGATCTGCGCGAGCAGGCCGGCGGCCGAGGCGGTGGAGCAGAAGTACCCCTCGCCCCGCTCGAGCCACTCGGGCAGGAGGTGCCGGGCAGCCCAGCGGTGGGCGTGGAGGTTGACCGCGAAGCTCTGCTCCCAGACCTCGTCGCTGGTCATCGGGTCGCCGCCGTGCCCGACGCCGGCGTTGGCGAAGAACAGATCGATCGGGCCGAACGCCTCGCGGGCCGCGTGGATCAGCGCGATGTTGCCGGCCTCGGTCGAGATGTCCGCGATCACCTCGACGCTGCCGGCGAGGCCGTCGTGCACCTCGGCCAGCCCCTCGCGGTCGGCGAGGACCACCCGTGCTCCGGCGGCGTGGAAGCGTTGCGCGAGCGCCGCTCCGATGCCTCGCGCTGCGCCGGTGACCACCACGTGCTTGCCCTCGAGGTCCATGGATCGCATCGTAGGCACCCGCACCCTCGCGGCCGGGACGTGACGGATCTGACTGCTGTCGCAGCACCCCGCGCGGAGCAGGTGCGCGCAGGACGGGTGCCCGACCGGTACCGTGTCTGGGGATGACCGATCAGTCGATGTCGACATTGGACCGCACCGCCGCCGATGCTCGTGATCACGACGCCGTGATCCGCGAGGCCCTCTCCGTGATCGACACTGCCCTGGCCCAGATGGGCCACCGCGAGCTCGTCTCGTCGGGCGAGGTCGCCGATCTCCTCCTCGACGTCCGCGGGCTGCTGACCACGCCCGCACCGTCGGCCTGACGCTGCTCGCACGGCCTCAGGCCGTGAGGAGCTGCTTCGACGCCCGTCGCACGGCGCGCACGAGACGTTCCGGCTCGGCGACCGCAGCGGCGTCGATGTTGATGCCCATGTCGAGGCTCCCGTCGTAGGAGAGCAACGTCACGTTGAAGGCCACACCGCCGAGCGGGCCGACCGGGTAGTTCTCGAGGAGCTGCGCCCCGGCGAGGTACATCGGCATCGGAGCACCGCGCACGTTCGAGGTGGCGAAGTCGACGGTCTGCGCCTGCTGGCGGGCGAGCCGGGTCACGAGCGAGGTCGGCAGCCCCGTGGCCAGTGCCGCGACGGTGTCGACGCCGGCACCGCGGGTCCGTTCCTGGGCGGCGACCGTGGCCTCCCCGATGGCGGCGAACCGTTCCGCGATCGGCATCGGATCGGTGGGCACCAGCATGCGGACCAGCGAGAACGCGTTCCCCCCGGAGGCTTCGGTGCGGGTGCTCACCGCCATCGACGCCCGGAGCGCGTCGACCGGGGAGTCGAGCTCCTCGTGGTAGCGCGAGGCGGCCTCGGCCGCGATCGTGAGGAAGGCCGTGTTGAGCGTGCCGCCCAGGCGGCGGGCGGCATCGCGGGTCTCCCGGAAGGGCGCCCGGGCGGTCTCGATGCGTCGCTTGAGGGAGCGCTGCGTCCACAGCGGTGAGCGTGCGCCGTCGACGTCGGCGAGTTGGCTGAGCAGACCGCGGAAGGTGGCACCGGCCGCGGCGCCGGCGGCGGGGAGGCTGGCGGGGTCGGCGAGCAGCTCGCGAACCTGGCGTGCCACGCCGATCGGCAGCCGGAGCCCACCGACGACCACATCGCGCAGGGCGTCCGCCGCCGACGGGTCGCCCGGACCGCTGGTCGGCCCGTCGCCGTCGTCATCGGCGCCGGTGCCGGACGCGGGGTGCACCGGGGGTGGCTCGGGGGCGTCGCGCTCGAAGTCGAGGAACTGCAGCGACAGCTCCACGCCGCGCTCGCCGTCGGTGATGGTGTGGTGCAGCTTCTCGATGAGCGCGGCCTTCCCGCCCCGCAGCCCCTCGACCACGACGAACTGCCAGAGCGGGCGGGTGCGGTCGAAGGGATCGGCCACGATCAGGGCCGCCAGGTCGAGGAGGTCGCGCAGACCCGCCGGCTTGGGCAGCGCGACCCGGCGCAGGTGGTGATCGAGGTCGAACTCGGTGTCCTCGACCCAGGTGGGCGGGGTCAGGTTGGCCGGTGAGGGCTGCACCCGCTGTCGCAGCCGCGGCACGACCTGCGTGGCGCGGTCCATGCGCCGGCGGAACATCGCCATGTCGGGAGCCCGGTCGAGCAGCGTGACGTTGGCGAAGGTCGACGAGAGGTGCGGGTCCTTCTCGAGGCGCCACATCAGGCCCTCGGCGTCGCTCATCGTGCGGTCGAAACGGAGCTCGGACATCGGCCACGCACCATAGACCCGGTCGCGGCGGTCGCGCCCGTGACCGGTCAGCTCGAGTAGCGCAGGCACCCGTCGTCGAGGTCGGCCGCCGGGAGGGAGTCCTTCTCGGTCCAGTAGTCCTGGGAGTGCTGCCACTCCGGCGCGTCGAGGCGCTGCGGCAGCAGGTGCGCGTCGCGGGTGAGGTAGTGCGGGTTGAAGTTGTGCTCGTCGACCCACGACAGGCGCGGCAGGGCCTCGTCGTCGGGGCGCAGGGCCGGCACGACGACGGTCGCGCCGAGCTCGTCCATGTGGTCGAGCAGGCGGCAGACGAACTCTGCGATGAGGTCGGCGCGCAGGGTCCACGAGGCACGGAAGTACCCGAACACCCACACCATGTTGGGGACGCCGGTGAACATCATCCCGCGATAGGTGACGGTGTCGGAGAACACGAGTGGCGAGCCGTCGATCACGAACTCGATGTCGCCGAGGATGCACAGGTTGAAGCCGGTCGCGGTGATGACGACGTCGGCCTCGAGCTCCTCGCCCGACTGCGTCCGGATACCGGTCTCGGTGAAGGTGTCGATCTCGTCGGTGACCACCGAGGCCAGGCCCTCGCGGATGCCGGTGAACAGGTCGCCGTCGGGCACGAAGGCCAGCCGCTGCTGCCAGGGGCGGTAGTGCGGCGTGAAGTGGGTGTCGACGTCGTAGCCCTCGGGGAGCCGGCTGCGGACCCCCTCGATGAGCTGCTCCTTGAGGAACTCGGGCTGCTCGAAGGAGAGCTGCGTGATCATCTCCTGGTCCTTGAGGACCTTGCGGCGGGCGATCTCGTGGATCCACTCGTCGGGCACCTGCAGGTCGCGCAGGGTGTCGACGAGGTCGTTCGCGTTCCGGTCGGCCCAGAAGTAGGTGGGGGAGCGCTGCAGCATCGTGACGTGCGCGCAGGTGCCGGCGATGGCGGGCACGAGCGTGGCGGCCGTCGCCCCCGAGCCGATGACGATGACCCGTTTGCCCGTGAGGTCGAGGTCGTCGGGCCAGGTCTGTGGGTGGACGATGCGCCCGGTGAAGCGGTCCATCCCGGGCCACTCGGGCGTGTAGCCCTGCGAGTGGCGGTAGTAGCCCTGGCACATCCACAGGAAGTCGGCGGTGAAGCGGAGGTGCTCGTCGGTGTCGGTGCGGGTGACGTCGAGGGTCCAGCGCCGGTCGGTGGACGACCACTCGGCTCGGTCGATGCGATGGCGGTAGCGGATGCGCTCGGCGAGGTGGTCCTCGGCGATGACCTCGCCCATGTAGGTCCGAATCTCCTCGGCGGTGGCGATCGGCGGGCCGACCCAGGGCTTGAACCCGTAGCCGAAGGTGTAGAGGTCGCTGTCGGAGCGGATGCCGGGGTACTTGTGGGTGAGCCGGGTGCCGCCGAAGTCCTCGAGGGCCTCGAGCACCACGAAGCTCGTGCCTGGCCGCCGGGTGAGGAGGTGGTGGGCGGCCCCGACGCCCGAGATGCCGGCGCCGACGATGAGCACGTCGACGTGCTCGACACCCCCGGCGTCGTCGGCGGCGGACGCGGTGCTGATCGATGTGGTGCTGCTCACGTGTGGTCCCCCTCGTCCGGAACGTCCGGACCGCAGCCGTGGACGTTACGGGCAGGGTCGTCGGGGGACCGGGTCGGGAGCAAGGGACCAACGTCCCGAATCTGGCCGTCCGGACGGCCCTGCGATCGATCCGGGAAATGTGCGTACATTCGCTCCGACCGTTCGCCGGAAGGAGTCCCCCCATGGACGCGCTCGACATCGCCCGATGGCAGTTCGGGATCACGACCGTCTACCACTTCTTCTTCGTGCCGATCACGATCGGCCTGTC
>CAYRXQ010000078.1:0-12452 GCA_964428115.1 uncultured Ilumatobacteraceae bacterium
CGCGCCGCGTCGGCGCCGCCGGCGCGGTCCGGCGCGCCGTGCTGGCCGCGACGCCGGGCGTGGCGGCATGGAGCTCGTCGAACGCGGCGAGGGCCGCGGTGATGGCCACCTCGCGGGCCTCGGCGCCGTGGGGATCGCCGGATCCACCACCTACAGCGGCGAGTTCATCACGGAGCGCGCGGAACTGCTCGACCTCGCCGAGCGTGACCGGGTCGGCCTCGACCGCGGCGCGTTCTGCCGGAGTCGACGCACCGTCGAGGTACGCGCTCGCATCGTGGGAGCGATCGGTGTTCATGAGTCGAGGGTTGGACGTCGGTCGGGGGCGGGTCGGTTCCCGAGGATCTCCACCAGCTGCGCGCGCCCGCGGGCGATCCGCGACTTGACGGTGCCGACGGGCACGTCGAGTGCCGCCGCGATCTCGGCGTAGTCCAGATCCGCGACGTCGCGCAGCACCACGGCCAGGCGGAACTCCTCGGGCAGGCGGGCCAGGGCATCGTCGATCGCGAGGCGGTCGGTGACGGCCTCCACCACTCGGTCGGCGAGCGGATCGACCGGATCGTGGGTCGGGGCGTCGCGCTCGTCGTCGACCAGGTGGAGCGGAGGTCGACGGCGTCGACGACGCAGCTCGTCGAGGGCGGTGTTCGTGGCGATGCGGTGCGCCCAGGTGGTGAAGCTGGATCGACCGTCGAACCGGTCGAGGGAGCGGACGATCTTGATCAGCGTCTCCTGGAGCGCGTCGTCGGCGTCGCGCGACGACCCGATCACCCGACGGCACACGGCGTGCAGCCGTGGGGTGTGCCGGCGCAGGAGCTCCTCCATCGCGGCGCGGTCGCCGGCCTGGGCATCGCGGACCAGGTCCTCGTCGGAGCGTTCCGCCGGCCGCGTCGAAGGTCGCGATGGCCTCACGGCCGGAAGGTCAGCTCGCCGAGCCGACCGCGGTAGGGGTTGGTGCCCGAGCAGGCGGCGTCGGGGCCGAGCTCGCGCAGCCAGGCCAACAGGTGGGTCGTGCCCGCGGGGACCTCGACCTCGACCGTGCCGGGGGCCGTGTCGTAAGCGGTGCCGTCGAGCGGCTGCCCCCAGGCGTCGAGGTCGGCGGGCGGGACGTCTGCCGCGGTCGCATACCACTGGAGCTGGTACGGGGCGTTGAGCGACTCGACCGAGGCGGTGCCGCCGCTCGGCGCGGTCAGCGCGACCACCAGGCCGACACCGCGCTTGGCCCCCAGGTACTGCGAGGAGTAGCACTCGGTGGGCCAGCCGCCCTCGGTGCCGCTGTCGGGCAGCACGAGGACCGCCTGGGCGTCGTTCTCGCCGCCGTTGTCGCCGTCGGGGTCCCAGGCCGTGACCGAGGCGATCGTCGCGGGACCGTCGGGGGCGGCGTCGGCGGCGTCGGCGGGCGCGACCACGTCGTCGGATGCCGCCCCGTCGGCGGCCGCAGCCGGTTCGTCACCGGGTCGGTCGGCCGGGTCGGTGTCGGGCATGCGCAGCGCCAGCAGGAGCACCGCGGCCACCACGAGGGCCGCCAGCAGCAGCAGACCGATCACGATGTTGGAGGCTCGCGCCGACTGCTGCATGCCGCGGGCCGGCCGGCCGTGGATCGGGACACCGGCAGGCGGGGTCCGGTCGCGCCGACCGGCGCGGTCGGACTGGGCCAGCGGTGTGGCATCCGGGTCGCTGTGACGGGGCTGACCGGGGATGGCCGGATGGGACCCGCTGGCGGTGGGGGAGGCCACGGTGCTGGCCGTCGCAGCGGTCGCGGCGGCGGATGCGAGCGTCGGCGTCGAGGCGGTCGGTGCGGCGGCGTCGCTCGCGGCGGGGGCCCGGAGCACGGGTCCGACGGGGCCACTGGTCCGCATCGGCACCGGCGGGCGTCGCGGTGGCTCGGCGGGCGTGTGCTCGATGTGCGGTGGGGTGGTGTCTACCCGCATCAGCGCGGCGCGCAGCTCGGCCCCGGTGGCCGGTCGATGCGCCGGGTTGCGGGCGAGCGTGCGGTGGATGAGCTCGACCAGGCCGGTGGGCAGGGTCGGGCGGAGCCGGTGCAGGTCGGTGGGGTCGCGCTGGAGTCGGGCGAGTGCGGTGTCGGCGTCGCTCTCACCGAGGAAGGGCACGCGGCCGGCGAGGCACTCGTAGAGCACGAGCCCGAGCGCGTACAGGTCGGCGCGGCCGTCGAGCCGCTTGCCGCGCACCTGCTCGGGGGACAGGTACTTGGCCGTCCCCATCATCACGTTCTCGCTGGTCAGATCGTCGTCGGCGGTGTCGAGGCCCTTGGCGATCCCGAAGTCGGTGAGCAGGACCCGGCCGTCGGAGGTCACCAGGATGTTGCCCGGCTTCACGTCGCGGTGCACGAAGCCGGCCCGGTGGGCTTCGTCGAGGGCACCGGCCACGCAGGCGCCGATGTGGATGGTGAGCTCGGGCCCGAGGCGCTTCTGGCCGTCGAGGAGCTGCCGCAGGCTCTTGCCGTCGACGAGCTGCATCACCACGGCCTGGCGACCCTCGTGGGCGAACACGTCGTGGACGGTGACGATGTTGGGGTGGTTGAGCCGCGCGACGGCGATGGCCTCGCGCCGGAAGCGCTCGGCCACGACGGGGTCGGTGGCCAGCGCCGGCTTGAGCCACTTCACCGCGACGTAGCGATCGAGCTGCAGGTCGGCGGCGACCCAGACCTCGGCCATGCCCCCCTGGCCGATGCGGCGATCGAGGCGGTAGCGGCCGGCGAGGACGATGGCATCGTCGTGGTCGTCGCCCAGCACGGGGCGCGCACTGCCGGGCGGTGTCAGCGTGCCGGTCCGGGCGGTGTCGTCGCGCCGTGGCCCGGATCGTCCGTCCCCGGGGCGCGTCGGGGTGCCGGGATCACCCGGGGGTGACCGGTCGGGGCGCGGCGCGTCGGGAAAGGGCATGACCGCCCGTGAACGCTAGTGGTGCCACCGCCCCGTGGCGGGGCATGATGCCCGGCCGGGGTCAACGCCGTTCGTGGAAGGCGACGCCGATCGTGCCGCGACCGGCGTGGGTGCCGATCACCGGGCCGATCTCGCCCACCACGATCGGGCCGTCGTAGTGCGGTCGCAGCTGCTCGACGAACCGGTCCACGTCGCTGCAGTCGGCGTGCAGCACGGCGAGGTGGTCGATGCGCCCCGCGTGCTCACGGACCCGCTCCACCAGGAACGCGAGCGCCTTGGCGCGGGTGCGCTGCTTGCCGCCCTGCTCCACCTTGCCGTCGATGACCTCGATGATCGGCTTGATGGCGAGCGCCGTGGCGAGCAGGGCCCGGGCGTTGCCGATCCGCCCGCCCTTCTTGAGGTTCTCGAGGGTGTCGAGCGCACCGATGACCCGGGTCCTCTCGGCGAGGTCGGTGGCGAGGGCCTGGACCGCGTCGAGGTCGCCGCCGGTGCGAGCGAGCTCGGCACACGCGATGGCGATCGTGCCGACCCCGAGGGTGACCGTGCGGCTGTCGACGACGCGCACCTCGATCGCGTCGCTCACCGAACGGGCCGCGAGCTCGGCGCTCTGCATCGTGGCCGACAGGTCACCCGACAGGGTGACCACCACGATGCCGGTGGCACCCTCGGCGGCGAGGCGGCGGTAGACGGCCTCGAACTGCCCGGGTGCGGGTGCGGCCGTCTCGGGGAGGGTGTCGCTGGCGGCGCACCGTGCCCAGAACTGGGCGGGGGAGAGCTGCTCGCGGTCGACGAACTCCTCGCCGCCGAAGCGGATCGTGAGTGGCACGATCTCGATCCCGAGCTCGTTGGCGACGTCCTCGGGCAGGTCGCACGAGCTGTCGGTGACGACGCGCACGATGCCGCTCGGCATCGCGTTGCCGGTGGCGCCGTCGGTCATCGGCGCAGGCGTCTCGGTCGGGTCGGTGGTCTCGGGGTTCGTCGACGGCTCGTTCACGGGTCGTTCACGCTACTGCGGGCTGGGGTCGAGGGTGCTCCCGGCCTCCGCCGCGTCCGGGGAGACCAGGTCGCCGACCTCGGTGTCGGTACCGTCGGCGCCGTCTGCCTCCTCGCCGACGGGACGGCTCGGATGTCCGGCGCGGGCTCGCCGCTCGGCCCGTTCGAGCCGGTCGCGTCGTCGGGCCCGCAGGTGGCTGAACCACCACGAGACCAGGACCAGCACGGCGGCGCCCGTGAGGAGCTGGCCGAGGCCGGTGATGAAGTTCGCCCGACCGGTGAGGGGCACCGGGTCGGCGAGCGGTTCGCCGGCCGGGGTCGCGAACTGGACCGTGACCGGGAAGGTGCCGTTCGACCGGACGACGACCGGCACGATCACCTCGGTGATGCTCAGCGGGTCGAGGGTCTGCTCGATGGTGCCGTCGGGGAACTCGAGCTTGTCCGAGGTCGCCGAGATCGCGATGCGCAGCGGCGTGACGCCCTGGTTGGTGATGCGCAGTCGGATCTCGCTGGTCCCGCCGGTGAGCACGAAGGTGAACGGCTCGGGTGGCACCACGTCGGCGCGCAGGTCGGCGAACTCTGCCTCGAGCGCCGTGGTCCGCGCCTCGACCTCGCCGTCGGTGAACCCCGTCGAGATCAGTACCGCCAGCTCGGCGTCCCAGGCCGCCGGGCGCGCGTCGTCGTCGGGGAGCATGGAGGCCGTGCTGGCGGCCCGGACCCGGGTCGACTCCAGCAGGCCGACGCGCGGTCCCAGGTCGGGACCGGCCGTGGTCGGCAGGCTCAGGGTGAGGGGTTCGTCGAAGAGCTGCATGACGTCGGTGGAGCCCGGCACGAACGACAGCGGGCGGGTGCCGATGACGGGGTGCTCCTCGGCGAACCGCTCGATCACGGCGAGGACGTCGGCGTCGGGGATGCCGAGGTCGGGCGTGGTCAGCACCACGCTGCGGCTCGCCGGGCCGAGCTGCAGGCGCGTCGCGGCCAGCAGCGCGAAGGCGGCGATGCCGTCCTCGAGCGGGGAGCGGCCCGTGGCGCGCTCGGGGTCGAGCAGCTCGCTCACCGGGTCGACCACGCTGACGGCGAGCGGCGCCCCGCTGCCCAGGTCGCCGTCGAGGACCATCGAGGTGTCGGTGAGCCCGGGCAGGCTGCCCTCGAGCTCGACGTAGCGGTCTTCGGGCACCACGAGCAGCTGTACGCCCAGGTCGCGCAGCATGGTGGCCCCCTGGGTGCTCAGATCGCGGTCGACGACCCAGGTCGTGCGGCGTGCCGGGGTGCCGGGCAGTACCTCGCGCAGCACGTCCTCGCCCTCGCGTAGCAGCCGGGTGAAGGTGTCGACCAGGCCGGCCGCCATCGCCGAGGACGGATCGAGCTCGAGGGCGGGCAGGGCGATCGACTCGTCACCGGCGAGGGCCGAACGCAGCCGGTCGACCAGCGCGTCGTCGTCGCGGATCGCGGTGGCGATCACCGGGGGGATGCCGACGGTGATGGGTGCCTGGACGTCCTCGCCGAGTTGGGCCAACTCGAGCAGCCGAGAGCGGGCGTCCACCAGCTCGAGCTGATCGGGTTCGGGGCCGGGGTCGGCGACGGTGGCCAGGATCGACAGATCGAACGTGCCGACGGGTCGGGCGGGGGGAGTGATCGCCGGGGTGCGTTCGGCCATCGTGACGTAGCGCTCGAGCAGGCGGCCGTCCTGACGGAGCTGGATGCTGATCGGGTACAGACCGGGGACCGGGAGCTCGAGCACCCGCTCGAGCTCGACGAGGGTGGACGAGGTGGTGACGTCGAGGCGCAGCGGGATCCCCGCCGACGCGCTGGCCGGCGTGTCGCGGTCGATCAGGTCGGCGAGGTCGAAGCGTGCACTGTCCACCGCGGGCGTGAGCCGTCCGGCGAGCGTCGGCAGCACCAGGTCGCGCAGCTCGATCGGCTCGTGGGCGACCACGTACACGTCGACGGTGGGGACGGGTTCGGGTTCCGGCTCCGGTTCTGGTTCCTGCTCGGGCGGCGTCGCCGTGGTCGGATCACTCGCCGCGGGATCCGCGCTGGGGTCCGCGGCCCCGGCGGCGCTCCCGTCGTCCCCGGTGACCGCGTCGGCCGGGGGCGTCGTCGGCTCCGGTTCTGGTTCTGGTTCGGGTTCGGGATCGGGCTCGGGCTCGGGCTCCGGGACGGGGCCGAGCAGATCGTCGAGCGTGGCCCGCAGGAGGAAGTCGAGCCGCAGGTCGCCGTCGGCGGGGACCGTGAAGGTCTGGTCGACGAGGACGAGGTCGACCGATCCCGGGTCGACCTGGGCCACCGGCGTGACGGTCCCCGCGGTGCCAGCGGTGACGGCGGTGACGGTCCCCGAGGTGCCCGCGGTGACGGTGCCCACGGTGACGCCGACGCCACTCGCCGCGAGCACGTTGCCGACGAGGACGACAGCGGCCAGCCCGACGCGTGGCAGGGAGCCGGAACCTCGTCGGGGCACCCCGGGTCGCCCGGTCACCGCACGGTCTCGTCGTGGTCGGGCTGCAGGCTGATCTCGGCGATCGTCAGGCGCTGGGCGAGCTCGTGGAACCCGAACCGTCGGTACAGGGCCAGCGCGGCGTGGTTGTCGATGCCGGTGTTGACCATCACCGTGCCGGCGCCACAGTGGCGGATCCATGCCACCGCATCGGCCACGAGCGCGGTCCCGATGCCCTGGCGGTGGCGGCCGGGGTGGACCGCCAGTCGCTGCAGGTAGCCCGTGTCACCGGCCAACCCCGTGATCGCGAAGCCGGTGGTGCGTGCCCGGTCGACGCTGCGCACGGCGTGGTGGATCGGTGTGGCATGGCGGATCTCGCCGAGGCTGGTGGCGTCGTTGGCCCAGGGCTCACCGAAGGCCAACAGGTCGATCTCGGCGGCGATGCGGTGGTGGTGCCGGCGCAGCGGCCGCAGCCGCACCGTCGGTGGTGGTGCGGCTGGCTCGATGCCGACGGCGGCGCCCGGGCGTTGTGGATCGCCCCGTCGCCGGCGGTGTGCCGCGACGGCGGGGTCGTCGGCGGCCGGCTCGGCCACGGCGGTCGCAGGCGGAGCCGTCGCATCGCGGTCGAGCAGGTCGCAGCGCAGCAGGGCGAGCGTGTCGATCGGGGTGAACCCGGCCGCCAGGAACACCGGTGTCACGGTCGGGAACAGCGCACTCGTGCGAGCCCGACGGTAGCCGCGGCCGCGGGCGCGCTCGAGCGCCGCGGCGAGCTCGTCGCAGTCGGGCGCGCGGTGGTGATCGAGGACCACGAGATGGGCCGTGCGCCGATCGCCGGGCCAGGCACGGACCTCGACCCGCGGTCCCCGGTCGGTCGGTCGCACGGTGCGTGCCGTACGTGCGCCGCGCGCGGGGGAGCGGAGGTCGGGTGAGGTCACCGCCGACGACGGTAGTCGGGGTCGACGAGCGCAGCCCGACGGGGTCTCCCGTAGCCTGGCCGATCGCATGGTGCCCGACCGCTTCACCCCGGTGCTCGACGAGCTCGCCCCGCTCGCGGAGCGCTTCCGCGCGGCGGGACACCGCATCTACCTCGTCGGTGGCACGGTGCGCGACCTGCTGCTGGGCGCCGGCCGTCGCGATCACGACCTCGACCTGACCACCGACGCCCGCCCCCCCGAGATCAAGGCCCTCCTGCAGGGCTGGGCCGACGCCGTGTGGACCCAGGGTGAGCGGTTCGGCACGATCGGGGCGATGCGTCGGTCGGCCGACGCATCGACCGTGCCCGATCGGACCTACGAGATCACCACCTTTCGCGCCGAGGCCTACACCGACGACTCCCGCAAGCCCCAGGTCACCTTCGCCGACGAGATCGAAGCCGATCTGTCGCGACGCGACTTCACGGTCAACGCGATGGCGCTCGAGCTCACCGGTGACGCCGCCCCGGTCCTCGTCGACCCGTTCGGCGGCGCCGCCGACCTGGTCGCTCGCACCCTGCGCACTCCACTGGGGGCCGAGGTCAGCTTCAGCGACGATCCGCTGCGCATGCTGCGCGCCGCTCGGTTCATCGCACGTGACGCGCTCGAGCCCACCGAGGACGTGACCGCCGCCGTGCGAGCCATGGCGTCGCGCCTCGAGATCGTCTCGGCCGAGCGGATCCGTGACGAGTTCGACAAGCTCATGACCGTCGACCATCCGAGCGCCGGGCTGTGGTTCCTCGTCGACACCGGCCTGGCCGAGCACTTCCTCCCCGAGCTCCCGGCGATGCGGCTCGAGCACGATCCGATCCACCGCCACAAGGACGTGCTCACCCACACCTTCGCGGTGGTCGAGAACGTGCGGCCCCCAGCCGAGCAGCGTGATGGCCATCCCCCGTTCGACTTCCGGATCACCCGTCTGGCCGCGCTGTTCCACGACGTCGGCAAGCCACGCACCCGCGGGTTCCAGGCCGGCAAGGGGACGACCTTCCACCACCACGACGCCGTGGGGGCGCGGATCACCAAGGCGCGCATGACGGCGCTGCGCTACTCCAACGACGACATCGCGGCGGTCACCGAGCTCGTCGCGCTGCACCTTCGCTTCCACACCTATCGGCTCGGTTGGACCGATGCCGCCGTGCGTCGGTACGTGCGCGACGCGGGGGAGCTGCTCACCGAGCTGAATGTGCTCACCCGCTGCGACTGCACGACCCGCAACGAGCGCAAGGCGCGCACGCTCTCGCGCCGGATGGACGAGCTCGAGGAGCGGATCGTCGAGCTCACCGCGGCCGAGGAGCTGGCCTCCATCCGGCCCGATCTCGACGGCCGTCAGGTCATGGAGCACCTCGGCGTTGCACCGGGCCCGATCGTGGGTCAGGCCATGGCCTTCCTGCTCGAGCTGCGCCTCGACGAGGGACCCCTCGGCGAGGACGAGGCTCGCCGTCGCCTCGACGCGTGGTTCCGCGATCGCGCCGGACGCGAGGGCTAACGTCGCCCGCCGTGTGCACGGGTGGTCCCTCTTCGCGGTGACGGACGCCTCGTGATGCGCATCGTCGGTCGTCGTCGGGCCCCGACCGGTCCGGACGAGGCCGCCGGTGACCAGGGCGCCATGTCGTCGTCGCCCGCGATCGTGCCCGCACCCACCCGTCCGGCCGCAGCCTCCGGCTCGCGTGTCGATCCGGTGGACGAGGCGGTCGTCGACGGGTCCGTCTCGGCCTCGGTGCGCTTCCACCACGCGTTCCACTCGGCGCCCACGGGGATGGTGCTCGCACGGGTCGACGACGGGCGGATCGTCGAGGCCAACCGTGCCTTCGCAGAGATGCTCGGTCGGACCGTCGACGAGGTGGTCGGCCACAACCTGCGCGAGCTGACGCATCCCGACGACGCCACCGCCTCGGTCCCCCACCGCGCCCGCCTCGAGCTCGGCATCGTCGAGTCGTACCGGATGGACGTCCGTTACGTGCACTGCGACGGCGATCACGTGTGGGGTCGGACCCAGGTGTCGCTGACCGAGGACGACGACGGCGCGGTGCTCGCGATCATCCACGTCGAGGACATCACCATCGAGCGCCATGCCGTCGACCGGCTCGAGTTCGCGACCCAGCACGACGATCTGACCGGGCTCCCGAACCGTGCGCACCTGTTGGACCTGCTGCGCGTCCGGCTCGAGGACGCACCACCGGGGAGCGTCGGGGTGCTGCTGGTCGACCTCGACCACTTCAAGGTGGTGAACGACAGCCTGGGCCACGGCGCCGGCGACGATCTGCTGCGGGTCATGGCCGACCGGCTCGCTCGTGTGATCCGCGAGCACGATGTGCTCGTCCGCTTCAGCGGCGACGAGTTCGTGGTCGTGCTGCACGGCGACGTGGTGCGACCCCTCGACCCGGGTGTGGTCGCCGAACGGGTCCAGGAGGCGATCCGCCGCCCCGTGCGCATCGCGGACCACGACCTGTTCGTGACCGCCAGCATCGGCTACGCGACCAACGTCGAGCCCGGGTGTCGCCCCGACGACCTGGTGCGCGACGCGGACGCTGCCATGTATCGAGCCAAGTCCCGTGGCCGCAACACCGTCGAGGCCTCCGAGGCCGGTGGCCACGAGACCGTCGCCCTCGCACTGCGCACGGCCAGCGAGCTGCGCCGGGGGCTCCAGCGCGGCGAGGTCGTGCCGTACTTCCAACCGATCGTGGAGCTGGCGACCGGCCGCATCACCGGGTACGAGGTGCTGGCGCGCTGGCTGCACCCCGAGCGTGGGTTGCTGCTCCCGGGCGAGTTCCTGCCGCTCGCCGAGGAGACCGGGTCGATCGTGGAGCTCGGCGCGACGATGCTGCGCGACTCGCTCGCCCAGCTCGCGCGCTGGCGGGTGTCGGGCCTCGAGCTCGAGAACGCCACGCTGTCGGTCAACGTCGGCACCCGCCAGTTGGTCGATCCCGCGTTCCACCGCCTGGTTGGCGAGCTGCTCGCCGAGACGGGCATCGACGCCGACTCGCTCTGGCTCGAGATCACCGAGACCGCGCTGCTCGCGGACGTCCAGTCGGCCACGGCCTCGTTGCGTGCGCTGCGCGGGTTGGGGGTGCACCTGTCGGTCGACGACTTCGGGACCGGCTACTCCTCGTTGACCTATCTCCAACGGTTCCCGGTCGAGGCCATCAAGGTCGATCGGACCTTCGTGGCCGGCCTCGGCCTCGATGCCGGTGACACCACGATCGTCGAGGTCGTCGTCGGGCTCGGCCGCGCCCTCGGCATGACGGTGGTGGCCGAGGGCATCGAGACCCCACTCCAGCTGAGCCGCCTGCGCGAGCTCGGCTGCCCACGGGGCCAGGGGTACCTGTTCGGTCGTCCCCGCCCGGCGGGACTGATCGAGGCCGAGCGCCTCGACGCGCTCTCCTGACGCCGCGCGCGGCGCCGCGCCCGGGTGAGATCCGGGCCATCGCGACGCCGAGCGTCCCCGACATGTTGCTCATCGCAACGATCGATCCTCAAGGTCGGGTCAGGACTTGACGTTGGTCGAACGTTCCACGCACCTTCGTCGGACCGTCGGCGCCGGGGTGCGGGTGGTGACGGGGGACTCCAGGGTGAATGGTGCATCCGAACCATCAGGCACTGTCATCCGCGTGCCGATGGATGGATCGTGGACAGCTACGGACGCACCGTCGAGCGGGATCCCTGGGTACCGGACCCGGAGCACCTGGGGCCCGTGCCTGCCGACGATCAGGGATGTGAGGGACCGCAGTCGGTGCTGGTCCTCGACCCGCTGGGCCGCGTGACCGGCGCCAACCCCGGCGCGATCTTCCGCTTCGGGCTCCGGCTCGACTGGCGGCACGACCCGCTGCGCGACGTCCGCGATCGTGACGGTTCGATCCGCGTCGACAGGGTGGAGCTCGGCGGATCGCTCGATGGCATGGGCTGCCTCCTGCCCGACGGCACCCCCGCGCAACTCTCACTCACCGCGCTCCTCGACGGGGGCGGTCAGTTGAGCGGCTGGGTCGTGTGGGCACACGACCTCGAACAGCGCTAGTACGCGTCATTGCGTCTGCCCCGCTGGCGGGGCGACTGCACCCCGGCGTTGAGGGGCAGTCTGGTACGAAGTTGCGAAGCCGACCGGCGCGCTCGGAGGCCATGATTGGGCAGTGGCATCGGTTGTGGCACTTCATGTGAGCGAGTGGCACAGCTTCTCGAAGCAGAACGTCGGCGAGCTCGAGTTGATCGCAGGAGTCGGTGTAGCCGGGGACGCTCATGCCGGACCCCTCGTACAGCACCGCTCGCGTGTTGCTGCCGACCCCACGCAACCCAATCTGCGACAGGTTCACCTCATCGCCGGCGAGCTGTTCGAGGCACTCGCGGCCGCCGGCCACCAAGTATCTCCGGGCGATTTGGGCGAGAACGTCACGACGGAGGGTGTTGAACTGCACGACCTGCCGGTCGGATCAGTGATCCGACTCGGCGAGACGGCCCTCATTGCTGTGACTGGTCTGCGCAACCCGTGCGCCCAGATCGAATCCTTCCAGCCGGGACTGCTGCAACAAGTCAGCTACCGAGACGGAACGGGTGCGTTGGTGCGCAGGGCGGGGATCATGGGAGTCGTCGTGCTCGGAGGAGTCGTCCTCGTCGGGGATCGAATCGAAGTACAGCCCCCGCCCGGTCCCGCTCGGCCGCTCGAACGCGTGTGAACCACATTCCACAGCGGGGTCCAGAGAGATGCCAGACCAGGACCACCGGCCGCCATCGCCTGATCCCACCACGGGATGGTTCACCCTGACGATCGGCGGCACACCACTGGCCTACGCAGACCCACACGGATCCACGCTTCAATGGTTCGATCTCTGCGTGTTTCTGCGGAGCCAAGTGTGAGACCGTGGCAACAGCGAGCACATTCGTGGCGAGCGAGCGAACGCGCTCGGCTCGGGTGGTCACGCGATGAAGCGTGCTCCGTGCTCGACGGCCGACAGGACCGCGTCGGGATCGCCAGCGGGCAGCCAGAACACCACCCTGTCGACCCCCGCCTCCCGGTAGGCGGCGACCTCGGTCTCGTGCACCGGGCAACCGTAGATGCCGATCTCGATCGAGTCGGGATCGCGGCCCACCTCCTCCGCCATCTGCCGCAGCAAGGGCAGCTTCTCCAGCGGGTTGCCGCGCCCGTGGATCGGCATCCAGCCGTCGCAG
>CAYRXQ010000079.1:0-3858 GCA_964428115.1 uncultured Ilumatobacteraceae bacterium
TTTTCGATCCTGGCCCCGAACGCGAGCACCCTCAGCCTAATTTCACCACCCTGCTAGTGGTGTCAGACACGCTGCAGGTCGGACGCGCTGCAGCTCACCAGCTGCAGCGCCACCAGCTGCAGCGTGTCTGACACCGGAGGCTTTCGGCCCTGGTGGGGGGCGGGACGGCGGTCGTACGGTGGTGGGGTCGGAGTCGACGGATCGGAAGGACGCGTCCCCATGGACATCACCGAGTTGCGCAGCCAGGTGCGGGGCACCGTCGACGACCCCACGCTCACGTACCACCAGCGCATGCACCGCCTCGCCCTGCTCGCCGAGGACGCGCTCGAGTATCCCGAGCTCTCTCCGGACTGCGCAGCCGCACTCGAGAAGCGGATCGTCTGCGACATGTTCGAGGGCCACGCGCCCCACCGGCCCCGCTACCTGCTGCCCGACTACGAGCGAGCGCTGCGCCAGGGCTCGGCATACCTCGAGCTCGAACCGCCCCAGGACCTCGACGACGCCCTCTGGTTCCTGCTCACCCTCTACACCCACGTCCCGTCGATCACCGGCTTCCCCGTCTACCTCGGTGACCTCGACCGACTGCTCGAACCCTTCGCGGCGGGGCTCGACGACGAGACCCTCCACCGGTCGCTGCGACGCTTCTGGATCGCGATCGATCGGGTGCTCCCCGACGCCTTCGTCCACGCCAACCTCGGCCCCGACGACACCCGCGTCGGGCGGATGCTGCTGCGCCTCGACCGCGAGCTGCTCCAGGTGGTGCCCAACCTGACGCTGCGCGTCGACCCGGTCCGCACCCCCGACGACCTGCTCGTCGATGCGGTCACCACGGTGTTCGAGACCGGCAAGCCGCACTTCGTCGACCACCCGGCGCTCGTCGCCGACCTCGGCGAGCGGTACGCGGCGGTGAGCTGCTACAACTCGCTGCCCATCGGTGGTGGCTCGCACACGCTCGTGCGCCTCGACCTGCGCGAGGCCGTCCTGCACCACGACGGCGGCACCGACGACTTCCTCGCCGACACCCTGCCGAGGTTCGTGGAGCTCACCGCCGAGCTCGCCGAGGCCCGCATCCGTCACCTGGTGGAGCAGGCCAGCTTCTACGAGCACAGCTGGCTGGTCGCTGAGGGCCTCCTCGACCCCGAGCGGTTCTCGGCCATGTTCGGCATCTTCGGGCTGGCCGAGGCGGTCGAGCTGCTCGCCGAGCGCGACGGCATCGAAGGCCACTACGGCCACGACCCGCTCGTCGGCGAGATCGCCCAGCGCATTGTCGCCCGCACCGCCGAGCTCGTCGCCGCCCGCCCGATGCCACACTGCGAGGGCAACGCCGGCCGCTGCTGGCTGCACGCCCAGTCGGGCATCGACCGCGACGTCGGCGTGACGGCCGGCTGCCGGATCCCGGTGGGCACCGAGCCGGCGCTCTACGAGCACATCCGCACCGTCGCTCCGCTGCACCACCATTTCGCGGCCGGCATCAGCGACATCCTCCACTTCGACGACACGGCGCGGCGCAACCCGCAGGCCATCGTCGACGTGATCCGCGGCGCGTTCGCCGAGGGCATGCGCGAGTTCACCTTCAACCTCGACTCCAACGGGTTCATCCGGATCACCGGCTACCTCGTCCGCAAGTCGGACCTGGCGGCGATCGAGCACGGCGCCCGCCACGCCAGCACCTTCCTCGGGGCCACCGCGGTCGCCGAGTGCCATGTCGACCAGCGCGCGGCCAAGAGCATCGGGGCCCAGAGGATCGGGAGCCGTGAGCGCGCCGCAGGGTCTGATCGCTGACGTCCTGCCCACCTCGTGGGTCGACGGACCGGGCAACCGGTTCGTCGTCTTCCTCCAGGGCTGCGACTTCAACTGCGTCGCCTGCCACAACCCCTACACCATCAACGCCTGCACCTCGTGCGGCGACTGCCTGGTGGTGTGCCCGACCGGATCGCTCTCCCTCGTCGAGGGTGTGATCCGGTGGGACGACCGCACCTGCGAGGGAGGGGACGCGTGCATCGCGGCCTGCCCCATCGACAGCACGCCGAAGGCCCGGTGGACCCCCGTGGCCCACCTGGTCGAACAGGTGCGCCACGCCCGACCCTTCGTGACGGGGGTGACCATGTCGGGGGGTGAGGCCACCCAGCAGCCCGAGTTCGTCGAGGCGTTCTTCGCCGCGCTCGCCGCCGACCCCGAGCTGCGGTTCCTGTCGCGGATGGTCGACACCAACGGTGGGGCCACCACCGAGGTGTGGGATCGCCTCGTGCCGGTGACCGACGGGTTCCTGGTGGATCTCAAGGCCTTCGACCCCGAGGTCCACCAGCGGATGACGGGCCGCCCGCTCCAGCCGGTGCTCGACTCGATCCGCCACCTCGCCGCGCACGACCGGCTCGCCGAGATCCGCATGCTGATCGTCGGCGGCGTCAACGACGACCCCGACACCGTCGCCGCCGCCGCGGCCTGGCTCGCCGAGCACGCGCCCGGGGTGAGGGTGCAGCTCACCGGGTTCCGGTGCCACGGCGTGCGGCCGTCGCCGATTCCCCTCGGCGAGCCCGACCGCGCCGATCTCGAGGCCCTCGCCGAGCTCGTCACCGCGGCAGGCCTCCCCGACCCCCTTGTCGTCTGATCGGGCCCGGCCACGTGAGTTCGATCGCCCTTGTGAGGCGACCGACTCCTCGATACCTTTACCTCGATGCGAAATGTAAAGGAACGCCGGCGCGGGACGACGACGATCAGCTCCAAGCATCAGATCACCATCCCTGCGGCCGAGCTCCGGGCAGCCGGACTCGACAGCGGTGACCGGCTCGTCGCTCGTGCCACCGGCCCCGGACGCATCGTCCTGGAACTCGAGCACGACGTGCTGGCCGACTTTGCTGGTGCCCTCACGGGTGTCTACGCCGACGGCGAGCTCGACGCACTCCGTGACGAATGGCGCTGATCCACCTCGACGCCGGCGTCGTGATCGGGTTGCTCGACGCCGACGACGCCCACCACGTGGCGGCGACGTCGGCGCTGGCCGCAGGGCGACTGGCCGGGGACCGGCTGGCGATGGCTGCGTCGGCGTTCGCCGAGTGTCTCGTCGGGCCGGCTCGTTCCGGTGAGCAGGCCGTGCGCGTCGTCAAGGAGCTGTTCGACCGGCTCCCCATCGAGATCGTCGATCTCGATGCCGAGACCGCCATCCTCGCAGCATCGTTGCGCGCTCGACACCGAGCGCTTCGACTGCCCGACGCGCTCGTCATCGCCACCGCCACCCGGCGTTCCGCCGACCGTCTGCTCACCACCGATCGTGGGTGGCCCCCGGGTCGCGAACTCGGACTCGACCTCGCGGTCACCACCCTCTGATCTCACGGCGACGGACGGCGCTGACGGTGGGCCGGTACCGTGGCGGGGTGCTCGTCGACGATCTGCAGGTCACCCAGGAGGGTCCCCTCCAGGCCCTGCGCTCCTGGCCGACCCGGCGCTGGCGCACCGCCGTGGTGGCCGGGGTGCTGATCGCGCTCGCCATCGGCCTGCCGACCGACGTCATCCCCAACCCGGTCTTCGGCCGCCCGGTGCCGGTCACCTGGTGGTCGTACCCGGTGCTCGCGATCACCGCCGTGCTCGGCGGCCTGCTCGCCGCCACCTACGTCCGCCGACCGGAGGACTCGCCGGGGATCGCCAGCGGCTCCGACACCAGCATCGATGCCGGCGACAGCGGCCTTGAGGAGCTCGACCGGCCCGGGCGCCTCGGCAGCGTCGGCGGTCTCGTCTCGTTCTTCGCCGTCGGCTGCCCGGTGTGCAACAAGGTCGTCCTGCTCGCGCTCGGCACGACCGGCGCCCGGCAGTGGTTCGAGCCGATCCAGCCGCTGCTCGCCGTCGCGTCGGTCGTGCTGCTCG
>CAYRXQ010000079.1:3958-7537 GCA_964428115.1 uncultured Ilumatobacteraceae bacterium
GATGCGTCGATCTCGACCAACCTGTACCTGACCGGCAACTACGCCCCGGTCGCCGAGGAGGTCACCGCGTTCGACCTGCGCGTCGAGGGGGAGCTCCCCGAGGAGCTCGAGGGGCGCTACCTGCGCAACGGCCCCAACCCGGCGGGTCCGGTAGATCCGGCGACGCACCACTGGTTCGCCGGCGATGGGATGGTCCACGGGATCCGGCTGCGCGGCGGGCGGGCCGAGTGGTACCGCAACCGGTACGTCGGCTCGACGCACCTGTCGGCGCTGCGCGGTGAGCCCGACATCCCCGGGCCGGACTGGAACGACTCGCCGATCGGCCCCAACACCAACGTCGGCGGGTTCGCCGGCACCACGTGGGCGATGGTCGAGGCCGGCGGCGTGCCGGTCGAGCTCACCTACGAGCTCGAGACCGTCGGCCGCAACGACTTCTTCGGCACCCTGCCCGGAGCGTTCACCGCACACCCCAAGCTCGACCCCGCCACCGGCGAGCTCCACGCGATGGTCTACGCCCCGGCCCAGTGGTTCGACCACGTGCAGTATGTGGTGGTCGGCGCCGACGGCCGGGTCCGCCACAGCCTCGACATCCCCCTGCCGGGCATGACGATGCTCCACGACATGTCGCTCACCGAGCGGTACGCCGTGGTCTACGACCAGCCCTGCACCGTCGACCTCGACCTCGCGATGGCCGGCCGCTTCCCGTTCCGGTGGAACCCCGACCACGGCAACCGCGTCGGTCTGCTCCCGCGCGACGGCACGCCCGACGAGATCGTGTGGATCGACGTGCCCCTCGGCTACGTGTTCCACCCGGCCAACGCGTACGACACGCCGACCGGTGGCGTGGTCATCGACCTGTGCATCTACGACCGGATGTTCGACAGCGACCTGCGCGGCCCGTTCGGCGACGGGCTGGGCCGTCTGGAGCGGTGGGAGCTCGACCCGACCCGGCGCACCGCCTCGATCACCGTGATCGATGCCGCACCCAACGAGTTCCCGCGCCACCGCGGCGCGCTGACCGGCGCCCCGTATCGCTACGCCTACTGCGCCTCACCGGTCGCCGATCTCGTCAGCGGGTGGACCACCCTCAAGCACGATCTGCGCACCGGCCGACGCGTCGAGCTCGACCACGGCCCGGGCCGTGCGGCCGGCGAGCCCGTGTTCGTCGGTCGCCCCGGCAGCGATCCGGTCGAGGCGGAGGACGACGGCTGGTTGGTCACCTTCGTCCACGACCTCGCCGCGGGCACCGCCGAGTTCGTGGTGATCGACGCCCGCGACGTGGCCGCCGGGCCGATCGCCCGGGTGCACCTGCCTCAGCGGGTGCCGTTCGGGTTCCACGGCAACTGGGTCAGCGACCGCGCCGTCCCACCGCCGGCGAGCTGACCCGCAGCACCAGCGGGCACGCGCCCGTCGCTCAGGGTTCGCGGGCGCCCTGCTCGACCGCGGCGATCACGGCCACCACCGCCAACCCGACCAGGGCCGTGAGGGCGACGATCGTGACGGCGTGCAGGTCGTCGGTGGGGCTGCCCGGGTTGGTCACCGCCGGGCCGATCGGCGAGCTGCCGATCCCCAACAGGGTCGACACGGCCAGCCACAGCACCACCGAGCCGCCGCCGATCGCGAGCCCCAAGCCGTAGCGGCGCGTCACGAGGAACCCGAGCACCCCGGCCAGCGCGAGCGCGCCCAGCTGCACCAGCCGCCCGACCAGGAACAGCGCCGGGGCGACGGGCGCCTCGTCCGAGATCGTCCAGTTGGCCTCGATCGCGGCGGCGCCCTCGGGGATCAACGGGCCCGCGGCGGCGATCACCGCCGTGACGGCCCCGACCGCAGCGATCCACGGGTTGAGCCCGCGGTGACCGTCGGACCGGATGCTGGCCAGCGAGACCAGGAACGTGAGCACGCCGAGCGTCGTGACTGCGGCTGCCAGGAACCACCCGAGATCGCGGGTGATGAAGACCGAGAACGGCTCGGGGGTCGGACGCGACGCGATCGACGTCGCGACCTGGATCGGTCGCTCGGCCAGCCCGAGGACCAGCGCACCCCAGCCGGCGACGGCCAGGCCGGCGCCCCCGGCGAGGCCGGCCGCCCAGCGCCGGCGGAACCCCGCCCCGACCGCGCCGACCACCAACGCCACCACGGCCAACAGCACGGCGCCGAACAGATTCGAGGCCAGGTCGTCGACGGTGCGGTCGCCGACGGGCACCGTGGGCGCCACGCCGTCGACCTCGATGCGCAGCACCCGCGCGAACGAGGCCACCACGGCCACGACCGCGGTGATCACGGCGAGGAAGGAGGTCACGGCCAGGCGGAAGCCACCCGCGAACGGGGAGGGGGAGGCCTGCACGGGCAGCTGGGTGGTGGCGCCGATCGGCGCACCGGCCACGACACCGCCAGCCGTCGCGGCCCCGACCGCGCCGACCGGGACCGTCGGGACATCACCCGTGCCGCCGGCGTCCGGCTCGTCGTCGGCGAAGTCGTAGAGCACCGGCCCGACCGTGACGACCGGCGGTGGGAGCACCTGCAGCGGATGGCCACAGGCCGCGCAGTTCGTGGTGTCACCACTCGACGGCGCCCCGCACTGGTTGCAGAACACGGCAGTTCCGGTCTGCTCCTCGGCCATGTGGGCATGGTACGGCGTGCACACTGTCGGGTGTGGCCGGCCGTTTCGCCCCCTCACCGACGGGTGACCTGCATCTGGGCAACCTGCGCACGGCGCTCGTCGCGTGGCTCGCGGCCCGATCCAGCGGCCGCGGTTTCCTGATCCGGATGGAGGATCTCGACCGCGTCACCGCGTCCCCCGAGTACGAGCTCCGCCAGCTCGCCGATCTCGCCGCCCTGGGCATCGACCACGACGGCGAGGTGGTCCGCCAGAGCGAACGTTTCGATCGCTACGAGGCGGCGATCGCCGAACTCGCGGCTCGCGACCTCGTCTACCCCTGCTTCTGCTCGCGGCGCCAGATCCGGGCCGAGATCGACGCCGCCGCGAGCGCGCCCCACGTCCACCTCCCCGACGGGGCCTACCCCGGCACCTGCCGATCCCTCACCGAGTCGGAGCGGGCCGAGCGGATCCGGTCCGGACGGACCCCGGCACTGCGGCTGCGGGCCGACGACCTCGAGCTCACGATCCACGACCGGCTGGCCGGTGACGTCACCGGGCTCGTCGACGACGTGGTGCTGCGACGACGCGACGGGGTGCCGGCCTACAACCTCGCCGTGGTCGTCGACGACGCGGTGCAGGGTGTGACCCAGGTGGTGCGCGGCGACGACCTGCTGGCATCCACCCCGCGCCAGGTGTTCCTGCAGCACCTGCTCGGTGTGCCGACCCCGGAGTACCTGCACGTCCCGCTGGTGCTCGGCGAGAGTGGCTCGCGCCTCGCGAAGCGCGACGGTGCCATCACCCTGGCCGACCTGGCGGCCGACGGGACGACCATCGACCAGGTGCGCACGGCGCTGGCCGTCTCGCTCGAGCTGGCCGAGCCCGGTGAGCCGGTCAGCGCCACCGGGCTGCTCGAGCGCTTCGACCCCGATCGGATCCCGCGGCAGGCCGTGTCGCTCGGTGTGCTCCAGGCCGAGCTCGGC
>CAYRXQ010000079.1:7637-12443 GCA_964428115.1 uncultured Ilumatobacteraceae bacterium
CGATCGGATCCCGCGGCAGGCCGTGTCGCTCGGTGTGCTCCAGGCCGAGCTCGGCTCGCCGATCTGACACGATCCCGCTCGTGAGCGACGACGACCTGGACGAACTGGACGACCCCGACGACCTGGACGACCTGGAGCGGATCCTGACCTATGCCGGGGCGGTCGACCCGGCCACGGGCATCACCGAGGTCGGACCCGACCTGGTGCTGGTGCCGTGCTGGACGCGGTCGTTCTGCCGGGCCGTGATCCGTGCCGCCGAGCTGGTCGGCCTGGCACCCCACCCCGACGACCCGGTCCCCGGGCACGAGGTGTCGCTCGCCGCCATCAGCCCGCAGCTCTACCAGCTGGTGCAGGAGGACCTGGGGCTGCGGATCTGGCCCCAGCTCCAAGCGGCCTGGCCGCTCATCGACTACCACGGCCTGCGCGACGCGTTCGTCATCCGCTACGCCCCCGGCGAGCAGGAGTCGCTGCGACTCCACCACGACATCGCCCAGGTGTCGGCGACCATCCGACTCGACGACGACTACGAGGGCGCCGAGTTGTCGTTTCCCCGTCAGGGCTACGACAACCGCGACCAGCCCGTCGGCTCACTGCTCGCCTGGCCGTCACTCGTCACCCACCCGCACGAGGCGCTCCCGCTCCGCAGCGGCGTGAAGCACGCGCTCACGCTGTGGTTCGAGCTCCCGGCCGACTACGAACGCCTGGCCTGACGGGGAGATCCACCGGGGCGGCCCGACCGGTGCAGCCCAGACGGGTCCGACCCCCGGAACCTGCGAGCATGACCCCTCGGACCCCCAGGACCCGGGATAGCCTCGGCCACATGCGCACGAGCTCCCCCGCCCGCGTCGCATCGGTCGCTCTCGCCGGTGTCGCCATCGCGGCGCTCTCCGCCTGTTCGGTCACCTCGGTGACCTCGGCACCCCTCGAGACCACGACCACTGCGGCGCCGACCACCACGGTCGCGCCCACGACCACGGTCGCCGAGACCACCACCACCCCGGCGCCCACCACCACGGCGCCGGCCACGACCACCACCGTCGAGGCCACCACGACCACCGCGGTGCCGGTCGATCCCAACCTGGTCATCGTGACCGACCTGTCGGCCGATCCGATCCAGCCGGTGGGCTCCTCCTCGGGCGAGCAGACCTCCCGGGCACAGTGGCGCCTCCTCGAGCTCGGCTTCTGGGTCCAGTCCACCGACGGCGACTACGGGCTCACGACCCGCCAGGCCGTGATGGCGTTCCAGAAGTTCTACGGCCTCCCGGCCGATGGCGTCCTCGGCGCCGAGACCGCGGCCCTCATGTCGAGCATCACCGAGAAGCCCCGCGGTCGCGCCGATGCCGGCACGCTCGTCGAGGTCGACAAGACCCGCCAGGTGCTGTTCTTCGTGATCGACGGCCGGACCGAGTGGATCCTCAACACCTCCACCGGCACCGAGGTCCCCTACGAGACGCCGAACAAGAACGACCCCACCCGCATCGAGCGGGGCGACTCCGTCACGCCCACCGGGCTGCACAACGTGAACCGCGAGCGTGCCGAGGGCTGGTGGGAAGGCGACCTGGGCGAGATCTACCGGCCCAAGTACTTCATCGGCGGCGTCGCCGTGCACGGGTCGAACTCGATCCCCAACTACCCGGCCTCCCACGGCTGCGTGCGCGTCAGCGTGCCCGCCATGGACTGGATCTGGGAGAACGATCTCATGCCGATGCGGGTCCCGGTCTGGGTCCACGGCGAGATCCCCACGAGCCCGCTCTGATCCGGCCCGCGGCGAGCGCCGCGCTCGGGCGTCGCTCTGCGAGACTCCACCGCGATGCTGCCCGTCATCGGTGAACTCCGCCCCTGGACCGACCCCGAGGTCCTGAGCATCGGCCGGTTGCCGATGCGCCCCCCGACCACCGCCCAGCCCGACCTGGCCGCGGCACGCCACGGCGAGCGGGCGGCCTCACCGTGGTGGCGCTCCCTCGACGGCAACTGGCGGTTCCGGCTGTACGAGCACCCCGACCAGGTCCCGCCGACGGCGGTCCGCTCCGAGGAGGGCGAGGCGCTGTCACGGTCCGAGGGCTGGATGACGGTCGCCGTGCCCGGCAACTGGACCATGCAGGGAACGGGCGACCTGCCCCACTACACCAACGTGCAGATGCCCTTCGACGGGCCGCCGCCGGCCCTGCCCGAGCGCAACCCGACCGGGGTCCACCGCCGCAGCTTCCAGGTGCCCCGCCGCTGGAGCGGACGTCGCATCGTGCTCCACCTCGGTGGGGCCGAGTCGGTGCACGCCGTGTTCGTCAACGGTCGCTTCGCCGGCTACGGCACCGACAGCCGCCTGGCGAGCGAGTACGACGTCACCGACCTGGTCGTGACCGGTCGCAACGACCTCGCGATCGTCGTGATCAAGTACTCGGCCCACAGCTACGTCGAGGACCAGGACCAGTGGTGGATGGGCGGGCTGCACCGCGAGGTGTACGTCGAGGCCCGCGGCGCCACCCACATCCAGGCGCTCGTCGCCGACTCCGGCTACCGGCCCGAGGACGGCACGGGCACCCTCACGATCACCACCACCGTGGCCGGAACCCCCGCCCCCAGCGCGGGGTGGAGCGTGCGGACCTGGGCCGAGACGCTCGGTGGACGTCGCCTCGGGCATGCCGCCACCGAGGTCGTGCCCCACCGCTTCGCCGAGCCCTACCTGTTCACCGGCCACGAGGTGCGCTGCTCGGTGGAGCTCCCGGGCGTCAAGCCGTGGAGCGCCGAGACCCCCCACCGCTATCGGGTCGTCGCCGAGCTGCTCGACCCCGCCGGCGAGGTGGCCGAGGTACACGCGCTGCTGGTCGGCTTCCGGTCGGTGGAGGTCCGCGACGGCGACCTGCTGGTGAACGGCCGACGCGTCTGGATCCACGGCGTGAACCGCCACGACCACGACCCCGACCACGGCAAGGCGCTCACCGTGGCCGACCTGCGCGCCGACCTGCTCGAGATGCGCCGCCACAACATCACGGCCGTGCGCTGCTCCCACTATCCCAACGACCCGCACCTGCTCGACCTGTGCGACGAGCTCGGGATGTACGTGGTCGACGAGGCCAACATCGAGAGCCACGCCTACAACACGAGTCTGTGCGACGACCCGCGCTACCGGTCGGCGTGGGTGTCGCGCGGCGCCCGGATGGTCGAGCGCGACCGGCACCACCCGAGCATCATCCTGTGGTCGCTCGGCAACGAGTCGGGCTCGGGGCTGAACCACCGCGCGCTCGCCGGGTGGATCCGAGCCGCCGACCCGTCACGGCCGCTGCACTACGAGGGCGCCGTGTTCCACGAGGGATGGGAGGACGGTGGGCGCGACGTGACCGACGTGGTCTGCCCGATGTACCCGCCGCTCGCCGCGGTCGAGGCCTACCGGGGCGACCGTCCGTTCATCATGTGCGAGTACTCCCATGCGATGGGCAACTCCAACGGCATCCTCGCCGACCACTGGGACGTCATCCACGCCAACCCGCGCCTGCAGGGCGGCTTCATCTGGGAGTGGAAGGACCACGGGCTGCGCACCGTGCTCCCGAACGGGCGGCGCGGGTTCGCGCACGGCGGCCAGTTCGGCGACGAGCCCCACGACGGGAACTTCGTGGCCGACGGACTCGTCTCATCCGACCGCATCGCGCACCCGGCGATGCAGGAGGTGGCCTGGGTCTACCGCCCGGTCGCCGTCCTCCCCGCCGGCCGCGGCAAGGTGCGGGTCGAGAACCGACGTGCGTTCACCGGTCTCGACGACCTGCGGGCGAGTTGGGAGCTCCTGGTCGACGGTGAGATCACCGCGACCGGGGTCTGGGACCTGCCGGCCGTGCCGCCGCTCGGCTCGGTCGTCGTGCCGCTCCCCGTCGAGGTGCACGACGGCCGCGACGTGTGGTTCACCGTGCGCTTCGCCCAACGCAGCGGCACGCCCTGGGCGCCGGCGGGTCATCTCGTCGCCTGGGACCAGGTGGTGCTGCGCACCCCGGCCACCCGGCGCACCTCGCTGACCTCGAACGTGGCCTCCACCGGCAGCGTCGCCGAGGTGCTCGCCTCCCCGGTCGAGCTGGCCCTGTTCCGCGCGCCGGTCGACAACGACGGCTTCAAGCTCATGCCCGAGCTGTCCCGACGGATCCGGGTCGGGGGCACCGCTCTCGTCCGCTGGCAGGACCTCGGACTCGACGAGTGGGCCACCGGCCAGGTCGACGTCGAGACGCTCGCCGCTCGGCTCGGGATCACCCACCACCACGAGGTGCAGTTGCTCGACGACGGGTCCGAGCTGCACACCCACCACGTCACGGTGCCCGAGGGCCTCGACGACCTGGGGCGCGTCGGCATCACGTACTCACTGCCGGGCACCTGGGGTCGCATGCGCTGGTTCGGCCGCGGCCCGCTCGAGAACGAGGTCGACCGCAACCGCGGCGCGCTCGTGGGGGTCTGGGAACGGCCCCTCGACGAACCCCCCTACCTCCTCCCGCAGGACTTCGGTCGGCGCACCGACTGCCGCTGGCTCGAGGTCGGTGACCCGTCGACCGGCGAGGGGGTGCGCATCGAGGCGCTCGGTTCGCACCTGCTGCACTGCTCCGCGGTGCGCTACAGCGTGCCCGACCTGTACCTCGCGCCGCACGAGACCGACCTGGTGCCCGCCGACCGGGTGGTGGTGCACGCGGACGTGGCCGTGCGCGGTGTCGGGACGGCGAGCTGCGGCCGAGTGTAGAACGTGCCGCTACCTTTGCGCGTACCGCCCCAGCGCACCAGGTAACGCTCGCCCGGCAGGATGACTTTGGTGACGATCTGCCGCGCCTTGCGGTCGAT
>CAYRXQ010000080.1:0-12396 GCA_964428115.1 uncultured Ilumatobacteraceae bacterium
AGGGCCAGAACACCTGCATCTTCTCCACCGAGTTCTCGCTCGGCGTGATGGCCGACATCGCCGAGTGGTTCGTCGAGCACGACGTGCGGAACTTCTACTCGGTGTCGATCTCGGGCTACCACATCGCCGAGGCGGGCGCGAACCCGATCTCGCAACTCGCGTTCACCCTCGCCAACGGCTTCACCTACGTCGAGGCGTACCTCGCCCGCGGGATGGACGTCGACGCGTTCGCGCCCAACCTGAGCTTCTTCTTCTCCAACGGGATGGACCCCGAGTACACCGTGCTCGGCCGGGTCGCCCGACGCATCTGGGCCGTCGCAATGCGCGAGCGCTACGGGGCCAACGACCGCTCCCAGAAGCTCAAGTACCACGTCCAGACCTCGGGGCGGTCGCTGCACGCCCAGGAGATGTCGTTCAACGACATCCGCACCACGCTGCAGGCGCTGTGCGCGATCTACGACAACGCCAACAGCCTGCACACCAACGCCTACGACGAGGCGGTGACCACCCCGACCGCCGAGTCGGTGCGTCGGGCGCTCGCCATCCAGCTCGTGATCAACCGCGAGTGGGGCCTGGCCATGAACGAGAACCCGCTCCAGGGCAGCTTCATCGTCGAGGAGCTCACCGACCTGGTGGAGGCCGCCGTGCTCGCCGAGCTCGACCGGCTCAGCGAGCGCGGTGGGGTGCTCGGCGCGATGGAGACCGGCTACCAGCGGGGGCGGATCCAGGACGAGTCGATGCTCTACGAGCAGCGCAAGCACGACGGCACTCTGCCGATCATCGGGGTGAACACGTTCCGGAACCCGAATGGCGACGAGGTCCCCACCAGCCTCGAGCTGGCCCGCTCCAACGACGACGAGAAGCACGATCAGATCGATCGGCTGCACGCCTTCCAGCGCCACCACGCCGACGAGTCGCCGGTCGCGCTGCAGCGGCTGCGGGATGCCGCCCTCGCCGGGGACAACCTGTTCGCAGTCCTCATGGACGCGGTGCGGACCTGCTCGCTCGGGCAGATCACCGACACCCTCTTCGAGGTCGGCGGCCGCTACCGGCGCAACGTCTGAGCTCGGCGCCGAGCGGGCGTCGTGCCGGACGCCCGCTCGCGGGGGGAGGCTCCTAGACGGTCTTGACGACGAGGACGTCGCAGGGTGCGTGGTGCAGCACCGACGTGGCGACGCTGCCGAGCACGCGGCCGAGGCCCTGCACCCGCCGGTTCCCGACCACGATCATGCGGGCGTCCAGGCGCGCCGCCTCGGCCAGCAGCACGTCGTGGGGCTTGCCCTCCACGGCCGAGGTGGTGATGTGGGGCGCCGTGAGGCGCAATCCACCGGCGACACCGTCGAGGGTCTGGCTCGCCTCGTCGACGCTGCTGAGCACCCAGACGTCGCTGCCGACCTCGATGATCTCGGTCTCCTCGTTGTCGAAGGCGGTGACCACGTGCAGGGTCGCGCCGAGCGCAGCTGCCATCTCGGCGGCACGCTGGGCTGCCTTCGCAGCGGTCTCACTGCCGTCGACACCGACCACGATCACGTCACCCATGTCGACCTCCTCGTCGAACGGCGCGCACCCAGCGGGCGACGCGCTCATCACGCTGGAGGGTATCGCCGCTGTCCAGGACGACTCCCCGGCGGGGTGGGTGCGGTGCCTAGCGGGCTCGGTGTCGGTGGCCGGCGACGCGGCAGCACTGCGGTGCTGCGGTGCTGCGGTTCAGCGGTCGCGCTTGGCCTGACGACGGCTCGTCGATGCCGTGGTCGATGCAGCCCGCTTGGCGGTGACCTTGGGTGCCGGGGTCTTCGTGGATGCCTTGGCCGTCGACTTGGCCGACGGCTGGCGCTTGGCGGCCGCCTGCTTGGTGGTGCCCGTCGAGGAGGCCGGAGCGGCTTCGCCACGTGCCGCGGCGATCCGCTCCGCCTTGAGCTCCTTGGCGGACGCGGCAGCAGCAGCGCCGAGGCTCTTCGACACGCGGGCCAGTGCCCCCTCGAAGATCTCGGCCTTGCGGAGCGTGCGCGTGTTCGACGCCGTGGCGGCGTAGCGCTTGCCGGCAGCATCGATGCTGACGCCCGACTGGCGCCGGTGGAGCTTGGAGTACTTGTTGCGTGCGCGACGTACCAAGGTGAGGAGCTCGTCGAGTCCGTCCTCGTCCATCTCGGCCAACCGCTTCGGCTCGGTGGCCACGAGGAGCGTCTGCTCCTTGTCGCTGAACAGGTACAACTCGGTGGGGTTCACGGTGGGCTCCTCGGGACGTCGGTGGACCGGCGACATTCTCCCAGCTCGGCGCATGGGCCGCGACATCCACGAGCGCGTACCCTCGTGTCGTGTCCGCGGTCGATCACTGCCTGACGTCCAAGCTCGCCGGCTTCGGGACGACGATCTTCGCCGAGATGTCGGCGCTCGCCGTGGCGACCGGTGCGATCAACCTCGGCCAGGGGTTCCCCGACACCGACGGGCCGGCCGAGGTGCTCGACGCAGCGGTCGCCGCGATCCGATCGGGGCAGAACCAGTACCCGCCCGGGCCGGGGATCCCCGAGCTTCGGCGGGCCGTCGCCGAGCACCAGCGGCGCTTCTACGGCCTCGAGGTCGACCCCCACAGTGAGGTGCTGGTGACCGCGGGTGCCACCGAGGCGCTCGCCGGTGCCCTGCTCGGCATGCTCGAGATCGGCGACGAGGTGGTGGTGTTCGAGCCGATGTACGACAGCTACCAGGCCTACATCGCGCTCGCCGGCGCCATCATCCGGCCGGTGCTGCTGCGCCCGGATCCCACCGGTGACGGCAGCGAGCGCTACGGCTTCGACCCCGAGGAACTGCGAGCGGCGATCACGCCACGGACGAAGGTGCTGCTGCTCAACACCCCGCACAACCCGACCGGCAAGGTGTTCACCGCCGACGAGCTCGCACTGGTGGCGGCCCTCGCCGTGGAGCACGACCTGCTGGTGGTCAGCGACGAGGTCTACGAGCACCTCGTGTTCCCGGGCGCCCGTCACGTGCCGATCGCGACCCTGCCGGGGATGGCCGAGCGCACCCTCACCGTCTCCTCCGGCGGCAAGACGTTCAACACGACCGGCTGGAAGATCGGCTGGGTCAGCGGCCCGGCCCCGATGGTCGCCGCGGCCCGCACCGCCAAGCAGTTCCTGACCTACGTCAACGGGTCGCCCTTCCAGCCGGCGATCGCGGTGGGGCTGGGGTTGCCCGACTCGTTCTACGACGAGCTCGCCGCCGACCTCACCGCCAAGCGCGATCGGCTCGTGGCCGGCCTGCGCGCCGCCGGGTTCACCACCTACGCGCCCGAGGCCACCTACTTCACCACGGTCGACATCCGGCCGCTACGCCCCGACGGCGACGGGGTGGCGTTCTGTCGCGAGCTCCCGGCCCGCTGCGGAGTCGTTGCCATCCCGAACGAGGTCTTCTACGCGCGACCCGAGCACGGCCGCCACCTGGTCCGCTTCGCCTGCTGCAAGCGGCTCGAGGTGCTCGACGCCGCCGTGGAGCGGTTGGCCACACTCGCAGCGCCGCGGTCCGGCGCGGGGGTGTCGTCGTGACGGCCCTGCGGGTCGCGGCGGTGCAGCACGACATCGTGTGGAACGACCGCGACGCGAACTTCGAACGGCTCGCCCCCCAGATCGCTGCGGCGGCGGGGGCCGGCGCGGGCCTGGTGATGCTCACCGAGACCTTCTCCACCGGGTTCGGGTTCGACCAGCCGAACTTCGGCGAGCCCGTCGGTGGCCCCTCATCGGCGTTCCTGGTGGAGCAGGCCCGCGAGCACGGCGTCTGGGTCGGCGGCTCCTGCCCCGAGCTCCAGCCGCCCGGGGGTGAGCGGCCGTCGAACGTGTTCGTGCTCGCCGGCCCAGACGGCACCACCTACCGCTACGCCAAGATCCACCCCTTCACCCACGCCGGGGAGCACCACCACGTGCGGGCCGGCGCCGAGCTCGTCACCGTCGAGGTGGCCGGGTTCCGGGTGAGCATGTTCGTCTGCTACGACCTGCGCTTCGCCGACGAGTTCTGGCAGCTCGCGCTCGACACCGACCTGTACCTCGTGCCCGCGAACTGGCCCGAGAAGCGCCGTCACCACTGGACCACCCTGCTGCGGGCCCGGGCGATCGAGAACCAGGCATATGTCCTCGGCGTCAATCGGGTGGGGGAGGGCGGCGGGCTCACGTACTCGGGCGACAGCCGGATCATCGACCCGCTCGGCGAGGTGCTCGCCGGTGCGGCCGGCACCGAGTCGATCCTGCTCGCCGACCTGACCACCGAGCACGTCGCGTCCACCCGCGACCACTTCCGGTTCCTGCCCGACCGCCGCTGATCGGCGAGGGACGCGGCCCGGCGGAGCGACACCGAGGGGCGGCCGCACCGATCTACGATCCGGCTCATGGTGACGGCGCACCCGCGGCGGGTCTGGGTGGTGGGTTCGCTCGCGGTCGTCGCGGTCCTGGGCGCCTCGTGCGGGGGCGGTGACGACGACGCCGAGTCGTCGACCGCAGTCGATGCCACGAGCCGGACGGATCCGCCGGCGGCCACGACCACCGACCAGCCCACGGACCCCGCGGCTGGCGCCGTCGACGAGCCGTGCGCCGCCGTGGATGTCGCGGCGGTCGAGTCGCTGATCGGACGACCGGTGGTGATCGAGGGATCGCCCAACGTGTCGAAGCCGGGACCGGAGTCGGGGGCGCAGTGCACGATCCTCGGCAGCGATGCCGACTCGTCGTTCCTCGGCGGGATCACCATCTTCCGGTACGCCGAGGCCGCGACGGCGGAGCGCAGCTTCGACGACGACGTTGTCGAGTTCGGTGACAGCGACTGCTACGACGGTTCCCCCGGCGGGGCCACCGACGTCGAGGCCGAGTGGGCGACCCGGGTGGTCGTCGTCGATTGCGGTTACACGGTGTGGTCGGTGGCCGGCGAGCACTTCGTGGTGACCGGCGTCTGGCCCGGCGAACGTGACGGTGCCCCCGACCTCGACCAGCTGGTCGCGCTGGCCGAAGGGGTCCACGCCTCGTTGACCGGCTGAGGTGCCCGCTCGGTGCGGGACGTCGTCGGCCGCACGTGGAGCAGTGCCGACGGCGGCGCTCAACCCAGCGGCTTGGCCTGCATGCTCACCAGGTAGCCGTAGTCGGTCTCCTGCTGTCCGACCTCGGCGAACCCGAGCGCGGCGTGGAACGCGAGCGACTCGTCGTTGCGCGGTCGCAGGTTGACCTCGAGCGTGAACAACGGTGCCTCGGCCCGTCGCTCCACCTCGGCGTACAGCGCTCGCCCCAGCCCACGGCCGCGCATCCGCTCGTCGACCGCCACCCGGTCGAGGTACACGAACTCGTCGTAGCGCTCCGAGAACCAGCGGTAGTTGACGCTGCCGTAGTCGGCTCCGGGCGCGAGCACCAGGCAGAAGCCGACCAACACGCCGGGATCCTCGGGATCGTCGACACCGAGCGACATCGTGCACTGCGCGACGAGACGCTCGAGCGACGACAGGTCGAGCGGGCTCACCGCGGGGAGCGCCGCCTGGTTGATCTCGAGCACCTGCGGCAGATCGGCGGGGGACAGGGCACGCACGGTCATGGCCCGGCACGCTACGGCGCCGACTGCTCGCCCCACGGTGCGGCGCAGTTCGGCCGCCTCATGCCACGGCTGGGACGGTGCGCCGGCGCAGGTCGAGCGCGGTGTGCCAGGCCATCGCGGAGAGCACGAGCAGCCCGCCGACGAGGGTCGCCCCGGTGGGTCGCTCACCGATCACCAACCACACCCACACCGGACCGAGCACCGGCTCGAGCAACGACACCAGGGCCACGTCGGCCGGTGGCGCGTGCCGGGCGCCCACGGCGTAGAGCGCGAGGCCCAACCCGAGCTGACCGGCCCCGAACACGACGAGCAGCACCAGGTCGTGGCGGGTGATCGAGAAGCTCTCGACGAAGGGCAGCGCGACGAGCATCGCCATCACGGTGCCGAGCGCCATCGCCGGCACCATCACCACGTGCTGGTGTCGACGGATCACCACGGTGGCCGCCGCCAGCGACAGCGGCATCAGCGCGGCGACCGCATCGCCGGCCCGTGAACCGCCGGCCGTCGAGCCGCTCACCATCACCAGGACACCGACCACCGTCGCCCCTGCGGCGACCCAGGTGCGCGGGCGGACCCGCTCGCGCAGCACCGCCCAGCCGAGCAACGCGGCCACCAGCGGCGTGGTCGACATGACGACCAGGGTGTTGGCCACGCTCGTCATGCCGAGCGCCACGACGAGCGCGATCGACGAGAGCCCGAAGCAGGCACCCACCACCACGCCGGGCCATCCCATCGAGGTGAAGGCCCGGACCGCCCCGGTCCGCTCGCGTCGCCGGACGAAGACGACCAGGAACATCGAGGCGAACAGCGACCGGTAGAAGATCGTCGTCCAGCTCGCGTCGGTGTCGAGGGAGCGCACGATCAGCCCGCCGGTCGACCACAGCACGGCGGCCAGCGCCACCAGGAGCAGGCCCCGCCGGTGGAGCACCAGCGATCGCGAGAGGTGGGCCGTGGTGCTCACGAGCGCCGGACGTTATCCGTCGGCCCCCGTCGCGACCCTGCCGGTAGCGTCGATGATCGTGTCATCAACACCACTCGTCTCGGCCCGCGGGTTGGTGAAGCGCTTCGGCGACTTCGTGGCGGTCGACGGCATCGACGTCGAGGTCATGCCAGGGGAGTCGTTCGGGTTCCTCGGGCCCAACGGTGCCGGCAAGTCCTCGACGATGCGCATGATCGGCTGCGTCTCGCCCGTCACCGACGGCGAGCTGCGGATCTTCGGGCTCGACCCCGCCACCCACGGACGCGAGATCCGCGCCCGGATCGGCGTGGTCCCCCAGCAGGACCAGCTCGACGCCGAGCTCACCGTCGAGGAGAACCTCGTCCTCTACGGCCGCTACTTCGACCTGCCCCGCGCCGAGTGCCGGCGCCGCGCCGCCGAGCTGCTCGACTTCGTGCAGCTCACCGACCGCGCCCGCAGCCAGGTCGACCCGCTCTCGGGCGGGATGAAGCGGCGCGTCACCATCGCCCGGTCGCTGATGAACGACCCGCAACTGCTCCTGCTCGACGAGCCGACCACGGGTCTGGATCCGCAGGCCCGGCACGTGCTGTGGGACCGCCTCTACCGACTCAAGCAGCGCGGCGTGACCCTGGTGCTCACCACCCACTACATGGACGAGGCCGAGCAGCTCTGCGATCGCCTGGTGGTCATGGACCACGGTCGCATCGTGGCCGAGGGCTCGCCGCGGTCGTTGATCGAGGAGCACTCCACCCGCGAGGTCCTCGAGCTGCGCTACTCGCCCGGCACCAACGAGGAGCGGGCCGCAGCGCTCGTCGGGATCGGCAACCGGGTGGAGGTGCTGCCCGATCGGATCCTCGTCTACACCGCCGACGGCGAGGGCGCGCTGCACGAGGTCCATGCGCGCGACGCGATGCCCGAGGCCTCGCTGGTGCGGCGCAGCTCACTCGAGGACGTGTTCCTGCGCCTCACCGGACGGACGTTGGTCGACTGATGGCCGGGGAGCGTGCGGTGATCGACGACACCGACCACCCTGACCACCCCAACGTGCTCGCGCCGACGTCGGTGCCGGCCGGGGCCGTGCGCGTCTGGGAACGAGAGGCGCTGCTGTTCCGACGCGTCTGGCGCACGGCGCTGTTGGGGTCGTTCCTGCAGCCGTTGCTGTATCTCGCGGGGATGGGGCTCGGCGTCGGGTCGCTCGTCGACGAGGGGACGGGCTCGGCCGAGATGCTCGGGGGCGTGAGCTACCTCGCCTTCCTCGCCCCGGGGCTCGTGGCCGCGGCTGCCATGAACGTGAGCGCCCAGGAGTCGCTGTGGCCGCGGCTCGACGGGTTCCTGTGGAACAACGCCTACCGGGCTGCGGCGAGCACGCCGCTCACCCCTGCGCAGGTGGCCGGCGGTGTCGGGCTGTGGCACGCCACTCGGGCGCTGCTCACCGTGGTCGGCGTGGTCGCGGTGCTGACCCTGTTCGACGACACGCGGACCTGGGGCCTGCTCGGCGCGATCCCGGCCGGGGTGTTGACCGGCCTGGCCTTCGCACTGCCGATCACGGCGTGGACCTCGACCCGAACGGGCGATGTCTCGTTCCCGGCGATCATGCGGTTCGGGATCATCCCGATGTTCCTCTTCGGCGGCGTCTTCTACCCGATCGACCAGCTGCCGACGGCGGTGGCGGCGCTCGCCCGGATCACTCCGCTGTGGCACGGGGTGGAGCTGGCCCGCGGCTCGGTGCTCGGCACCCTCGACGCCGCGGCTGCGGTGGTCCACGTGGCCGTGCTGCTCCTGTACGTCGCGGTCGGCGCGTTCGCCTGTCGGATCACCTTCACCCGGCGGCTCACGTCATGAGCGCGCCCGCCGTCGGCACCGTCGTAGATGGGTCGCCGCGCTCGCCGCGCTCGCCGCGCTGGGTGCCGTCAGGGCTGTTGCGGGTGCTGCCCGTCGAGCTGCTCGCTGCTCGTCGTCCGCAGCGCATGGTCGAGCGCAGCGTCATGGTCTACCGACGCACCTGGATGGTGCTCGTGAGCGGAGTCTTCGAGCCGCTCTTCTACCTGCTCTCGATCCGCATCGGGTTCGCCGCACTGATCGGCGACGTCGAGTACCGCGGGCGCACCGTGGGCTATGCCGAGTTCGTGGCGCCCGCCCTGATGGCCGCCGCCGCGATGAACGGCGCCATCTTCGACTCGACGATGAACGTCTTCTACAAGATCAAGCACGCCAAGCTCTACGACGCCGTGCTGGCGACGCCGATGTCCACCGGTGACGTGGCGCTCGGGGAGATCTCCTGGGCGATGCTGCGCGGGCTCCTGTACTCGGTGGCCTTCCTCGTCACGATGGTCGCCCTGGGGATGGCCACCTCGCCGTGGGTGGTGCTCGCCGTCCCGGCCTGCGTGCTCATCGGATTCGCGTTCGCCTCGGTCGGCATGGCGGTCACCAGCTACATGCGGTCGTGGGCCGACTTCGAGTACGTGCCCGCCGTGCAGGTGCCGCTGTTCCTCTTCTCGGCCACCTTCTATCCGCTGAGCGCCTATGGCGACTGGGGCTGGGTGGTCCAGCTGAGTCCGCTGTACCACGGCGTGGCGCTCGTGCGGATGGCCAGCTTCGGGGTGTTCGAGTGGACGGCGCTGGTCCACATCGCGGTGCTGGCCGCGCTCGCCGTGGTCGGGCTGTCGGTGGCCTCCCGCCGCCTCGGCCGCCTCCTGCTCACCTGATCCGACCTGACACGCGGAGGGCGTCGCAGAGCGCGACGGATCGGACAGAGAAGCTCGTTTCCGTGTCCGATTCCTCGCGCTGGGCGACAGCCTGCGCGTGTCAGGTCGGGTTGGCGAAGAGGGGGAGGGACTCGGGGTTGGCGAGGGCCTCGACGTTGCGCACCGGGCGTCCGTTGACCACGTCGGCGACGGCCAGCTCGCTGAGCTTGCCGCTGCGCGTGCGGGGCAGGTCGGGTACCTCCACGACGAGCGCGGGCACGTGGCGGGGCGACGCCCCGGTGCGCAGGGCGGTGCGGATACGGCCCTCGAGGTCGGCGTCGAGGTGGTACCCCTCGACGTTCCGCACGAACAGCACGATGCGGGTGTCGGCCCCGACCACCTGACCGACCGCCAGGCTCTCGGCGACCTCGTCGAACCGCTCGACGATCCGGTACAGCTCGGCGGTGCCGATCCGGACGCCGCCGGCGTTGAGCGTGGCGTCGCTACGGCCGTGGATCACCATGCCACCACGCTCGGTCCACGAGGCGAAGTCGCCGTGGGCCCACCATCCGGCGAAGCGGTCGAAGTACGCGGCCCGCAGGCGGCTGCCGTCGTGGTCGCCCCAGAAGCCGAGCGGCACGGTGGGGAAGGTCGGACGGCACACCAGCTCGCCGGCGACACCCGGCTCGCAGCGACGGCCGTGATCGTCGAACACGTCGACGTCCATGCCCAGCACCGGGCCCTGGATCTCGCCGGCGAACACCGGGCGGGTCGGATCGCCGGCCACGAAGCAGCCGCACAGGTCGGTCCCGCCCGAGATCGACGCCAGGTGCACGTCGGACGCAACGGCCTCGTACACGTACCGGAACCCGTCCTCGAGGAGGGGCGAGCCCGTGGAGCAGATCGTGCGCAGGCCCGTCAGACGATGGGTGTCGACGGGGCGCAGCCCGGTCGTCCGACAGGAGTCGATGAACTTGGCCGAGACCCCGAGCAGGGTCACCTGGTGCTCGTCGACCAGGTCGAACAGTCGCGAAGGCGATGGGTGGAACGGGCTCCCGTCGTAGCAAACCACCGTGGCGCCGGTCCCGAGCGCCGAGGCCAGCCAGTTCCACATCATCCACCCGCAGGTGGTGAAGTAGAGGATCCGGTCGCCCGGGCGGAGGTCGCAGTGGTAGCGGTGCTCGAGGAGGTGCTTGACGAGGATCCCGCCGGAGCGGTGCACGATGCACTTGGGCGGCCCGGTGGTGCCCGAGGAGTAGAGCACGAACCCCGGTGCGTCGAACCCGAGGCGCTCCACGGTCAGCGCGGCGCCGCGGTGCGGGGCGAGCCAGTCGTCCCAGGCGACGAGTCGGTCGTCGGGGGCGGTCGGCTCGACACCGCCCGTGCGCTCCACGACCACGACGCGGCGCAGGCCCGGGAGCCGTCCCACGACCTCGGCGAGCCGCTCGCCGAGCCGGTGGGTGCGACCGGCGTAGTGGTACCCGTCGGCGGCCACGAGCACCGTCGGCTCGACCTGGCCGAACCGGTCGACCACGCCATCGACCCCGAAGTCGGGCGAGGTGGAGGTGAACACCGCACCCACCGCGTTGGTGGCCAGCATCACCACGATCGTCGCTGCGACGTTCGGCATCCAGGCCGCCACCCGGTCGCCGACGCGCACGCCGTCGGCGCGCAGGGCGGCTGCAGCTGCGGCCACCTCGGCGCGCAGCGCGTCCCAGGACACCGCCGCGGTGGTGCCGTCCTCGTCGACCTCGATGATCGCCGGCTCGGTCGCCGCGGCATCGCCCGTCGGACCCTGGGCGAGGAGGTGCTCGGCCAGGCACAGCCGTGCACCCGGGAAGCACCGGCCGTGCTCGTCGAGGGCGGGTCCGTCTCCGCGCTCGCCGACGATGTCGAGGTCGTCCCAGACGAGGTCCCAGAACGCCGCGCCCTCGGTCACCGACCACCGGTGCAGTGCGACCGCATCGGTGAGGCCGGCGCGCGTCACGAGACGGTGCATCGCCGTGCCGGCCGCGCGCTCGGGCGCCGGTGCCCACAACGGCCGATCGGTCATCGCGTCCACGGCCCGACGAGCTCAGCCGGCAAGGGCGCGCTCGTGGGTGAGGATCTCGGTCGCCCAGTTGCCGACCTTCTCCCCCGGGATCCGGCTCCGCTCGGGCCACGGTGCGGTCAGATCCACCGAGCGCCCACGACTGATCACGGCCCGCAGCCGGCTGCGATCCTGCAGGATCCGCACGTCGGCGGTGGGGTCGCCGTCGACCACCAGCACGTCGGCCAGGTAGCCCTCGGCCACCACGCCGACGCGACCCTCCATCCGCACGGCCAATGCGTTGTTCTTGGTGGCGCAGGTGATGGCCTCGAGGGGGCTGAGCCCGAGCTCGTCCACGAACACCTCGAGCTCACGGGCGTGCCAATGGCCATAGGGGGTGAGCGCGAAGCCGCTCTCGGATCCGCACAGCAGCGTCACCCCGGCGTCGTAAGCACGTCGCATCATCTCCGCGGTCGCCCGGATCTCGCCACGGAAGATGTCGGTCATCCCGTTGCTCGCCCCGACCTTCTCGCCGTGGTCGGCGAGGTTGGCGAGGAAGGTGAACGTCGGGCAGACCGCCGCGCCCGACTCGATCACGGCCTCGAGGGCCTCGTCGTCGATGAACGACGCGTGCAGGATCAGGTCGACCCCGGCGAGCGCCGCGTCACGGGTCGAGCTGGCGTTGCGACAGTGCGCCGTGACCGGCACCCCGAGCGCGTGCGCGGTGTCGCACACGGCCTTCATCTCCTCGAGGGTCCACACCTGGAGCTCGCCCTGATGCGTGGGGATCGAGCCGGTGGCGTGGATCTTGATCCAGTCGGCCCCGTACTTGATGTGGCGGCGGGTGGTCGTGACCATCTCCTCGATGGTGTTGACCACTGCGGCATAGCCGACCTCGCCCTCGTCGGGGATCAGCCGGCCTGCCGTGCCTCCGACCGAGGTCAGCAGCGCCTGGTAGCCGGTGACCATCCGGGGTCCCTCGAAGGCGCCGGCGGTGAGCGCGTCGCGCACCTGGGGGCCGATGCCGTGGACGGTGTCGGGATCGAAGAACGAGGTGACACCGGCGCGCAGCAGCTTGGGCAGGTTGAACGCGGTCAGCATCGCTGCCATCGCGGGGGTGCGGTGGAAGAACAGCTCGTCGTTGGACTGCACGTCGTCGAAGGTGATGTGGC
>CAYRXQ010000081.1:0-1322 GCA_964428115.1 uncultured Ilumatobacteraceae bacterium
CCCCGGAGCCGTAGTGCAGCGTGTGGGTCAGCACGTGGACACGGGCCTCGTCCCAGGCGACGAGGTCGCCGTTCATCCAGATCGTCGGGGTCGGGGTGATGGGCATGTCGTCATCCTGCCAGTCGGGCGGCGATCACGTCACCGACGTGGGTGGTGCTGCCGCTGACCGGCTCGGCGCAGGCCGCACGGATCCGATCGGCAGCGCCGCCCTCGCCGAGGAAGTCGAGCATCAGCGCGGCGCTGAGGATCGCGGCGGTGGGGTTGGCGGTGTTCGTGCCGGCGATGTCGGGGGCCGAGCCGTGGACCGGCTCGAACATCGACGGGCCCGTGCGGGCCGGGTTGAGGTTGGCCGAGGAGGCCAGGCCGATCCCGCCCGAGACCGCGCCGCCGAGGTCGGTCAGGATGTCGCCGAAGAGGTTGTCGGTGACGATCACATCGTAGCGCTGCGGGTCCTGCACGAAATAGATGCATGCCGCATCGACATGGTTGTAGGCGGTGCCGACCTGCGGGTACTCGGCCGCCACCAGGTCGAAGGTCCGCTGCCACAGGTCGCCGGCGAAGGTCAGCACGTTGGTCTTGTGGACCAGGGTGAGGTGCTTGCGCTCGCGGGTCGCAGCCAGCTCGAACGCGTAGCGGATGCAGCGCTCCACGCCCATGCGGGTGTTGACCGAGCCCTGGGTGGCCACCTCGTTCACGGTGCCCTTGCGCAGGACGCCGCCCTCCCCCACGTACGGGCCCTCGGTGTTCTCGCGGATGACGACGAAGTCGTGGCCCTCGGCCAGGAAGGGCCGCTGGTTGACGTACAGGTCGAGCTCGAAGCGCATCTTGAGCAGCAGACCGCGCTCGATCACCCCGGGCGGCACCTCGGGGGTGCCGACCGCACCGAGCAGGATCGCGTCGAAGCCGCGCAGCTCGTCGAGGACGGCGTCGGAGAGGATCTCCCCGTCGCGCAGGTAGCGGGCGCCGCCCAGGTCGAACTCGGTCCTGTCGAGCGGCACGCCGGCGGCGCGCACCACCTGGAGGGCCACCTCGGTCACCTCGGGGCCGATGCCGTCGCCGCCGATCACTGCGATTCGGTAGGTCATGGCGGCGCACTCTAGAGCGGGGTGCCTGCGGGTCCCCAGGGCGGGGCGGCGGTAGCCTCGGACCGATGGCTGCACCGCAACTGTCACGAGCCGCCTACGACCGGCTGAAGGCCGAGTTCGAGGACCTCACCACCCGGGGTCGGATCGAGGTGGCCGAGAAGATCGAGCGTGCCCGCGAAGAGGGCGACCTGCGCGAGAACGCCGGCTATCACGCCGCCAAGGACGAGCAGGGCCACA
>CAYRXQ010000081.1:1332-12265 GCA_964428115.1 uncultured Ilumatobacteraceae bacterium
ATGGAGGGCCGCATCCGGCAGCTCGAGCACCTCCTCGAGAACGCCGAGATCGCGGAGGACCGGCTCATCTACACCATCGTCTACGAGGGCGACAGCGAGGACCTGGCCGAGCGCTACCTGATCGGTCACCCCGAGGAGCAGCCCTCGGTCGGCGTCGAGATCATCAGCCCGTCCTCCCCGCTCGGCGCCGCGCTCGTCGCCTCGGGCTCGCCGGGCACCACCGTGTCGTACGAGGCGCCCAACGGTTCGCTCACGGTGACCGTGCTGCGCGTCGAACCCGCCTGAACCGCCAGCCCCGGATGACCTCGACCGACGCCGACCCAGTCCTGGAGCCGGGGCTCGACCCCGAGCTCGACCCGGAGGCGGTCCCGCATCCGTGGTTGCCGCCGGGGCGCGAGCTCGAGCTGCCCGGCCGCGGCACCATCGGGATCCGCGAGATCGCCGGGCCGCCGGGCGCGGCGACGCTCGTGCTCCTGCACGGCTGGACGGCCACGGCCGACCTCAACTGGTTCACCTGCTACGCGCCGCTCGGAGAGCACTACCGGGTCGTCGCCTTCGACCATCGCGGACACGGCACCGGGTTGCGCGCCAAGAAGGCCTTCCGACTCGAGGATTGCGCCGACGATGCCGTCGCGGTGGCCGACGCGCTCGGGATCGACCGGTTCGTCGCGGTCGGCTACTCGATGGGCGGCCCCGTCGCCCAGCTCATCTGGAAGCAGGCCCGCGAACGGCTCGACGGGTTGGTGCTGTGCGCGACGGCCCCGTACTTCGCCGATCGCCGTGAGGAGCGCTGGTCGTTCCTCGGGCTCACGGGGCTGGCCGCCCTCGCCCGCGTCACCCCGCTCCAGGCCCGCGACTGGTTGACCTCGCAGTTCTACCTGCAGCGCAAGAGCAGCCAGTGGGAGCCCTGGGCCGTGCGCCAGGCTGCGTCGCACGACTGGCGCATGGTGCTCGAGGCCGGCAGTGCGATCGGCTCGTTCTCGGCCGCCGACTGGATCGATCAGGTCGACGTGCCGACCTCGGTGGTGGTGACGATGCGTGATCCGGTCGTGCCGTTGCACCGCCAGGTGAGGCTCTTCGAGCAGATCGAGGGCGCGGAGCCGTTCCGCGTCGACGGTGCCCACGACGCGGTGGTCGCCAACGCCGATCGCTTCGTCCCCACGCTGCTGCGAGCCGTGGCCTCGGTCGTCGAGCGCCGCTCCCCGACGACCGGAAGGGTCACGCCATGAGCAAGATGCGGCGCACGTGGGTCGGCCGCTCGGCCAAGGTCGCCAAGCTCGGCGCCCGGGTAGGAGGCACCTACGCGTCCACGGCGGCCCGCAAGGTCTTCGCCTCGGCCGAGCGCAAGGAGGAGCTCGACCGTCGACGCGAGCTCACCACCGCGTCGCAGGTGGCCGAGGAGTTGGGCCACATGAAGGGCGCGCTGATGAAGCTCGGTCAGATGGCGAGCTATCTCGACGACGGGCTGCCCGAGCCGATGCGCCTCGCGCTGTCGCAGTTGCAGTCGAACGCCCCGCCCATGTCGCCCGAGCTGGCGGCCGAGGTGGTCGAGCTCGAGCTCGGTGGGCCACCCGAGCGGGTGTTCGTCGAGTGGGACCCCGTCCCGATCGCGGCCGCCTCCATCGGACAGGTCCACCGTGCGATCGCGCTCGACCCGGTGACGGGGCTCGAACGACCGGTCGCCGTGAAGGTCCAGTATCCGGGCGTGGCCGAGGCGATCACCGCCGACCTGCGCAACGCGGATCTCCTCGGGGCGCTGCTGCGCCAGGGCTTCGGCGGCCTCGACCCGCGCGAGATGGTCGACGAGATCAAGGTCCGGCTCACCGATGAGCTCGACTACCGACTCGAGGCCACCAACCAGCAGATGTTCGCCGACTACTACCGCGGGCACCCCTTCGTGCACGTGCCCGAGGTGATCCCCTCGCTGTGCACGGGCCGGGTGCTCACGAGCGAGCTCGTCAACGGGTTCGGGTGGGCCGAGCTGCTGACCCGCGACGTCGCCGAGCGCGACCGGGCCGGGGAGACGATCTTCCGGTTCGTGTTCCGCTCGCTGTACCGGATGCACGCCTTCAACGGGGACCCGCACCCCGGCAACTACCTGTTCCACGGCGATGGCCGCGTGACGTTCCTCGACTTCGGGCTGGTCAAGCACTTCGGACACGACGAGATGCACACCTTCGCCACGATGGTCGAGGCCGCCGCCGTTCGCCACGATGCGGTCGCCTACCGCCGGGCCGTGGAGAACGCCGGGCTGCTGCGACCCGACGCGCCGGTCACGACCGAGGAGGTCGGCGAGTACTTCTCGTTGTTCTACGAACCGGTGCGCCTCGACCGGGAGATGACCTGGTCGGGTGAGTATGCGAGCAGCATCGTGCGCCACACCTTCGACCGGTCGAGTCCGATCTCGCAGTACGCGACCGTCCCGCGAGCCTTCGTGTTCATCCAGCGGATCAACCTCGGGCTGTACGCGCTCCTGGGAGAACTGGGTGCCACGGGCAACTACCGACGCATCTCCGAAGAGCTCTGGCCGTTCGTCGGCGGCCCACCCTCCACGCCGATGGGCGAGGCCGAGGCGGCCTGGCTCGCGGCCCACCCGCGGTGAGGCACCGGTAGCGTCCCGGCCGTGCGTCACTCCCCCCGCCCCGTCCGCGCCCTCATGGCGGCCACCGTCGCCCTGGCCCTGGTGACCCTCGCCGCCTGCGGCGACGACACCGCCACGTCGGAGGTCACGGTCCCCGAGGGCACCGTCACCGACGGCGAGCTCGTCCCGGCGACCGACGCGACCGATGCCACGGTGGCGATCCCCGAGGTCGAGGTGCCGGCCGAGCTGCCGACCGAGCTGGTCGTCACCGACCTCGTCGTCGGCTCCGGTCCGGTCGCCGCGGCGGGCGACACCGTGATCGTCGACTACGTCGGCGTGCGCACCGCGACCGGCGAGCCGTTCGACAACAGCTACGACCGGGGCATCCCGTTCGACGTGAAGCTCGGCGAGGGGCGCGTGATCACCGGGTGGGACGAAGGCCTCGTCGGCACCCAGGCCGGCGGCCGGCGCCAGCTCGACATCCCCGCCGAGCTCGCCTACGGCGACCAGCCGCCGCCCGGATCGGTCATCCAGGCCGGCGACGCGCTGACCTTCCTGATCGACGTGCGCGCCGTGGTCCCGGCCCCCGACCCGGCCGACGCGCCGCTCGACCTCGAGCTCGAGGTCTCCGAGGGCGCCACCGAGCTCGGGATCACCGACACGATCGTCGGTGACGGTGCCGAGCTCGAGCCCGGGATGACCGGCATCGTCAACCTGCTGCTCGTGCGCGGCGACAACCTGGCGGTGCTGTTCGACACCTGGGCCGAGCGCGAGCCGTTCCAGATCGTCATCGTCGAGGGCGGCTCGCTGCCGGGCCTCGTCACCGGGCTCGAGGGCATGCGGGTCGGCGGTCAGCGCATCCTGGTCCTGCCGCCCGACCAGGGCTTCGGCGACGAAGGCAACACCCAGATCGGGTTGCCGCCCGAGCGCGACCTGATCGTGGTCGTCGAGCTCGTCGGCGTGTACTGAGCCGACGACGCCGTCCGGGCTGACGACGCCTACAGGACGGTCTGGAGGTCGAGGCCCAGGTCGAGGATCCGGGCCGAGTGGGTCAGCTCCCCCACCGCGATGTGGTCGACCCCGGTCTCACCCACCGCCCGGGCGCTGGCGAGCGTGAGACCGCCGCTGGCCTCGAGCACCAGCCCGGGAGCCCGCTCGTCGCGGATGACCACCGCAGCGCGCATCGCGTCGAGGTCGAAGTTGTCGAGCAGCACCTCGTCGGCCCCGACGTCGATCGCCTCGAGGAGCCCGTCGATGGAGTCGACCTCGATCTCGACGGGCACCCCGGCACCGAACGCGCGGACCCGCTCGAAGGCCGCGGCCACCCCACCGGCGGCCGCGACGTGGTTGTCCTTCACGAGCGCTGCGTCCGACAGCCCCATGCGATGGTTCGCACCGCCACCGCAGCGGACCGCGTACTTCTCGAGGGCCCGCAGACCGGGCGTGGTCTTGCGGGTGTCACGGACCACCGCGCCGGTGCCCTCGAGCTCGTCGGCCCAGCGTCGGGTGAGCGTGGCCACGCCCGAGAGGTGACACAGCAGGTTGAGCGCCGTGCGCTCGGCGGTGAGGAGGCGCCGCGTCGGCGCGGTCACCCGGGCGACGGCGGTGCCGGCAGCGACCCGGCTGCCGTCGGGCACCAGCTCGGTGAGGTCGCTCGCCGCGTCCCCGCACACGGCGTCGATGACGGCGGCCACTACCACCAGCCCGGCGACCACGCCCTCGGCGCGCGCACCGAAGGTGGCGACACTGCGCTGGTCGGCGAGGATCGTGGCGGTCGAGGTGACGTCGATCCCGCCCATCAGGTCCTCGGCCACCGCCATGCGCACGAGTGCAGCCACGGCGTCGGGGTCCAGGCCGGCGGCCAGGAGCCGATCACGGGTGGCGGTGGCGAGGGGATGGAACAGGAACACGGCCGCGACGGTACCGGTGTCAGACACGCTGCAGCTGCACGCGCTGCAGCTCAGGCGTCGACGTGCAGCGTGCCGACCGCGTCGAGGCGGACGTCGATGCTGCGACGCCAGTGCTCGAGCGGATCGGGGAAGTCGGTGCGCCGATGACATCCCCGGCTCTCGGTGCGGACCGAGGCCGCAGCGACCACGGCCGAGGCCACGAGCAACAGGTTGGTGGCCTCCCAAGACGCCCGGTTCGGCGTGGTGGTGTCATCCAGCGAGGCGGTCAGGGCCCCGAGTGCGCCGGTGGCGGCTGCCAGCGAACTGGCATCGCGCAGCACGGCGACGTGGCGGGACATCACGGCGCGGACCTCGCGCAGGCGGTCGGGGTGCAGCAGGCGGCGCTCCGGCGCCACCAGGTCGGGCAGGGGTTCGACCCGCTCGGGCAGCTCCCACGCAAGGTCGCGCCCGACGCGGGTGCCCGCGACGATGCTCTCGGTCAGGCTGTTCGAGGCCAGGCGGTTCGCCCCGTGCACGCCGGTGCGCGCGACCTCGCCGACGGCGAACAGGCCTCGCAGGTGCGTCCGGCCGTCGAGGTCGGCGCGGATGCCCCCGCACGCGTAGTGCGAGGCCGGCGCGACCGGGATGCGGTCGACGGCAGGATCGATGCCGATCTCGCGGCAGGCGGCGGTGATCGACGGGAACCGCTCGTGGAACCGCTCACCGAGGTGCGTCGCATCGAGGAAGACGTGGTCGTCGACCCCACCGGGCGCCTCGGCCATGCGCCGCGTGATCGCCGCGGCCACGACGTCGCGGGGGGCGAGATCCTCGAGCGGATGCGCCCCGAGCATCACCCGCTCCCCCGCCGCGTCGTACAGGATCGCTCCCTCACCGCGCACCGCCTCGCTCACGAGCGCCTGCTGGCCGCGGGAGTCGGCGCTGGTGAACAGCACGGTCGGGTGGAACTGCACGAACTCGACGTCGGTGAGCGGGAGACCGGCCCGCAGCGCCATCGCCGCACCGTCACCGGTGACCGCCGGCGGGTTCGACGTGCTCGCGAAGACCTGGCCGTAGCCACCGCTGGCGATGACGACGGCGCGGGCGGTGACGATGCCGACCGAGCGGATCGCGCCGTCGGGATCCTCGGGATCGGTGAGGGCGATGCGGACCCCCGCCACCTGACGCTCGCCGTCGGCGGCCCGCCCGAGGACCAGGTCGAGACCGAACCCGTGGCTGAGCGCCACGACGCCGGCGCCGAGCGCCGATTCGTCGAGGGTGCGCTGCACCTCGGCACCGCTGCGGTCGCCGCCCGAGTGCACGATGCGCCGGTGGCTGTGCCCACCTTCGCGGGTCAGCGCCGGGTCGGAGCCGCCCTCCTCGGGATCGAAGGCCGCACCGAGACGCATGAGATACCGGATCGCCGTCGGCGCGTCGGCCACCAGCTGACGGACAGCCGCCTCGTCGCAGAGCCCGGCACCGGCGACGAGGGTGTCGTGGACGTGGTGCTCGAGCGTGTCGTCGGGGGCCAGCACGGCGGCCAGGCCGCCCTGCGCCCACGCGGTGCTCCCGGCCGAGAGCACGTCCTTGGTGACGACCAGCACCGAGCGGACCGGACGAGCGGCCAGCGCGGCGGCCAGGCCCGCGGCCCCCGAACCGAGCACGAGCACGTCGACGTCGCGCTCCCACGTCACCGGTGGGGCGGCGAGGTGCAGCGGGAACGTGTTCACCCGATCACGTCACTCGGCCGTCGGCGACGGCGTGCCGATCGCGATCATCCGCTCGACCGATCGGCGACCGCGCTCGGCGATGTCGGCCGGCACCGTGACCTCGTCGACCCCCTCGCGCAGCGACCGGAGCAGCTTGCCCGGGGTGATCATCTTCATGTACTTGCACACGGCGGCCCGGTTGACCGGTTCGAACACGGTTGTCGGGTTGACCCGCTCGAGCTGGTGGAGCATGCCGGTCTCGGTGGCCACCAGCACCTTGGCGGCGGTGGTCTCGCGCGCCGCGGTCACCATGCCGCTCGTCGACAGGATCTTGGTGCGCTCGGCAGGCACGACGCCGGCGCCGACCAGGTAGAGCGCGCTCGTGGCGCAGCCGCACTCGGGATGGATGAACAGCTCGGCCTCGGGTTCGGCGGCGACACGGGCCTTCAGTTCGGCACCGTTGATGCCGGCGTGCACGTGGCACTCCCCCATCCAGATGTGCATGTTCTCGCGGCCCAGCGCCCGCTGGACGTGCGCACCGAGGAACTGGTCGGGGCAGAAGAGCACCTCGGTGTCGGCCGGGATGCTGGCGACCACCTCGACCGCGTTCGACGAGGTGCAGCAGATGTCGGTCTCGGCCTTCACCGCCGCGGTGGTGTTGACGTAGCTCACCACGACCGCACCCGGGTGCTCGGCCTTCCAGGCGCGCAGCTGGTCGGCGGTGATGGTCTCGGCGAGGCTGCAGCCGGCGGCCGCGTCGGGGATGAGCACCGTCTTGTCGGGGGCCAGGATCTTGGCGGTCTCGGCCATGAAGTGGACGCCGCAGAACACGATCGTCGACGCGTCGACCGCCGCGGCGAGGCGTGACAGGCCCAACGAGTCGCCCGTGTGGTCGGCGATGTCCTGGATCTCGGGCCGTTGGTAGTTGTGGGCGAGGATCACGGCGTCGCGCTCTCGGGCGAGCCGGCGCACCTGCTCGGCCCAGTCGCTCGGCAGCACCTCGACCGGGGTACCGGTGTCGCTCATGGCACGCAGCGTACGTGGGCCCCGACCCGGGCGGTCACCCGGGTCGGTCGTCCTCGTCACCGCCGGGGTGACCGAGGAACCCCTCGACCACCTCGGTGGCGGTGCCGAGGCTGCGCGGATGGCCGGTCACGGCCTCGAGGAAGTCGTCGCGCACCACTGCGAGGAGCTCGAGATCCGTGGTCGCCGTGACCGTCGCGGTTCGCGGGACGTCGCGCAGCAGGGCGATCTCGCCGAAGGACCGGCCGGCCCCGAGGTCGCGCACCGCCCGACCGTCGATCGTGACCTCCACCATGCCGTCGTAGATGAGGTAGTAGCGGTCACCGAGCTCGCCCTGCGACACGACCGCCGTACCCGCCGGGATCGACACGGGCGACACGGAACGGGCGAGACGCTCCACCGCCGGCGCCGGCAGCAGGGCGAACACGGGGTCGGCCAGCAGGCGCTGGACGAGGGCATCGTCGACGACCGGTACGTCGTCGCCGTGGTGTCGGAGCCGCTGGACACCGGCGACCACGGCCACCAGCACGACGCCGGCGAGGATCACGAACCCGGCTGCCAGCGAGGTCGACGCGACGAGCAGGGTGACCGCCATCGATCCGAAGGCCACCGAGGCCATCAGGCTGCCCTCGAGGATCCCGAAGATCCGAGACAGCACCGCCGAGGGCGCCTCGCGCTGCAGGCTGATCTGCGAGGTGAGCTGGAGCACGGTCTCGCCGATGCCGAGCACGGCGAACGCCGCCAGCGCAGGGATCAGCGCGTGGATGCCGGCGAGCGCGAGCAGCGGGATCGCGGCGAGGACGCCGCCGAGCAGGAACTGGCGGTTGACCCGTCCGCTGTGGACCAGGCGCGACACCCCCAGGGCGCCGCCGATCGCGCCGACGCCGTACGCCGCGGCCACGAGGCCCGACGCGCCACCGCCACCGTCGAGTCGCTCGTCGACGAAGGTCACGAAGATGACGTCGCCGATCCCCTTGACGATGCCGGCAGTCGCGCCCAACCACACGATCATGCGAACGCGACCGAGCCGGCGCAGCGTGGAGAAACCAGCGAACACCTGCTGGAGGACCCGTGAGGCGTCGAGGCCGGGTTCGGACACCGGCGCGTCGACCGTGGTGATCCGCAGCGCCGACACGCAGCCGATCGCGACCGAGACGGCGGCGACGACGAAGACCAGCCACGGATCCCGCCACGCCATCAGGCCGCCGGCCACCAGGGGCCCGGCGAACACGCCGACCTGCTCGAGGAAGCCGGTGACCACGTTGGCGGCGACGAGATCGCTCGGCGCATGGGTGATGCCGGGCAGGAGCGCGCCCAGCGCCGGCCGGGTGAAGGTGATGCAGGTGGCCGTGACGCCTCCGGCGATGTAGGCCGCGATGGGGACATCGGCGAGCATCGCCGCGGCGGTCGCCGCCATCGCGAGCGCCTGCATCGCATAGCCGACGGCCAGCGCGCGCTGGGCGGGGAACCGGTCGCCCGCATAGGCCGCGAACGGTGCGACCACCACGCCGGGCAGCAGCTGGGCGACGGCGACGATGCCGACCTCGCGGGGACCGCCCCGCTGGAGTGCGTACACCAGCATCGCGAGCCACGTGGCGTGCTCGCTGAACGAGAACGCTGCGTAGCCGACGGCCACCCGTCGCAGCTCGGCGACGCGCAGCACTCGCGCGATCACGGCGAACTGACGACCTCGACCCGACACCGGGCGCACGGTAGACGGTCGCTCGGGTTCGAGCAGGGGTGCGAGCGTCAGGGGGCGATCGCGGCCGCTGCCGCGACCACGAGCGGGCCGAGCGAGGTACCCGGATGCCGACCCAGCCGGCCGACCGGTCCGCTCACGCTGACGGCGGCCGCCACGGCCCCGCCCACGCCGCGCACCGGGGCGCTCACCGAGGCCACGCCCGGCTCGCGCTCCTCGACGCTCTCGACCCATCCCTCGGGGCCGAGCTCGCCGGTGAGCACCCGACCGGCGGAGCCGACCTCCATCGGCAGCAGCGCACCCTCGGGCACGATCCAGCGCAGAGCGTGCGCCGACTCGAGCGAGAGCACGCACCGCCGCTGGCTGCCCTCGACCACGAACAGCTGCACGCTCTCGCCGGTGCGGTCGCGCAGCGCCTCGAGGCTGGGACGGGCGAGTGCCGCCAGCGGGAACCGCTCGGTGGCGAGCCGACCCAGACGTGCCAGGTCGTGCCCGAGCTCGAACCTGCCGACGGCGTCGCGCCGGAGCCACCCGTGCGCGGCCAGTGCCGCGGCGAGCCGATGGGCCGTGGCGCGCGGCAACCCCGTGGCGTCCTGCAGCTCGGCCAGGGTGCACGGCCCGCGCGCCGCGATCGCGTCGACCACGATCACCGCCTTGTCGAGCACCCCGACACCCGTTACGATGTCCATACGTCAAGAATCCTATCTCAGGAAGTGGGACGATGCCAGAACGAGATCCAGTCGGGACCGACCGGCCCAGGACGCTGCCCGAGAAGGTCTGGGAGCGCCACCTGGTGCACTCGACCCCCGGCGAACCCGACCTGCTGTACATCGACCTCCACCTCGTGCACGAGGTCACCAGCCCCCAGGCCTTCGACGGGCTGCGGCTCTCGGGGCGTGCCGTGCGCCGGCCCGACCTCACGGTGGCCACCGAGGACCACAACGTGCCCACCGCCGACATCGACCAGCCGATCGCGGATCCGATCTCGGCCAAGCAGGTCGACACCCTGCGCGCCAACACCGCCGAGTTCGGCATCACCAACTTCCCGATGGGTGACCCCCTCCAGGGCCTCGTCCACGTGATCGGCCCCGAGCAGGGCCCACGGCGCGTTCGGCGCCCTCGCCTTCGGGATCGGGACGAGCGAGGTCGAACACGTCCTCGCGACCCAGACCCTCCCCCAGAGCCGACCCAAGTGGATGTCGATCGAGGTCGACGGGGAGCTCCCCGACGGCGTGACCGCCAAGGACGTGATCCTCGCGATCATCGGCGAGATCGGCACCGGCGGCGGCATCGGCAACGTGATCGAGTACCGCGGCTCGGCGATCCGGTCGCTGTCGATGGAGGGTCGCATGACGATCTGCAACATGTCGATCGAGGCGGGCGCCCGGGCCGGGCTCATCGCCCCCGACGAGACGACCTTCGAGTACCTGCGCGGGCGGGCGCACGCTCCGACCGGCGCCGCCTGGGACGCCGCGATCGCCGAGTGGCGCACGCTCCAGACCGATCCGGGTGCGGTGTGGGACGCCGAGGTCCGCATCGACGCGACCACCTTGACGCCGTTCGTGAGCTGGGGCACCAACCCCGCCCAGGACGCCCCGATCGGCGCGACCATCCCGTCGCCCGACGACTACGACGACCCCACCCAGCGCGAGAACGTCCAGCGGGCGCTCGAGTACATGGGGCTCACACCGGGCACCCCGATCCGCGACATCCCGGTCGACACGGTCTTCATCGGCTCGTGCACCAACAGCCGCATCGAGGACCTGCGGGCCGCCGCCGCCGTGTTCGAGGGCCGCCGGGTCACGGCCGGCCGCGTCATGGTCGTCCCCGGCAGCCACGCCGTGAAGGCACAGGCCGAGGCCGAAGGGCTCCACCACGTCTTCCGGGCCGCCGGCGCCGACTGGCGCGAACCCGGCTGCTCGATGTGCCTGGCCATGAACCCCGACAAGCTCGCCCCCGGCGAGCGCTCGGCCTCGACCAGCAATCGCAACTTCGAAGGTCGCCAGGGCCGGGGCGGACGAACCCAGCTGGTCTC
>CAYRXQ010000082.1:0-12184 GCA_964428115.1 uncultured Ilumatobacteraceae bacterium
ATCACCGCCACGCGCTTGCCCTTGAACAGCGGGCCGTCGCAGTGCGGGCAGTAGGTGACGCCCCGGGTCCGGTACTCCTGCTCGCCGGGCACGTTCATGTTCCGCCAGCGAGCGCCGGTCGCGAGCACGACGCTGCGCGCGCGCAGGGTGGCGCCGCTCTCCAGCTCGACCTCGATCACCTCCCCCGGCACCAGGCGTGCAGCGCGCTGGTGCTCGATGAGGTCGACCGGGTACTGGCGCACGTGGGCCTCGAGCGCCGCGGCGAGCCGGGGGCCCTCGGTCTCGCGGACCGAGACGAAGTTCTCGATCGCCATCGTGTCGAGCACCTGCCCCCCGAAGCGCTCCGCCACCAGGCCGGTGTCGATGCCCTTGCGGGCCGCGTAGATCGCCGCCGCCGCCCCGGCCGGGCCTCCGCCCACGACCAGCATGTCGAAGACGCCCCGGGCGTCGAGCGCGCGCGCCTGCCGCTGGGCCGCGCCGGTATCGAGGCGGGCGAGGAGCTCCGCGAGCTGCATCCGCCCCTGTCCGAAGGGCTGCCCGTTCAGGAAGACCGAGGGCACCGCCATGATCTGCCGCGCCTCGACCTCGCCCTGGAAGACGCCGCCGTCGATGGCCCGGTGCGTGACCTCGGGGTTCAGCGTGGCGAGCAGGTTCAGCGCCTGCACGACGTCGGGACAGCTCTGGCAGGACTGCGAGAAGTAGGTCTCGAAGACCAGCGGGCCCTCGAGGGCGCGGGCCTGCGCGAGCAGCTCCTCGCGCTCCCTGGCGGGGTGACCGCCCACCTGCAGCACCGCGAGCACGAGCGAGCCGAGCTCGTGCCCGAGCGGCAGGCCGGCGAAGTGGACGCGCGCCGGCTCCTCCGGGCGATGCACGGCGAACGAAGGACGCCGTTCGGCATCGCCCCCCTGACGCCGTTCGGCATCGCCCCCCTGACCGGCGACGATCCGGAGGAGCGGGGAGGCCTCGGCGAGGTCGCCGAGCAGCGCACGCACGTCGCGCGAGGCGTCGCCGTCGTCGAGCCAGGCGGTGAGCTGCACCGGGTGGCGCAGGCGCTCGAAGTAGGTGCGGAGCTGCCGCTTCAGGTCGTCGTCGAGCATCGGCGCGCCTCAGATCTTTCCGACGAGGTCGAGGGAGGGGGCGAGCGTCTTGTCGCCCTCGCGCCACTTGGCGGGGCAGACCTCGCCCGGGTGGCTGGCGACGTACTGGGCGGCCTTGACCTTGCGGAGCAGCTCGGCGGCGTTGCGGCCGACGCCCTCGGAGGTGACCTCGACGAGCTGGATGACGCCGTCGGGGTCGATCACGAAGGTGCCGCGGTCCGCGATGCCCTGGCCCTCGCGCATGTTCTGGAAGTTGTTGGTGATGACGCCCGAGGGGTCGCCGATCATCGGGTAGGTGATCTTGCCGATCGTGTCCGAGCTCGAGTGCCAGGCCTTGTGCACGAAGTGGGTGTCGGTGGAGACCGAGTAGATCTCGACGCCCAGGGCGCGGAACTGCTCGTAGTGATCCGCGAGGTCACCGAGCTCGGTGGGGCAGACGAAGGTGAAGTCGGCCGGGTAGAAGAAGACCACCGACCACTGACCGCGCAGGTCGGCGTCGGAGACGTCGACGAACGCGCCGTTGTGGAACGCCGTCGCGGTGAAGGGCTTGATCTCGGTGTTGATGAGTGACACGGGTGGGACCTCTCGATGTCGGGGGAGTGATTGAAGACATCGATCAATGTAGAGGGGTCCGATAGATAATCAACATTGATTGATCTGAAGACATCGATCGGTCGTGTCGATCGTCGGTGGTGGTCTGGTGGACGGGTGGGTGCGGGAGCGGCGAAGATGCCCGCCGTGAGCGACGTCGTGATCTCCGAGGACCTGGCCTGTCAACTCGCCTACCACCTGCGCATGGCAGCGGGATTCGCTGCGGTGGGTGATGCCGCCGAGTGCGCATCGGAGGCGACGCTGGCGTGGACCCTCGTCGCCGGCGCCGGCGTGCAGCTGGCCGAACGGGCCGCCGAGGACCTGCCCGCGCTGCGGCTCTCCGCGGTGACCGACGGGCAGTGGGATGCGGTGCGTCGTCGGACCGAGGCCCTCGCCCTGTCGCTGCAGGCGCACTTCGTGAGCGAGGGGCAGCACGCCACGGCCGCGATGTACGAGGACGCCGCCTCGACCGTGGCGGGCACCATCGACGGGTTCCGTTCGCCGATCCGCTGACGCGCCCGGCGAGCACCGTCAGGGCAGCGGCAGCAGCGGCACCACGGCGACGTCGTCGGCCGTCAGGTCGGCCTGCGACGACCCGCTGTCGGCCGGTGCGGCGAGCAACGCCTCCTGCTCGCCCGGCTCGGGATGGAGCAGGTCGATGATGCGGGTGTCGCTGGCCGCGCCCGTGCCGCCTCCGAACCGCCACTGGGCCGCGGTCACCGCCACGTCGCGCACCCGGTCGACCCCGCTCGACGGGAAGCCCTCCTGGCCGAGGACGGCCACCGCGATGCGCCAGGTCGACGGGTCGGTGGTCGCACCCAGGGCATCGCGCGGCACGCGCACGATCACCCGGCCCTGATCGCCCACCACCGTGGTGCGCACCGAGCCGCGGTCCTCGATCCGGGCGCCGTCGACGATCCGCACCACCTTGGGCATCCAGCCCTCCACGGCGACCGCGACGTCCCAGGTGGACCCGTCGGGGAGTGCGGCGTTGCGTCCGTCGAGGAACAGGCGCTCGCCGCCGTCGGCCACCGAGCCGGCGCCGGTGTCGAGGTAGACGTCGAAGGTCTGGATCGCGAGGCCGGTCGGCGAGCTCCACGGGTTGGCGATCGGCGCGGCCAGGTCGAAGACGAACACGATCTCGTCCTCGGTGCTCCCGAGCTGGAAGCCGGTGAGGTCGAAGGAGCCCTCGGTGAACACGGTGTCGGTCGGGTACACGTAGTCGCCCGGGCCGTGGTCGTCACCGGTCGGATCCTCGAGGTCGAACACCACGTCGAAGCCGCCCACGTCGGGGGCCACGACCAGGCCGGGGGCGTCGGTGGGGGTGGTGCCCGTCGCGCTGCGCAGCTGGAGCCAGATGCGGTCGCCGGTCTGGAACCCGCCGAAGACCTCGGCCTCGACGCTCAACTCGACCGTTCCCTCGCCGGCGGGCCCAGCGGTGACCGGCTCGCAGGCGACGATCAGCTCGGCGACCCCGACGGGCGGCAGCGAGCGCGCCGCGCAGCCGCTCGTCCCGTCGAACCGCACGACCTGGGTGGCACCGAACCCGAGCACCTCGCCGTCGAGGCTCGTGCCGCGCTCGCGGCCACCGCGGGCCGAGCGGACGTAGAGCTCGAAGGGTGCGGTGGCGTCGGTGGTCACCGTGAGCCGCTCGTCGTCGATCCCGACCTCGAGCCGGCCCGCGTCGCCGTCGAGCACGCTCGTGCCCGCCTCGGTGGTGCGCGCCTCGACCGGGGTGGCGGGCACGATGGGCACCTCCGTCCAGGCCGGTCGCTCGAGGCCGAGCTCGTCGTAGACCTGACCCAACAGCTCGCGGTAGGCGCGGTCGAAGTAGGCGTCGTCGCCGCTGTCCTGGTCGTCGCCGAACCACCAGAACCAGTCGCTGCCCTGCGCCCAGCGCATGGCGTCGTGGGCGGCGGCGAGCTGCTCGGTCGATGCCCCCTGCTGCTCGGCCCGGCGCAGGTCGAGGCGGGCGGCACGCAGGAGCTCCCACGCTCGGGCCTCCTCGGGCTCGCCGATCCAGGTGCTGAGGGTGCCCCCGATCCACGAGCCGGCCGCCAGCGGCGCCGGGAGCTCCTCGAGCTCGCCGGCGTGCCGGTCGAGGAAGTCGGTCGGCGTGGTCGTGCGCAGCCAGTCGGTGGTGGTCAGGGCGGTGTACAGGGCGTCGAGGAAGGGGCCACCGTCGTCGGGGTAGTGCTCCCAGGCGTTCTCGCCGTCGAGCACGATCGTGACCAGGTGGGGCCCGTCGGCGCCCTCCTCGGCCAGCTGGGTGCGGATCGCCCCGAGACGCCCGATCAGATCGGTGACCGCCTCGTCGGCGTCGGTGCCCGAGTACTCGAAGCCGATCAGGTCGGCCAGGCGGGTGTCGCGGAAGAACACCGCAACGGGCTCGGAGTCGTCCCGGTGACGGACGAGCCAGGGCCGGTACAGCAGGTCGGCCTCGCGCACCACGTCGCCCTCGCGCTCGAAGCTGCCGATGCCCAGCGACCGGGCCAGGACGTCCTCCCCGGTGGCCACCCAGTCGACCCCGGCATCGGACCAGAGCTTGACCACCTCCTGCGCGACGGCGCCCTCGCCCGGCCACATCCCGGTGGGTCGATCACCGAGCAGCTCGGTTGCCAGGTCGAGGCCGAGCTCCACGTGCTCGCGGGCGTCGGGGTACTCGCGGAACGGATCGGCCGGCACGACCGCCAGGGGATCCTGCTGGAGGGCCAGATCGGTGTCCGCGAGCAGCGGCAGGATCGGATGGGCGAGCGGGGTGGTGGTCAGCTCGATGCGGCCGTCGGCCCAGCGCTCGGCGTGCGCGCCGATCACCGCATCGACGAGCTCCTGGTGCACGCCGAGCACGGTGGCGACGTCGTCCTCGTCGAAGTCGGCGCCCTGCTCGACGAGCGCGTCGAGCGGAGGTCGGGCGAGGTAGGTCGGGTCGGTCCAGGCCAGGTTGAACAGCACCTGCAGGTCGCGCAGGTCGCGGTCGTCGAAGGTGGAGCGATCGGCCGCGGCGAGCTCGGCGTAGCGCCAGAAGCGATCGACGATCTGGGGGTTGACGTCGAAGAACCGCTCGACGAGCAGGGTCCGCTGCGCGTCGGTGAGCTCGGCGACCGGCGTGGCTGAGAGGTCCCAGTACAGGTCGCGGGCCCCGTCGCTGAGCTCCTGGAGCTGGAGGAGCAGGCTGGGGGTGAGGTTGAAGGTGATCTGCAGGTCGGGGAAGGCGTCGACGCGCTCGACCATGTCGAGGTAGTCCTTGGTGGCGTGCACCCGCACCCACGGCCGTGACACCAGGCCGTCGACCACCGGGTAGCGGGGCTGGTGCTGGTGCCAGACGAGCGCCACCTCGAGCGGCGGGGCGTCGACTTGGTCGGGCGGCACGGTCGTCGGGCCGCCGTCGGTGCCGGTCGGGCCGCTGGGTGCCGTGGTGCCGGTGTCGGCGGTCGTGGGGGCGGTCGTCGAGTCGCTGCTGCCGTCGGAGGAGCAGGCGGCCGTCGCGAGTGCAGCCACGAGGAGCAGGACCGACCAGCGGCGAGGCATGCACCCTGTGTACGCCATCGGGTCGGTCGGCGCAACGCGCTCGGGCCGGCGGTCGCAGGCGCGGCGGTCGTGCAGACTGGGTGCCATGCCCGCCGATCCCACCCGTGTCGTCGCCGACCTCCTCGAGCTGCGCTCGCTCACCTCGCGTCCCGTCGACGGCGTCGCGCAGTCGGTCTGCGGTCGGCCCTGGGACGAGGCCCCGCTCGGCAGTGCCCGGCTGGCCTGGACCGACGCGTGGGTCCAGGCCCGCGAGTGGTTCGCCTCGACCTTCGAGGGCATCCCGGTGGAGACCTCCACCGATCCGGCCGGCAACCTGTGGGTCACGCTGCCGGGCGCCCGCCCGGAGCGGATCGTGCTCGGGAGCCACCTCGACTCGGTGCCCAACGGCGGCTGGCTCGACGGCTGCCTGGGCGTGCTCGCCGGTGCCGAGGTGCTGCGCGGGCTGCACCGCGACGGGGTCGAGCTCCCGGTGTCGGTGAGCGTGGTCGACTGGGCCGACGAGGAGGGCGCCCGCTTCGGCCGGTCGCTGTTCGGGTCGGCCGCGGTCTCGGGCACGCTCGAGGTCGAGGCGGTGCGGGGTCTGGTCGACAACGACGGTCGGCGCCTCGCGGACGTGGTCGCCGAGCACGGGGTGAACCTCGAGACGGTGCTCACCGCCGGCGACGTGCTGCCCTCGATCGTGGCCTCCGCCGAGCTGCACATCGAGCAGGGTCCGATCCTGATCGCGAAGGGCGCCCACCTGGCCGCGTTGCACGGGATCCTCGGCGTGGAGCGTCGCATGGTGCGGATCCAGGGGCAGGCCTGCCACGCCGGTGCCACGCCGATCCCGATGCGTCGTGACTCGACGCTCGCGGCCGCCCGCATGGCGGTCGCGATCCGAGAGCTCGGTCTGGCCCACGACGCGTTCACCACGGTGGGGGTGTGGCGGGTCCACCCGAGCGTCCCGACCGCGGTGAACGGGCGCACCGAGTTCAGCGTCGACATGCGGCACCTCGACCGTGGCGTGCTCGACGCCTTGGTGGCCGGGCTCGGCGAGCTCGTCGGGCGGATCGCCGCCGAGGAGGACGTGACCGCCGAGATCGACGTGCTGTGGTCGATCGATCCGATCGAGTTCCACCCCGACCTGGTGGCCTTCGCCGCGGAGGTGGTCGAGGAGCGGTCGGGGGTCCGCGAGGTGATGCCCTCGGGTCCGATGCACGACTCGGCCGAGATGGCCCGCGCCGGGGTGCCGACGGTGATGATGTTCACCCCGTCGATCCACGGCCTCTCGCACACCCACATCGAGGACACCGACGAGGCGGATCTCGAGCTCGCAGTGGCCGCCTTCGACGACCTCGTGCGGCGGATGATCCCGTGGGCCGCCGCACGGGTCGAGGGACGTCGGGCCGAGGGATAGGGTCGGGCCCCATGTCCGATCGACCCGTCGTCACCATCCCCGAGGGCGAGCCGCCCGCCGACCTGCTCGTGGAGGACGAGGTGATCGGCGAGGGTGCCGAGGCCACCTCGGGTTCACGGGTCGTGGTGCACTATGCCGGCGTGGCCTGGAGCACCGGCCGCGAGTTCGACGCCAGCTGGAACCGTCACGAGACCTTCGACTTCCGTCTCGGTGCGGGCGAGGTCATCCAGGGCTGGGACCGCGGCGTCGCCGGGATGCGCGTCGGTGGCCGTCGACGCCTCACGATCCCGCCGGAGCTGGGCTACGGCAGTCGTGGCGCCGGTGGGGTCATCAAGGGCGGCGAGACGCTGGTGTTCGTCGTCGACCTCGTCGACGTGCGCTGAGCCTCAGCCGGTCAGCTCGGCGATCGCTCCCGCCAGCGCGGCGCGCGCATCGGCCGCGATGGCGGCGAACTCGTCGCCCTCCATCAGGGCGCTGGGGTCGATCGCGCTCACGAGGGTGCCACCCTCGACGGCGCGCAGCACCACGTTGCACGGCAGGAGCAGCGCCACCGAGGGGTCGAGCTGCAGGGCGCGGTCGGCGAAGCCCGGATTGCACGCACCGAGGATCTTGAGTGGCGACCGGTCGACGCCGAGCTTGGCCTTGAGGGTCGCGGCGATGTCGATCTCGGTGAGCACGCCGAACCCGTGGGCGGCGAGCGCAGTGCGCACGGCCGCCTCGGTCGTGGCCATGTCGGTGGGGACGGTGGTCTCGATCGCGTCCATGTCCAGGGCTCCCCGTTCGTCGTGGTGGTTCTGTGGCGAACGTAGCGCGGCCATCATGGACGGATGGACGCGGGGGTCGCCGAGCCGATCGACTGGTTCCCCGTGCTCGCCGGGCTGTTCGGCGGGCTCGGTCTGTTCCTGGTCGGATTGCGTCAGCTCACCGATGGCCTGAAGCAGCTCGCGGGTGACCGGCTGCGCGTCGTGCTGTCGCGGCTCACCAGCAACCGGGTGGTCGGGCTCGTCACCGGTGCCGGGGTGACGGCGCTGGTGCAGTCCTCGAGCGTCACGACCGTGGTCGCGGTGGGCTTCGTGTCGGCCGGGGTCCTCGGTGTGGCGCAGGCGATCTCGGTGGTGCTCGGCGCCAACCTCGGGACCACCATCACCGCCCAGGCCGTTGCGTTCGACATCGAGTCGTGGGCGATGGTGCTCGTGGCCATCGGGGCGCTCGGCACGCTGCGGACGCGGCGCGACCGGTGGCAGCCGCGGGCCGCTGCCGTGTTCGGCATCGGTCTCGTCTTCGTCGGCATGCAGGTCATGTCGAGCTCGATGTCGCCGCTGCGCGCCGACCCCGGCTTCCTCGAGCTGATGGCCGACCTCGAGTCGCCGCTGCTCGGGCTGTTGGCGGGTGCGATCTTCACCGGGATGGTGCAGTCCTCCTCGGCGACCACCGCCCTGGTCATCACGCTCGCCGCGGGCGGCCTCATCACCCTCGACGCCGGCATCGCCGTCGTCATCGGCGCGAACGTCGGGACCTGCATCACCGCGGGCCTGGCGGCGATCGGCAAGCCGCGCCCCGCCGTGCGGGTGGCGCTCGCCCACGTGCTCATCAACCTGTTCGGGGCCGTCGTGTGGATCGGTGCCACCGGGCTGCTGGCCGATCTCGCGGTGTGGATGCCCGGCGATGACAGCGTCGCCCGGCAGGTGGCCAACGCCCACACGGTGTTCAACCTGAGCATCGCCCTGGGGCTGCTCCCGTTCCTCGGTGCGCTCGAGCGGTTGCTCATGTGGCTGGTGCCCGACCGCGTCGGGGCGCCGCGGGTGAGCGCCCTCGACCATCGGCTGCTGCCCACGCCGGCGCTCGCCCTGGCGGCGGCCCGCGTGGAGCTCGGCCATCTGGCCGGGAGCGTCGCCGCGTCGGTGCCGGTCGCCGCGGTGGCCACCGTCTCGGGTGGCTGGACCGCACAGGAGGACCTGCAGCGCGGTGACGACGAGATCGACGAGCGCTATCGGGAGATCGTCGAGTACCTCGCCGACATCGGCCAGGAGTCGCTGTCGCAGGAGCAGGCCGACGAGCTGCTGGTGCTGCTGGCTGCCGCCGACGACGTCGAGAGCATGGGCGACATCGTCGAGATCAACCTGGCCACGCTCGGGCGACGTCGCCTCGAGCGGGGCACCCACCTGGGCACCTCCGCGATCCGTCACATCACCGACACGGCCGCCGAGGTGACGCGTGCCGTGGAGCTCATGGCGCTCGCGATCGGCGACGGTGACCGTGACGCTGCTCGCCGGGTGGTGGCGATGAAGCCGACGGTCAACGGTCACCTCGGGCGTGCGTTCGCCGATCAGGCGCATCGGCTGGTGGCCGAGGGGACCGATCGGTTGTCGGCGTTCGCGCTCGAGCGCGACATGCTCGAGTCGCTGCGTCGCGTCTACTACTTCGCGAAGCGCATCTCGGCCGCCGAGCTCGCGCGTACCGCCTCCACCGGAGGTGACGGGGCGGCTCGCGACGCGGTGGATGAGGTCGACGAGGTGGACGAGGTCGACGAGGGCGAGGGAGCCGACGCGGCCACCTCGGCCGAGCCGGGCTGACCGGGAGCCGGGCCGATCAGCTCGAGCTCGGTCGCACGGCGATCATCGGGTCGGCTGCCGAGACCGTGACCGTGGCGGTCGACGCGGCGATCTCGGTGTCGAGGTCGCGTACCTCACCGTCGAATGACCGGTGGCTGCCCGGCTCGAGCTCGAGGTACTCGGTGGGCAGCCCCATGGTGTCGAGCAGGGCGATGAACGGATCGGGGTCGAGCTCCTCGACGTTCACCATGGTGGCGGTGTCCCAGTCGCCGCGGGCCACGAGCAGCGCGGCCGCGACGGGCGGAACCCCGGCGGTGTAGCTGATGCCCTGCGACTCGACCTCGGCGTACGCGGCGGCGTGGTCGGAGACCTGGAAGATGAACAGCTCGCGGGGTGCACCGTCCTTGGTGCCCGCGACCACGTTGCCGATGCAGGTCTTGCCGGTGTACCTCGCCGCGAGCGTCTGCGGGTCGGGCAGGAGGGCCTTGACCAGCTTGAGCGGCACGACCTCGCGGCCGTCGTCGAGGGTGACCGGCAGGTGGTCGAGGAAGCCCAGGGTGCGCAGCACCGTGAACACGTTGATGTAGTGGTCGCCGAACCCCATCCAGAAGCGGATGCTGCGGGCGTCGATGTTGCGGTACAGCGAGTGGAGCTCGTCGTGCCCGTTGAGGTAGACGGGCTGCTCGCCCACGACCGGGAAGTCGAAGTGCCGCTTGACCGTGTGCGTGGGGTACTCCCGCCACTCCCGGTCGATCCAGGTCCAGACCTTGACGAACTCGCGGAAGTTGATCTCGGGGTCGAAGTTCGTGGCGAAGTAGCGACCGTGTCGACCGGCGTTGACGTCGAGGATGTCGATGGTGTCGATGGTGTCGAAGTGGTGCTTGGCGGCGAGCGCGCAGTAGGCGTTGACGACACCGGGGTCGAAGCCGACGCCGAGGATCGCCGTCACGCCGCGCTCGGCGCACCGGTCGCGGCGCTTCCACTCGTGGTTGGCGTACCACGGCGGGTCCTCGCAGACGGTGTCGGGGTCCTCGTGGATCGCCGTGTCGAGGTAGGCCGCGCCCGTCTCGAGGCAGGCCTCGAGCACCGACATGTTCAAGAACGCGGAGCCGAGGTTGAGCACGATCTGCGACCCGGTCTCGCGGATGAGGGCGACCGTGGCCGCCACGTCGAGCGCGTCGAGCTGACGGGCGTGGAGGGCCTGGCCCTCGTCCTGGACGTGGTCGAGCCGCCGGACGCTCTCGATGATCGCCTCGGCCTTCGACAGCGTGCGCGAGGCGATGCAGATGTCACCCAGCTCGCCGTTGTGCATGGCGGCCTTGTGGGCGGCGACGTGGGCGACGCCACCGGCGCCGATGATCAGGAGGTTGCGCTTCAACGAGGGGTCACTTTCGAGCGGGGACGGGCGGGACGGGTGGGCGCGGTGGGCCGGCGGGCGGGGTGGGTCACGAGAGCGAGCCGACGAAGTCGTCGTAGTCGAACCTGCGGACGGTCTCGATCGTGCCGTCGAGTCGTCGCACGACGATCGAGGGCATGCGAAGACCGTTGAACCAGGTGGTCTTGACCATCGTGTAGCCGGCCGCGTCGGCGAACCGCACCTCGTCGCCGACGGCGAGCGGCGCGGCGAGGTGGTAGTCGCCGAACACGTCGCCGGCGAGGCAGGTCCGCCCGGCCACCATCACCCGCTGCTCCCCGGGGGCGGGGAAGGCGACGCGCGGGTGGGTCCGGTAGATGAGGTGGTCGAGCATGTGGGCCTCGATCGAGGCGTCGACGACGGCGACGTCGACCTCGTTGTGGACCACGTCGATCACGGTGGTGACCAGCTCGGCGGCACCCGTGACCACGGCCTCGCCGGGCTCCAGGTACACCTGGACGTCGTGTCGTTCGGCGAAGCTGCGCAGGGCATCGGCGAAGCGCTCCACCGGGTAGCCCGGCGCGGTGAACGAGATCCCGCCGCCGAGGCTGACCCACGACACGCCGGCCAGCAGATCCGCGTAGCGACTCGAGACGATCTCGAGGGAGTGGGTGAGCAGGTCGAGGTCGTCGTTCTCGCAGTTGAAGTGGAACATGAACCCGTCGACCAGCGGCGCCACCCGCGTCAGCTCGTCGAGATCGCCGATGCCGAGGCGGGAGAAGCGTCGGGCCGGATCGGCCAGGTCGAAGTGCGAGGTGCTGACCCCGGGGTTGACGCGCACCCCGATCGAGGCCCGCCCCGCCGAGGTCGTCGTCACCACCGCGTGATGTGCCTCGAGCTGGGAGGCCGAGTTGAAGATCACCTTGTCGGCGAAGGCGGCGACCTCGCGGATCTCGTCGGGGTCGTAGGCGACGCTGTAGGCGTGGGTCTCGCCGCCGAAGCGCTCGTGGCCGAGGCGGGCCTCGTAGGCCGAGCTGCTCGTCGTGCCGTCGAGGACGCGGGCGAGCAGGGGGAAGACCCCCCAGGTCGAGAAGCACTTGAGCGCCAGGACCGCCTTCGCGCCGGACCGCTCGCGGACCTCGCGGACGATCTCGAGGTTGTCCTGGAGTCGGCGCTCGTCGATCAGGTAGTAAGGGGTGTCAGGCATCGGTACAGGGGGCTCCGGCGTCCGGGGGGCGGCAGAGCGGCCCTCCAGCGTACCGATCCTCGACTGCGGTCGTGCCCGGCGGGCTCAGGGGGCGAGGGAGCCGTCGAAGGTCGTGCAGGCCTCCGGGTCGCCGGTGGTGAAGCCACGCTCGAACCAGCTGCGCCGCTGCTCGGCGGTGCCGTGGGTGAACGACTCGGGGTCGACCTGCATGCCCGACTGCTCCATGATCCGGTCGTCGCCGACGGCCTCGGCGGCCGCGAGGGCTTCGTCGATCTCGTTCGGCCGGTCGAACAGGCCGCGCTCGGCGACCGAGTTGGCCCAGGCGCCGGCGAAGCAGTCGGCCTGCAGTTCGAGCGCCACGCTGAGCTCGTTGGCCGCCTGCGGGTTGCGCTGCTGTGCGGCGCGCATGAGGTCGCTGATGCCGGTCACGTTCTGGACGTGGTGGCCGTACTCGTGGGC
>CAYRXQ010000083.1:0-12149 GCA_964428115.1 uncultured Ilumatobacteraceae bacterium
CGCTCACCACCGCCTCAGGTAGCACGGTCAGCCTCATCAACGGCGCGCAGGCCTGCAACGTGTTCTGGCAGGTCGGGAGCTCGGCCACCTTGGGCACCAACTCGGTGTTCGTCGGCAACGTGCTGGCGCTGACCTCGATCTCGGTCACCACGGGTGCCGTCGTGCAGGGACGGGCGTTGGCTCGCAACGCTGCCGTCACCCTCGACACCAACACCTTCACCGGGCTGTCGTGTGATCTGAGCGCGGTGCCGACCACCACGACCGAGGTGCCGACCACCACCACCGACGTGCCGGCCACCACCACGGTTCCCGCCGGACCGGGGACGACCGACGTGGGCGCCGCGACGACCGCGGCCCCGCCGGTGACCACGGCTGGCGGTCCGAGCAGCACGCTGCCGGCCACCGGTGCCGCTGATCGTGGGCCGATCGCCCTGGCCGCACTGGCATTCGTCGCGATGGGCGTGACCGTCATGGGCGTCGCCCGTCGACGGATCCCCGTCCGCAGTTCCTGAGTCGACACGGGCGCCCTGCATCGAGCAGGGCGCCCGCTGGCGGAGAGGACCGACGCCTCTTCCCCTGTGCGAGATCGCAGCGCGATCGTGATCTCGGAGAGGTGGACGAGGTCTCACCACGAGAGGAGGGGCCATGTACGTAGGTGGAGGAGCAGTTCTGCTCATTCTGATCATCATCGTCGTCATCTTGTTGATGCGACGCTGAACCACATGCTGCCCGAGGGTTCGCCGGGGCAGACCCGCCCGAGCGACGGGGGTCTGCCCCGGCTGATCGTTGGGTAGTGAGCCCACATGGACGCACCGGTCGCACCACCCCGCACGGGCACGACGATCGGCGGTCGATACCGCCTCGACGAGCTCATCGGCATCGGCGGATCGGGCGAGGTCTGGCGTGCCACCGACGAGGTGCTCGGCCGTGAGGTCGCCCTGAAGCTCCTCCGATCGGCGGTCACCGAGGATCCGGCGATGCGCCTGACAATCGAGCGCGAGGTCCGACACGCAGCTGCGCTGACCGCCGTGGGCATCCCGGCGATGTACGACGTCGGCGTCCACGACGACCTGCCGTTCCTCGTGATGGAGCTGATCCGTGGCGAGTCGCTCGCCGATCGGCTGTGCCGGGAGCGGTCGCACAGCGTTCGCTCCACGGTCGAGGTGGTGGCGGCCGCGGCCGATGCCGTCGACTCGGTCGGTCTCGGCGCTGTCCGAACCGTCGCAGCCGAGCGCGGCCGGGGGGCCGAACCGGATCCAGCCTCGGACACCTACGCGCTCGGCATCGTCGCGTACGAGCTGCTCGCCGGCTGGCCTCCCTTCGACGGTGAGCCCGCAGCGGTGCTGCTCGCCCAGGTCTCGTCGCTCCCACCGCCGCTTCCTGACACGGTGCCTTCCGGTGTTCGAGCCGCCGTCATGCGTGCGCTCCGCGCCGACCCGGCACAGCGTCAGCCGAGCGCGGCCGTGTTCGCACAGGAGCTGCGGGTCGGGCTCTCGGGTGCTGGCGCTCCCGGTCGTCGGTGAGCCGACGGCGTCAGATCGAGTTCGGGTTCGGGTTCGAGTTTCGCAGCGCCGAGGTCCTTCGTGTACGAACCTGGACCGGGCGACGCATCGGATCGCCCGACGACGAGGAGGCGGTCGACATGCGGGTGCACACGGTCCGCCAGGGTGCGGGTTCGCCACCGATCGTCTTCGTCCACGGCATGGGCACCTCGGCCGCGTCCTGGGCGCGTTGCATGGCACGGCTGAGCGACCGCCACGAGGTCGTCGCGCTCGACCTGCTCGGCCATGGCAGCTCCCCGGTCCCCGAGGACCCCACCGAGTACACACGCGACCGGGCGCTCGACGACATCGACGACGTGCTCGCCACCCTCGGCGCGCGAGCGGTGATCGTCGGACACTCGCTCGGTGGCTACCTGGCCCTGGCGCACGCGGCGACCCGCCCGGGCGTGGCGCGGGGGATCGTCGTGATCAACACCGGACCCGGGTTCCGCGACCCCGACAAGCGCGAGGCGTGGAACGAGCGGTCACGTCGGAACGCGCACCGCTTCGGGGTGCCGGTGCAGGCGGCCAACCTCAACTTGCAGGAGGACGGGGTCGTGATGGAACGCCTCGCCGAGATCGCCACGCCGACGCTCGTGCTGGCCGGCGAGCTCGACCGGCCCGAGTACGTCGCGTCCGGGAAGTACCTCGAACGCAAGATGCCCTCGGCGCGACTGGTCGTGGTGCCCGGCGGCGAGCACTCGATGCACGAGGACACCCACGCCGAGGAGGTCGCCGACGCGATCGCCGAGTTCGTGGTCGGCCTCGACGGCTGAGGCTCGGGCGAGGGCTGACCTCAGCCGGGTCGACGGGCCCGGTCGCCGGTGAGCCGGGCCGCGATGAGGGTCGGGTCCCAGACCGGGGAGAACGGCGGGGCGTAGCCGAGGTCGAGCTGGCCGAACTCGTCAACCGTCATCTCGTTCCACACCGCCACCGCCAGGGCATCGATGCGCTTGGCCGATTCGACGCCGCCCACGATCTGCGCCCCCAGCATCCGCCCGGAGCCGCGCTCGGCGACCACCTTCACGGCCATCGCACCACCGCCGGGGTAGTAGTGGGCGCGGCTCGAGCCATCGACGGTGTTGGCCACCGCATCGAAGCCTGCTGCAGCGGCCTCGCGCTCGGTGAGGCCCGTCCGGGCGATCTCGACGTCGCCGACCTTGGTGACCGCGGTGCCGATCACCCCGGGGAAGCGGGCGTGGCCGCCGCTCAGGTTGATGCCGGCCACTCGCCCCTGCTTGTTGGCGTGCGTGCCGAGCGCCACCCAGGCCGGTCGTCGGCTGACCCGGTGGTGGCTCTCGGCGCAGTCGCCGGCCGCCCACACCCCCTCGATCGTCGACGCCATCCGGGCGTCGGTCGCGATCGCCCCCGTCGGCCCGATCGGGACGCCGGCCTCGGCAGCGAGCCGAGCGTTCGGTCGGACACCGAGCCCCATCACCACGACATCGGCGGGGATCACGCCCTCCGCGGTCGCCACCCCCGAGACCCAGCCACCGCCGTCGACCTCGAAGCCCTCGACCGCGGTGTCGAGTCGCAGATCGACGCCGAGCGCCGCGAGGCCCGTTGCGACCCGGGCGCCCATGTCGGCGTCGAGGGTCGCCATCGGCTCGGCGAGTCGCTCGACGAGGGTGACCTCGAGACCGCGCGCCTGGAACGCCTCGACCATCTCGAGGCCGATGTAGCCGCCGCCCACCACCACGGCGCGACGCGGCGAGCGGGTACGCAGCACCTCGTCGATGGCGAGCGCGTCGGGGATGGTCTGGATACCCATGACCCCGGGTGCGTCGACGTTCGGGAACGGGGGACGGATCGGTGAGGCCCCCGTGGCGATCAGCAGGTGGTCGAACCGCTCGCGGACCGTCCGATCACCGTCGAGATCGCGGACCTCGACCTCGCGTGCGTCGAGGTCGATCGCCACCACCTCGTGCCGGGTCCGCACGTCGATGCCGTTGGCGCGGTGCTGTTCCGGGCTGCGGGCGACGAGCTGGTCGACGTCCTCGACGACCCCGCCGACCAGGTAGGGGAGCCCGCAGGCGGCGAACGAGGTGTAGGCACCCCGCTCGAACACCACCAGCTCGGGTGGCGTCGGGCCACGGCTCGCCTGGGCCGCTGCCGACATCCCTGCGGCGTCGCCGCCGATGACCACCACTCGTGTCACGTCGTCCTCCTCGGTCGTGGCGACCATACCGCCGCCAGCGGGCCGGTCCCCGGACGCGATGAGAGGTGAGCGGCCCGGGGCCACTCACCTCTCATCGGGTGGTTCGAATTCGGGGGTCAGTCGAGCTTGTCGCGAACCTTGTCGACGCCACGCTTGACGGCGTCACCGGCATCTTCGATCTTGTCTTTGGCCTTGCCGGCGAACTCGTCGCGCTCACCCTCGCGCTCGAGGTCCTTGTCATCGGTGAGGGCGCCTGCGCCCTGCTTCACGCGGCCCTTGACCTTGTCGATCTCTCCGGACATGTGGGAGGTCTCCTTGTGTCGTTGGACGTCGGGTGACGTCCGGTCGCAGTTGGAGTACCCCGACCCGACGAGGGACAAACGCGGCGAGAAATATCTCGGGCTCGATGTTTGACGGCCCTTCCGCGATGGGTACCTCGGAATCACACGATCACATACTCACCCCGGCCCTGCCGGATGACACCCTCGAAAGGAACCCCCATGAGCCTTCTGGTCATCCTCATCCTCCTCGCCCTGATCTTCGGTGGCATCGGTCTCTTCGTCGAGGCCGCCGCCTGGGCCCTCGTCATCGCCGTCGTGCTGCTGGTCGCCGGCGTCATCGCCGGCTTCGTCGGTCGAGGTCGATCCGTCGCCTGAGCGACCGATCACGCTCCACCGATCACGCTCCACCGATCACAGATCACCCTCCGATCACATCGTTGATCACACATCTCCAGAAAGAGAGACAGACATGTACGCAGGACTCGGCGTCGTTCTCATCACCATTGGCGCGATCATCGCCTTCGCCGTCGAAAAGGAGGTCGAAGGTGTCAACCTCGAGATCATCGGCTGGATCCTCATGGCCGGCGGTGCGCTCGCCCTGATCGTCAGCGCCTTCCAGGGCGCCTCCTGGATGTCGGCTCGCCGCACCCGTTCGGTGCACGAGCGTCACGTCTCGCCCGACGGGCGCCACGTGGTCGACGAGGTCCAGAGCAACTGACCCCCCAGCCCCGTCCGGAGGTCCCCCGACCCCGGACCGGCACCCGGAGCCCGGCCCCAGCGGCCGGGCTCCGGCGCGTCCCGGCACGGACGACGGCGAGCGGGGGTCGCCGCGCCGGTCCGCTGATCAGACCGAGCAGTCAGCGTTGTCGACCGGCTCGGGTTCCGGCACGGGCACGGCGCTGCCGCGGATCACGACCAGGGCGACGTCGTCCCGGGTCCCCTCGGGCCGCCGGCGTGCGAGCTCGGTCCGGAGCAGCTCGATCAGCTCGTCCGGCGACGAGCCGTGGCCGCCGGCGAACACCTCGCAGAGGGCGTCCTCGGTGATGTCGCCGCCCCCTGGGGCGTCGGTGACGCCGTCGGTGTAGAAGACCAGCGCGTCGCCCGGCCCGACGCTGACGACGACCTCCCGGAACCGCGGCGGCACCATGCCGAGGATCGTGCCGGGTTCGCCGACGGCCGTCGCACCGTCGGCGGTGATCAGGATCGGCCGGGGATGTCCGCCGAGGGAGAGGTCGACCCGGAGGCCCGAGGGTGCCTGGCGGACGAACGCGAAGCAGGCGGTGCAGTACGTGTTCTCGTCGAAGGCCTCCACGGCATCGCGGGCCCAGCTGAGGACCTCGGCGGGACGGGTGAGCTGATGCGCTGCGGCACGGATCGTGTGTCGGACGGCGGCGGTGAGCGCGGCGGCCTCGACCCCCTTGCCGCAGACGTCGCCGATGGCCACGGCCCAGGAGTTGGAGTCGATCGCGAACACGTCGTAGAAGTCGCCCCCGACCTCGAGGGTGCTGTCGGCCGGCCAGAACGCGGTGGCGAGCTCGGTCCCCGTCGGCGACGGCAGCTGTCGGGGGAGCAGGCTCTGCTGCAGCGTGTGGATCACGTGACGCTGCTGCTCGTCGGAGACGGCGAGCTCCCGCACGAGGTCCTCGGCATCGCGGCGACGTCGCAGGATGAGCGCCACGACGACGCCCACCGCCACGGCCAGCACCGTCCCCCCGATCGCGATGATCCACGGGAGCTGTGAGGACAGCGCGTCGCCGAGGTCCTCGTCGGTGGAGATGGCGAGGGTCAGCGTTCCGTCACCGAAGGCCACCGTCGTCGCAGCGACCCGCCCGGTGAGCGGTATCGCCGGCGCGCTCGTGTAGAGCAACGTGTCGGGGGCTCGGTCCTCGCCGAGGAACAGGCTGAAGTCGAGGTTCGAGAACAGGTCGGCCGATCGGGGCGCGCCGGTGCGCTGGGGGAGTGGGGCCTCGGCGTAGACGACGAACCGGCGATCGATGCTGTCGGCGTGTGCGAACCCCAGCACCCGCGGCTCGAGGTCGAGGGTGTCGATCACCGCGAGGCCGTCGGCGGCGATCGCCGGCGCGACCACGTCGGCGAGACGGGCCGTGTCGGCTGCGAGGGCGAGCGGCTCACCGAATGCGAGCACCTCGGTGCCTTGGAGGTCGAGCAACACGGCACCACGGAACTGGACGCGTGCGAGCGACTCGGTGAGGGAGGCGCCGACCGCTCTGGGGTCGGCATCCGTGGCGGCAGCGACCTCGGCGGCGGCTGCCAACGGCGCCCGCAACCCGGAGATCGCCGAGGTGAGCACGGCGGCGATCTCTTCGGCCTGCTGCTGGAGGAGCTGCTCCTCGGCCGACCGGTGGACCGACTCGACGGCCACCGCACCGGCCAACGCGAACGCGAGGCAGACCAGCCCGGCCCACAGCCCGGCCATCCACGGCGGGGTGCGCCGTCGACGTGCGATGGTGTGGTCGATCTCGGAGCTCATCGGTGTCGGTCACCTCGGCGTGGTACGCCACCGGTCGGGATCCGTGGATCTTGGCACAGCGCGTGCTCGCGGCGTGGTGGTCCGACCACTCAGGCGTCCGACCCGGTGCCACCGGTGGCGGTGAGCACGAGGTAGGCGATGTCGTCACGGTCGACACCGCCCTCGTCGATGCCACGCTGGACGAGCTCGTCGAGCACCTCGTACGGGTCGTGGTCACCATCGCAGTCGGTCCCGGCCAGCCGCTCGACCATGTCGTCGAGGGTCAGCCGAGGTCGGCAGGAGTCGAGCAGTCCGTTGGTGAACAACACCAACCGATCGCCGGGCGCCAGGTGGAGCTCGACCGTCGGCGGGTCGCGGAAGGAGTCGAAGGCACCGAGGAGCGTGCCGTGCGGCTCGACGAGGCACGCCCCGTCGGCCGTGACGTGCACGGGCGAGAGGTGGCCGGCGTTGCCCAGCACCAGATCCACGCCGTGGTCGGCGGCCGGGCTGATCGTCCCGTAGACGGCGGTGCAGAACACGGTGTCGGGCGTGGTCTGCAAGATGTCGTCGAGCCAGCGCAGCACCTGTGCGGGCCGGTGGAAGTGGAGGCCTGCGGCACGCAACGTGTGGCGGGCGGTCACCATGGTCGTGACCGTTGCGAGGTCGTGACCACTCGCGTCGCCGAGGAAGAAGCCGAGCCGCTCGTCGTCGATGGCGAACACGTCGAGGAAGTCACCGCCCACGTCGAGCGGGCCGGGGCGGGCCTGGTAGCGGCTGCACGCCGAGAGCCAGTCGCTGGTGGGGTGTTCGCTGGGGAGCGCATGTCGTTGGAGCCGGTCGAGCGCCTCGGCCATGCGGGCCTGTGCTCCGAGCTCGCCGGTGATGTCCTTGAACTGCGTGACGGCGCCGCCCTCCTCGAGCGGCCAGGAGTCGACGCGCAGCCAGCGGTAGTCGCCGTCGCCCACCCGGACGCCCATGATCACGGCACGCACCGGCTCGCCGGTGGCGAGCACCGTCATCGCAGGATGGCGGTCGCCGGGCAATGGGCGGAGCTCCTGGTCGACGGCTTCCCACCGGGCATCGAGCGAACCCGCGCCGATCAGCTGGTCGGCCGTCATCTCGAGGACGCGCAGTGCGGACGGGTTGTAGGCGGTGATGCGTCCGTCGGCGTTCTGTACCACCACACCCGACAGCTGCCGCTCCACGAGGAACGCGGCGACCTCGGCGGGCACCGAACCAGGCGTCGGCCCGCCCGCGGCATCGTGGAGGACCTGTTCGGGCATCCACACGATGCTACGACCGCCCACAGTCTCCCGAGGTCCGAACGGCGTGTCGTCGGGCTCGCTCGGCTCGGCGACCTCAGCGGGCGCGTTCGACCCGGATGCGCAGGGCGTCACCGGCGTGATCGACGGCCACGTGGGTGGCGAGCTGGCGGACGATGGCCAGCCCCCGCCCGGCGCGCGCCTCGGGCGGGGCCGGTTGCCAGTCCTCGACCGGAGCGAGGGGGGCGGAGCCGTGGCACGTGACCGAGAGCATCACGGCGTGATCGTGGATCGCGAGTTCGACGGTGACCTCGGGGCCGGCGGCGTGCTCGATCGCGTTGGTCATCAGCTCGCTCACCACCAGCTGCATGTCCGAGGAGATGGCCGGGTCGATGTCGGCGAGTGCCTTGCGGACGTACCGCCGTGCGGACGCGACGTCGGAGAAGTCGGACGAACCGTCGAACCGCCAGACGAGCGAGGTGGGCACCAGTGTCATGTTACCGACCCCCTCCGACACGCCCGGGGACGTGCTGGCGGACGGTGCCGGGGAGCAGATCGGGGCAGGACGCATCGTTGGAGGTGGTTGCGGGGGTTCCCGTCATCACTCCTCCTCTCCGTGCATCGCTGCGCCGGATTCGTGTTGTCGTGGTATCCGTGCGGCCGGAACTGGGATCCGTGGCCGTCTACCTGATGTCGGTACCCGGGTCGCGCCCGGGCCAGACATGGCGCCCGCGGTCAGCGGTGTGACGCCGGTCTCAGCTCGTCGCTCCGTCGTCGACGGTGAGGTACTCGCCGACCCCGCTGACCTCGAGCAGGCGCTGGACCGCCGACGACGGTCTGCGGATCACGAACGACGCACCGGCAGCGGCACGAGCCTGGTGCAGATCGATGAGGACGCGCAGCCCGCTGGAGTCGACGAACTCGATCTCGGAGAGGTCGAGCACGAGGTCGCCGTCACCCTCGAAGGCCTCGACCAGGCGAGGTGCGGTGTGGGCGTCGATCTCGCCGGCGAGCGCGGCACCGCCGTCGATCGGCCGGATCGTGAGGAGGTCCTCGTCGGTCATGGCGCAGACTGTATCCCTGGTCCCCTCGTCACGGCCGGGGAGCTGCGGGTCGGCGGCCTGCGGCGCGGCCCGTCACGGTGCGTCCTTGACGGCCGCGTCGTCGCTCTCGAGGAGCCCGCGCAGTGTGGCGAGGCTCGAGGCGATGAGCCGTCCCACGTGCACCTGACTGGTACCGATCTGCTCGGCGATCTGCGATTGGCTGAGCTGCTCGTAGAACCGCAGGTAGAGGATGCGTCGCTCTCGCTGGGGGAGCCGGTCGAGCAGCGAGACCACGAGGTCGCGGTCGATGAGGGCATCGGTCTCGGCCTCGACCGAGGGCGTGTGGCCGGGCACGGTCGGGTCGATCGATCGTGCCCGGTAGGCGGCGTTGGCCTCGAGCGCCTCGAGCACGGCGTCGGCGGGCAGGTCGAGGCGCTGCGCGAGCTCCGAGACCCGCGGTGATCGCCCGAGCTCGCGAGACAGTTCGTCGACCGCGGCGTTGACCATGGGGCGCAGGTCCTTGGCCCGCCGGTTGACCTTGAGGGCCCAGGTGTGATCGCGGAAGTGGCGACGCAGCTCCCCGATGATGGTCGGGGTGGCGTAGGCACCGAACGGCACGCCCTGGTCGGGCTCGAACCGATCGACGGCCTTCAGCAGCCCGATCCGCGCCACCTGCACCAGATCGTCGAGTGGCTCGCCGCGGTCGGCGAACCGCCGCGCGCTGCGCGACGCGATCCACAGCGTCTGCTCGACGATCTCGTCGCGCAGTGCCGGATCACGATCGGCGACGTACCGCTGGAAGGCGTCGTCGAGCCACCGTTCGTCGTGGGCCACCTCCACGGCTCAGCTCGCGTTGCTCGGGGCCCGTGCGACGGTTGCCGAGATGTGGACCAGCCCCTCGCGCACGTCGATGTGGTGCGCGCTGCAGACGCCGGCCAGCACGGTCCGGCAGAGCAGGAGGTCGGGATCGTCGAGGTCGACGTCGGTCGCCGGGGTGTGGCCGTGCATCACGAAGCCGTCGGAGTCGAGCGAGAGCTCGAGCTGGACGGTCCCGCCGTCGCCGTGCTCGATGAGGGCGATCAGGACCTCGGAGAGCGCGATCTTGGCGTCCTCGAGCTCCTCGACGCTGAAGTCGGCCATCGACACCAGCCCACCGGCGGTGAGGCGGACGACCCGGGCGAGTGCCGGGTCGGGGGGGAGCGACAGCGCGATGGGGCCGATGCGCTCAGTCACGGTGGGCCTCGAGCGTGAACTGTCCGGCGGTGCCGGTGATCTCGAGGAGCCGTCCGACCTCGGGGCCGACCTCGCGCAGCACGACCGAGCCGCCGCGTGCGGCGGCCCGCCTGGAGGCAGCGAGCAGGGTCCGCAGGCCGGAGGAGTCGATGAACTCGACACCGCCCACGTCGAGCACCACGGGGTCGTCGAGCTCGCAGCGCTCGATGGCCTGATCGAGGAGCGGACCCGCTGCCATGTCGACCTCGCCGGCGACGACGATGACACCGTCGTCGCCGATGTCCACGGTCACCACCTGGTTGCCACTGTCGGTCATCTGCCGGTTCCTCCCGCCGTCGGGTGCTGCGCGGACCGATGCCCGCGACCTGCGAAGTACCCACTCTGGCACCGAGTGAAACCTGGTCGTGCGGATTTCTCCGGCATCGCCCCGGACGCGGTGCTGGGGCGGGATCGCTCCCGCCCCAGCACCAGGTCACCGACGTCGATCGACGACGGGCGTCAGGTGAAGATGCTCACGCCGCCGGGGCCGACGAGCAGCCCCACGACGATGAGGACGATGCCCCAGAGCAGGTCGCGGCGGAACAGCGCCACGATGCCGGCCACCACGAGCACCACTGCGATGATCCACAGGATGAAGGTCATGCCGTCACCTCCTCTCCGAACTCGGGCTGGCCGCTGACGACCGACGTGAAGGGCGTACCGACGGGAGCACCGTTCGACGTGCCCCGACGGGCCGCGGGCGACCACTCGGCGTGGACTGCGGTCACGCCCTTGATCTTCTCGAGCTTGCGGACGGGATCGGCCTGATGGGGCCAGTCGGCTGTCGAGGTGGCGAGGGTGACCACGCCATCACGGACCCGGATGTCCTGGAGCTCGGGATCCTGGCGGAGGGCGGCGTTCGCGGTGACCGCGGCTCGCACGCGTGCCTCGGTGACGAGCTCGTCGACGGATCGACTGCCTCGCTCGGTCACCGCCGAGCGGGCGAAGCCCCACCAGCGCTCGAGGTCGCGACGGTTGCGCCAGGCGGCGGTCCCGAGCATCCACCACCACAGGAAGCGACCGCGGCGCACGATGAACCGGCCGATCATGACGAGCCTCCTGCGCTGCGGCGGCTGCTGGTGGCGGGGCGCTTGTCGAGCACCGCGCGAGCGGCGTCGATCTCGGTCACGGCACCTGCCGTGGCCATGCCGCCGGCCCAGTCGGCCAGGTGTGAGCGGACGAACCACTGGTACTGCTCGAGCTCGCGGGTCGCGCCGACCAGCAGGTCTTCGCTCATCGGGTCGAGGTCACCGAGCTGCTCGATGGCCTCGCGGTGGGCGGTGATGACGCCCGTGTAAACGAGGTCGAGCGCGCCCATGTGAGCGATCGCATCGGCCCGGTCGAGCTCGTAGTCGTTCCAGGTGCGCTGCTCGACGATGGCGCCGGGCAGCGCGCGGGGCACGCCGCCGAGGGCGGCGATCCGCTCCGCGAGCTCGTCGACCATGGCCTGGACGCCGGCGTAGTGCGGGTCGAGCATCTGGTGGACCGCGATGAAGTGCGGACCGACCACGTTCCAGTGGATGTGCTTGAGCGTGAGGCCGAGATCGGCCGTGGCGATGAGGCGGTCCTGAAGGATCTCGGCGGTCCGACGGCCGTCGTCGGCATCGAGGCCGGGGACGGTGAACGTCGCCGGTCGAGTCGAGCTGACCCTGCGGGAGTCGGACCGTGCGGGCGGGGAGACCACGGCAGAGGTGGCGGTCGACCGGCTGGTCCGGCTCGCCGTCGAGCGGGTCGACTTGGCGGCAGGTCTCTTGGTGGCGGGGGCCGTCTTCTGGGCCATGGGGTGCTCCTTCGTGAGGGGATGGGAGGACAGGTGGGCGGCCGCGCTGGCGACTGCCGACACCGAGGAAGTACCCCGCGCAGGCTCGGACCAAACATCACGACGCCGGAGCGAGACCTCAGGACGCCGCAGCGAAGATGTCGGCGAGGCGCGTTTGGATCCCTCGCCTGCCGGGTACCCATCGCTTCGTCCGGGCCGGCGTGTCGGCAGCCACCCCCGCCCACGCTGGCCCGGCACTGTTCGCTCAGCCCAGATTCGACCAGCCCAGCGGCGACGACGTGTCGCCGCTGACACCGAGGAGGACCCCGATGTCCAGCCACTTGACCACTTCGTCCAACAACC
>CAYRXQ010000084.1:0-12001 GCA_964428115.1 uncultured Ilumatobacteraceae bacterium
CTGCTGCTGGCGTGGTGGGTGCGCTTTTGCACGCCGGATGAGACCGACCCCCCGGAGACGCCCGACGACATTGCCAGCCTCGTCGCGCCGCGTCCGCTGCGCATCCTGCTCACTGCCGGTCTGGTCGTCGCGGTGCTCGCCGTGGTGAAGCGTCGCGTCGACCGCCAGGTGTCAGCGGACGACGGTGGTCCGCTCGATGTCGGCCCCGACGGCTCGTAGCCGGCCGACCAGGTCGTCGTAGCCACGGTCGACGTGGTGCACCCCGGTGATCGTGGTGGGCCCCTCGGCAGCCAACCCGGCCACCACCATCGCAGCACCGGCGCGGATGTCGTGGGCGCGCACCGGTGCACCCGACAGCCGGGGCACGCCGCGCACCACCGCGTGGTGTCCGTCGGTGCGGATGTCGGCACCGAGGCGTTGCAGCTCCTCGACGTAGCGGAACCGGCCCGGATAGAGGTTCTCGGTCACGATCGCGACGCCGTCGGCCACCGACAGCATCGTGATGATGAGCGGCTTGTAGTCGGTGGCGATGCCGGGGTACGGCAGCGTGGCCACGTCGGTGGAGCGCAGACGCTCGGGGGCGTGGACCGAGAGCCCGGCGGCATCGGCAGCGATGGTCAGCCCCATGTCGCGGAACCGCGTCAGCACCATCTCCATGTGCTCGGCGCGGGCGCCGGTGACGCGGAGCTCGCCGCCCGCCACGGCCACCGCTGCGAGGTAGGTGGCGGCCTGGATGCGGTCGGGCACGGTGTGGTGCGCGACGGGCCACAGGCCCCCCCGCTCGACCCCGGTGACCCGCAGCGTCGAGGTCCCGATGCCTTCGATGTCGGCGCCCATCGCCGCCAGGAACCGGCACAGGTCGACGATCTCGGGCTCACGGGCCGCGTTGTCGATGGTCGTCGTCCCCTCGGCGAACACCGCTGCGGTCACGAGGTTCTCGGTGGCGCCGACGCTCGGGAAGTCGAAGGTGATGTCCGCGCCGTACAGCCGGTCGGCGGTCGCCTCGAGCTCGCCGTGGCCGAACTTGAACGTGGCGCCCATCGCCTCGAGCCCGGCGACGTGCATGTCGATCGGGCGGGCGCCGAAGTCGTCACCGCCCGGCATCGAGAGCCGGACCCGACCGCAGCGGGTCAGCAGCGGCCCGAGCACGTTGATCGAGGCGCGGATCCGCTCCACCAACTCGTAGGGCGCGACGGGGACGATGTCGCCGGTGTTGGTGAGGCGCAGCGCGCCCGCGCCGGGCCGATCGACCCGCAGTCCGATCGCCGTCAGCAGCTCGGCCATGATCCCGACGTCGACGATCTCGGGGACGTTCGTGAGCTCGGTGACACCGTCCACCAGCAGCGCGGCGGCCATCAGCTTGAGCACCGAGTTCTTGGCGCCGGGCACCACGACCTCGCCGTGGAGGGGACCGGCGTGCCGGACGACGATCGCGTCCTGTGGCTCGCCGGCGCCGGGGAGTCCGGGGCCGCTGATCATGGCCCACCAGTATGCTCCCGGCGTGCTCGGGGGCGGACGGACGGTCACGCGAGTGTGGCCCGACGAGCCCGACGTCACGGCGGTCCTCGAGCGGCCCCGCAACGACCTCCTGCGGGAGTCACGCGACCCCGACGGCGTCTACCGCCAGGCCGAGGGCCCGTTCACGAGCTACGAGCGGCAACTCGACCGCCGTGAGGGCACCGTGGTCGAGACCACCCGGTTCGAGATGGTCATCCCCTGGTTCTGGTGGTTGTTCCGGTGGCCCGTGACCGCCCTGGTCGGACGCCGGTGGCACCAGCCGCACCACGACCACGAGCATCCGCCCACCGGTCGACCCCGTCCGCTTCCCTGGTGGGCCCCGCCCGACCGCCTCGACCAGCGACAGGTGCTGGTCCTCGGGCTCCTCGCCGCGGCGTCGATGAGCTCGGCCTTCGTCAACACCCTGTTCACGCAGACCGTCGCGTTCGCGGCCGACGACTTCGGCGTGGGCGACGTCGGGGTCGGGGTCGCCGGCTCGGTGGTCCGCGCCGGGATCATCCTGACCCTGCCGGCCGCGTTCCTGGCCGACCGCATCGGTCGACGCCGCGTCGTCACCTTCGTCGCCTGGGCCGCGCCGCTCACCACGGCGCTCGGCGCGCTCGCACCCTCGTTCCCGTTCCTGGTCGCGACCCAGGCGGTCGGACGGCCGCTCGGCCTGGCCCTCGACTTCCTGGTGGCCGTGGTGGCCGCCGAGGAGATGCCGCGCAACAGCCGCGCCTATGCCGTGAGCGTGCTCGCGATGGCGAGCGGGCTGGGTGCCGGGATCGCGGTGATGGCGCTTCCCCTGGCCGACCTCGGTCCAGGAGGCTGGCGGTTCGTCTACGTGCTGTCGTTGCTGTGGCTGGTGGTCGCCGTCGACATCGCTCGCCGGCTCCCCGAGACGACCCGGTTCCAGCGCCCCCACGTGGTGGCACCTCGGCTCGACCGGCGGCGATTCGCCGTCCTCGGAATCGTGGCCGTGGCCGGCAACCTGTTCGTCGCCCCGGCGAGCTTCTTCCAGAACGGCTACCTCACCGGGACCCGCGGGTACTCCGGTGCCCTCGTGGCCGCCTTCACCCTCGCGACCGCGACGCCCGCCGCGCTCGGCCTCGTGGTCGGCGGCCGGCTCGCGGACGACCGCGGGCGGCGCCGCGTGCTGGCGATCGCCATCCCCCTCGGTGCCTCGGGCATCGTCGTGTCCTACGCCGTGGCCGGCGCGCCGATGTGGATGGCGGCGTTCCTGGGCGGGTTGATCGGATCGATGGCCTACCCCGCGCTCGCGGTCTACCGGGCCGAGATGTTCCCGACCGGCAATCGGGGCCGCGCCGCCGGCCTGTTGACCACCTCGGCGCTGCTCGGCGGCATCGTCGGGTTGCTGACCGCGGGAGCCCTGCTCGACCGCGGCTGGCCCCACGGTCGGGTCATGGCGATGTTGGCCCTCGGACAGGTGGTGGTCGTCGTGACGGTGCTGCTCGCCTATCCCGAGACGGCGCACCGCACGCTCGAGGAGCTGAACCCCGAAGACCGGGTCACGTGAACGGACGGGCCCAGCCGGTGCGGATGCCCACCGAGGCGCGGGCCTCTGGCTCGCCGGGGACGGCGACCTCCTGCAGCGCGGAGACCAACAGCCAGGCCTCGGTCTGCTGGAGCGGCGACGGCCGGTCGCCGAGCAGGTCGGCGAGCAGCGGATCGATCGTGTCGTACCCGGCCACGATCGGCGCCCGCAGCACCAGCACCACCTCGATCGGTCGGGTGCCATCGGGTCGGAGCTCCTCGGCTTCGAGGTCGCTGTGGAACGCGCCGTCGGCCATCGCTCGGCCCCACATGTCGACCGTCATCGTCAGGTGCACCTCGACGCGGTCCTGCTCGACGTCGATCGCGTGCACCAGCACGACCACCGACTCGCCGGTCAGCGTGTGCAGCACCACCGGGACCGCATCGTCGAGCGCATAGCGGGCCGACCCGAACCGCGAGCCGTCAGACACGGTTCGTCTTGCCTCGCTGGTTCGTCCGGCCACGGGCACGGACACCGAGCACCTCGAGATCCGCGCCGCCACCGTCGACGCCTGCTGCCAGCAGGCGCGAGGTCTTCTCACCGGTGATCCTGACCCCGGCCGACCCGGCCATCGGCGTGTTGACCTCGAGCTTGCGGCCGCTGCGGACCTCGATGCGGAACACGAGGTGCGGTGGGTCACCACCGTCGCAGCCGATCAGGAGCGCCACCTGCAACGACGATGAGGTGACGAGCCCGGCCGCCTGGTCGAACGGGCCACCCGAGACCGTCCAGAGGTTGGACAGCGCGTCGGTGACGGCGTTGCCTGCGGTGGCGTTCACCGTCTGCGTCGCGCCGGCCATCGCCTCGCCGAAGGCTCCGACGTCCGTCCGATCGGTGAACAGGGGCGAGATCATCTTCACGCCGCTCTTGAGCAGGTCCGCGACCGAGGTCGCGAAGCCGGCGCCCCACTTCTCGATGAGGCTGCTCGAGGCCCCGGCGAACCCGATGCTGCCGACGAACTCGAAGCCGAACGAGAGTGGGTTGTCGATCGACCCGCTGAACGACCCCGCCACCTCGACCTTCGTGGCGAGCGGGACGTTGAGCGCGACCTTGGCGTTGAGCGCGTAGGACGCGCCGGCGGTGCCCGAGACGTTCTTCCGGCGTTCCTTCGCGGCGGCCTTGTCGGCGACGACGGCGCCGAAGGCCGGCCCGAGCGACTCCTTCAACGAGTCCTTGTCGTAGCGATGGAAGGCCGACACGGAGAGCCCAGCGCTGACGCCACCCAACAGGTCCTTGCCCAGGGTCGCCTCACCCGAGACGCCGAGCGTGCCTCCGACGTCGACGTACCCGCCACCGGCAGACCCGTCCGCCCGGTCCTTGAAGACCTGCTCCTCGACCATCGCGGCCCAGGCCTCGGAGCGCAGCGTCTTGCCCTCCGAGACCCCCTTGCCCGAGCCGGCCCACCAGTTCGCGGCGGTCTCGCTGATGGCCCCGAGCCGTCGGTAGGCGCCGTAGGAGAGCGCCTTCATACACAGCTCGGTGTCGTTGCCGCCGCCGCGCACGAACAGGCTGAGGTTGGCGCCGATGTCGAGCAGGTCGGGGATGCCGGTGCCGACCCGGAACGTGAACTCGCCCATCACCTCGAGACGTCGCGGATCCCCGAAGTTGGGCACACCGGCGGTCATCGCGCCGTCGATGCCGCGGGCGGCCTTGCCGGCCAGCGTGAACCCGACGTAGAAGCCCTCGAGCGGCACCCGGAACTCGATCGACAGGCTGACCTGGTCGCCCGAGGAGCCGACCACGTTGTCGAGGAAGGTCCCGAGGATCCCCATCCCCTTCTCGACCGAGTCGGCCTCGATGGTCTTCTTCACGGCCCGCAGGCCGACCTCGTCCTGGGTCACCCGGGCTGTCGCCTTGTCGGCGAGCCCGCCGCTCCCGGCCTGGCCCACCTCCATCTTCGAGGCGGCGTCCGCCGCGGTCGCCGTGATCGGGCCCGCAGCGGCGGCGGTCTTGCCGAACACCGTCCGCTTGGCCGTGACCGCATCGACCTTGGCCGTCTCGTAGGCGGTCTGGATCGCAGCCTTGGCCTGTCGGCGTGCCCCCGGGATGTCCCGCGAGTTGCCCTGGACGTGGGCCATGTGGGCCCGCCTGGCCTGGCCGAAGACGTCGCGGCTGGTCCAGATGGTGTCGAAGACCTCGTCCACCGCCTCGACGACCACGGCCTTCACGCTGTCCTTGGAGGTGTCGTAGGTCCGCTGCTTGGCCGTGATGCGGTAGAAGGCCTTCTCGGTGTCGAGGAGCGGGCGGTTGCCCTCCTCGGTGTCGTCGTAGTTGTCGAGGGCGTCGTCGACGTCGGCGGCGGCCTGCTGGCGAGCCGGGGCCTTGATCTGGGCGCGCCAGGCACGCGCTGCGTCCGAGCGCTTGTTGATGCCGTAGCGACTCATGCCCTTCACACCGAAGTCGCTCGAGAGCTGGGCGTGGAGGGCCTTGCCCTTCTTCTCGATCTCGGCCTCGACCTCGGCCCAGAAGGCCTCGGCGGTCTGCTCGCCCTTGCGTTGGATGAGCGGCGAGCGCCGGATGGGCGAGCGCTGGACCGCGCCCTGCTGGAACGTGTGCGCCAGTTCGTGGGCGATCAGGTGCCCGCCCGCCGGGGAGCGCACGTCGGGGAGGCCGCCGCGGAAGAAGACGTCGTTGCCGACGGCGAAGGCCTGTGCCTGGAGGTGGTCGCTGAGCTGATCGGTGTCGCTCCCGGTGTGCACCCGCACCGTCGAGAGGTCGGCGCCGAACCCGTGCTCCATCGTGCGGCGGATCGGGTCGGGCAGGGCCTGGCCACCCGATCGGGCCCGCTGCACCCGATTCGACAGGTCGTCGCTGATCGGCTCGCCGGCACCCGCGCTGCCGGATCGTTGGATCCGTGGGAGCACGACACCGCCATCGGTCTCGCCATCGGTGCTGGGGTCGGGGCCGGCCCCGCCGGAGATCCGTGCGGTCACGGCGGCGGCGATGCGGTCGGCTTCGGCCTCGGCCGCGTCGTCGACGGCGCCGACGCGCAGTCGACGCTGGGCCCGACCGAGCCACTGGGCCGAGTCCGCCGAGGTCCGCGTCGAGTCGTCGTGCGGGACCCGGGCGGCCGGGACCCGGGCGGCCGGGTCCCGCCCGGACTCATGGTCCAGCTCGGCCATCCCCGGACCGTATCACCGCTGGTCAGGCCACCTTGGCCGACAGGATGCGGCGCGCCTCGTTGAGCTCGAGGATCGCGGTGCCGGCGTGCCGGTGGTCGCCGCCGTGGTCGGGGTGCACCTCGCGCATCCGATCCCGGTAGCGCGCCATGACGTCCTTCTTCGAGGGGGCGGCGGTGCCCGGCGGGAAGCCGAGCACCTCGAGGGCCCAGGCCCGCGGGTCGGCGAGTGCCGCCAGGGTCGTGGCACGCGCCCCGGCCAGGTGGGCGATGAGCGACGGGCCGATCGGCCCGCGCCACTGCATGGCCTTGTGCAGCACCGGCGCGATGATCCGACGGCTCTCGGCCTCGAGCCGCTCCACTGCGTAGATGGCGCCGAGCGCCTGGACCAGATCGGTGCCGACCGGGGCGAAGTCGAAGCGCAGATCCTCGCCCTCACCGAGGAGTCGGTGCGTGGAGAGCGCGAGGCCGTGCCGATCGACCTGGAACCGGTGCCGCAGCCGGGGTTGGACCACCCGATCGCCGTGCTCGACCTGGTCGATCAGGCGGTGCAGATCGGGGTGCAGGTCGGGATCCACGCCACCGAGGTGCGCCGAGAGCACGGCGCCGAGGAGCAGCCCGCCGAATCCGGGGGCCGGGTCGACGGGGAGCACGAGGTGCCCGAGCGCCACCCGTCGGGTGGGCACGGCCGGTCGGGTGTGCCACACCTGCAACTCGGCGAGCAGCATGACCTGAGGGTACCGACGCCCCCGGCGGGGGGCTCGATCGGGCCCGGGATCAGACGAAGGGTCGGGTGACCGAGCGGAGCTCCTGGGCGTGGCCGATCACGTCGGACGGATCGGCATCGGTGGCCAGGTCCTCGGTGAGCGCCCGCGCCGCCACGACGATCGCGAACCACGATCGCACGGCCACCCCGAACGGCGGCTGCCGCTCGTGGAGCGCCGGCACGAGCTCGACCAGCTGCTCGCGGGCGCCGGTGTCGGCGGGCTCCCTGGCCAAGCGGTCGGCCACGGTGAACAGATCGGACAGCGCGCCCTCGGGTGGCCCGGCGCCCTCGTCGGTGAAGGCGGCGATGTCGCCGCGCTCGATGGCATCGAGCAGATCGTCGACCTCGTGCTCGGCGTCGACGGCCACGAAGACGGTGGCGCCCTCCCAGCGGTGCGGGATCTCGGCGTCGATCAACGCGGCGCGCAGGGTGTCGAGGTCGGTCGGTGGCCACTCGTCGAGACCGAACTCGGTGGCCGGCTCCCCGTCGTCGAGGAGGACCGGGAACGGACCGAGCTGCGCCTCGAGCTCCTCGAAGAGCGCGTCGACCGCCCCCTCCACGGCCTCGGGCACGACCAGCTCGTCGCCCTCCCAACTGTGCGGCACGTCGGCATCCGCGAGGGCGCCGGCCAACTCGGCGCGCTGGTCGAAGTCCCAGGCGCGCAGGTCGTAGTGCACCTTGACGGCATCGGGATCGTTCGGATCCCAGTCGACGGGCGGGGCGCCCGCCGCGATGAGACGTTCGGCGTCGTCCTCGTCGGAGGTGTTCACGAAGGGCATGGCCGCACGCTACCGGTGGACGTGGATGCCGATCGTTCGGTCGAGGAAGGCACCGATCAGCTCGTACTCCGCGAGCTTGGTCGCCGGATCCCGGAAGCCGTGGCCCTCGCCCGACATGACGTGCAGGTCGACGTCGCCGCCCGAGGCGCGGACCTCGGCGGCGAGCGCCAGGCTCTGCTCCACCGGCACCACGTCGTCGAGGTCACCGTGCATCACCAGGATCGGCGCCTCGATCCACGAGGCCCGGGTGATCGGCGAGCGGTCGCGATAGGTGGCGACGTCGTCGAGCGGCCCGACGAGCGACAGCGTGGCGTGGGCCTCGAAGCGATGGCTGCGGGCGGGCAGGTCGGCGAGGTCGCTGACCGGGTAGAGCACCACCCCGGCGGCCGCGAGCCCGGGGTACCGGCCCAGCAGGCCGAGGGCGATCAGCCCGCCCGAGGAACCCCCCATGACGACGGTGTGGGCCGGATCGGCCCAGTGCTGCCGGTGCGCGTGCGCGACGACCGCCGCGGTGTCGTCGACGTCGAGCCGACCCCACTCGCCCCGCAACGCCTGCTGGTAGGCCCGGCCGTGACCGGTGCTGCCTCGGGGATCGGGCACCACCACGTCCCACCCCTGGGCGCACCAGTAGGCGATCCGTGGGTAGAACTCGACCTGCCACTGATCGGCCGGGCCCCCGTGCACCCAGCAGATGACGCGACCACGACCGCGACCGGCGGCGTAGCGGCGGGCGTGGACCTCGACGCCCTCGACGTCGACCACGAAGGGCTCGGGTTCCACGAGGTCCACGGCGTCCCAGCCGTAGACCGGGCCGACGAGCAGCGTCCGGCGCTGCCACGCGTCGGGACGACCGAGGGTCGTGTACGAGACGACCTGCGTCGGCGTCCGCGCCCCCGACCGCAGCGCCGTGAGCCGGTCGCCGACCCACGACAGTTGGCCGTGCACCCCGCGTGCGACCTCGTGCACCTCGCGGGTGTCGAGATCGACCACGCACAGCCGGCCGAAGCCCGCCTCGTTGCGGGTGAACGCCAGGCGGAGCCCGTCGGGTGCGATCGCGTACGACCGCTGCCCCATCCCCCACGACGGTCCGGCGTGCTCGAACGGCTCCCCGACCAGCACCTCGTCGTCGAGCCAGACGTTGAGGAACCCGGTGTCGTCGCGCACCGACAGCGATCGGCCGTCCGCCGTGGTGCGGGGCTGCTGGACGGCGCCGTTCGCCTCGACCCGCCACCGGCGGCCGGCGACCCGGTCGAGGTGCTCGGTGCGCGCTCCGTCCCACGGCATGTCGGGCACGTTCCACGCCTGCCACCGCACCACACCGTCGGGTCCGATCCACGGATCGGCGCAGAAGTCGGCGGTCCCGTCGTCGAGACGTGCCGGTGCGCCGCCGTCGAGCGGACACGACCAGATCTGGGCATGGTCGACGGCGTAGGCCACCGATCGCCCGTCGGGGGCGGAGCACGGCGCCTGGACGGGGCCGAGCTCGTGGGCGGCGAGCTGGCGCGGCGCGCCGCCCGGGAAGGGCTGGAGCCACAGCCCACCGTCCACGGCTGCGTAGACGATGCCGGTGCCGTCGGGCAGCCAGTCGAAGCAGCCGCCGCTCCACCCGCGGCCCGCTGCCGGGGCCGGCTCGGTGGTCACCAGCCGCTCCGGGCCGGCGTCCATGGGGACCACGACGATGGCCGTCGACCGCCCCCACCGCACCACGACGGCGACGTGGTGGCCGTCGGGAGCGGGACGCGGTTCGGTCAGGTCGCGGCCGGCGGTGCACATCGCGGGAGTCGGCAGCACGCGGCGGACCCTACTCGGGGCGCCCGACCGCACTCGGGCCGCCAACGGGCCACCCGCTACGTTTGGGCGCATGCCCGGTACCAAGCAGCGACCCGACCGCAACCTCGCCATGGAGCTGGCGCGGGTCACCGAGTCGGCAGCGCTGGCCGCGGCCCGGTGGGTCGGTCGGGGTGACAAGAAGGGGGCCGATGCGGCGGCGGTCGACGCGATGCGCACGATCCTGGGCACCGTGCAGATGGACGGCGTGGTCGTCATCGGCGAGGGCGAGAAGGACGAGGCGCCGATGCTGTTCAACGGCGAGCGGGTCGGTGACGGGAGCGCCCCCGAGGTCGACGTGGCGGTCGACCCGATCGACGGCACCACGCTCACGGCCCACGGCAAGACCAACGCCCTGTCGGTGATCGCGGTCGGCGAGCGGGGCTCGATGTTCGATCCCGGCCCGTCGTTCTACATGAACAAGATCGCCGTCGGGCCCGACGCGGCGGGAGCGATCGACGTCACGGCCAGCCCGACCCAGAACCTCCGCTGGATCGCGAAGGCCAAGCGCGAGAGCGTCCGCGACCTCACCGCGGTGATCCTCGACCGTCCCCGACATGCCGAGCTCATCGAGGAGGTCCGGGCATCGGGCGCCCGCATCCGTCTGATCACCGACGGCGACGTGTACGGCGCGATCGCCACCTCGTGGCCCGACGCCGGGGTCGACGTGCTGTTCGGGATCGGCGGCACCCCCGAGGCCGTCATCTCGGCGGCTGCACTCAAGTCGATGGGCGGCGAGCAACAGTGCCAGCTCGCACCGCAGAGCGACGCCGAGCGCGAGGCAGTGCTCGCGGCGGGCTACGACCTCGATCGGATCCTCGGCAACGACGACCTCATCCAGGGCGACAACTGCTTCTTCGCAGCCACCGGGCTCACCGACGGCCAGCTGCTCCGCGGCGTGCGGTTCGACTCCCGGGGTGCCCGCACCCAGAGCCTGGTCATGCGGTCGCGCAGCGGGACGGTGCGCTTCATCGACGCCCGGCACCGCGTCACGAAGCTCCAGGAGTTCTCGGCGATCGACTACAGCTGATCGCTGGGGGGTGGGCGCCTCAGTGTCGCTGGACCTTGCCGGCGATCCAGCGGGCCGCTGGTCGCGGCATGACGCCCGAGGTGGCCACGAGCCCCTTGTAGAGCAGGCCGGGGACCGAGATCGTGCGCCCGGCCGCGACATCGGCCAGACCGGTCCGGGCGACGTCCTCCACCGAGGTCCACACGAACCCCGGGAAGCGATCGGCGTAGCGCTCGGTGTTGCTGACCCGCTGGAACTCGGTCTTGGTCAAACCCGGGCACAGTGCCGTGACGCGCACGCCGTGGCGGGTGCCCTCCTCGTGGAGGCTCTCCGACAGGCTCGTCACATAGGCCTTGGTGGCCGCGTACACCGACAGCAGGGGCGCCGACTGGAAGCTGGCGACACTCGACACGTTCAGCAGATAGCCGAGCCCACGCGGGACCATCGTCGCCATCGAGGCATGCGCGAGACGGGTGAGCGCGGTGACGTTCAGCTCGATCTCGTCGGTGATCCGATCGACGTCGAGGGTGTGGAACTCACCGTTCGTGCCGAACCCGGCGTTGTTGACCACCAGCTCGACGCGGCGGTCGGGCGCTGCGATGCGATCCTCCACCCGGCGCTGTCCGGCACGGGTCGTGAGATCCGCGACGAGCACCTCGACCCCGGGGTAGGTCGCGGCGAGCTGGCGCAGACGGTCCTCGCGGCGTGCGACCACCACGGTCGGCACGCCCGCACGACCGAGCTCGTGGACGATGGCCTCCCCGATCCCGCTCGAGGCACCGGTGACCAGCGCGGAGCGGAACGGGAACACGGCCATCAGCAGCCGTCGATCAGGAGATCGTGATGCCCGCAGCGCGGAGCCGGGCGTGCGACCGGGCCAGCGCCGACACGGCCTCGGCGTCGTGCTCGTGCCGCAGGGTCGCCTCGGCACGCTCCTTGGCCTGCCGTGCCCGATCGACGTCGATGTTCGTCCCGAGCTCGGCCGCGTCGGAGAGGATCGAGACCTTGTTGCCCGACACCTCCACGAAGCCGCCGTGCACCGCGATGTCCGCGACGCGACCGTCGGCCAGGAAGACCCGGGTGTGGCTCTCGGTGAGTGCGGCCAGGAACGGCGCGTGGCCGGCCTGGAACGCGATCTCGCCGCCACCCAACGTGCGGGTGACGACCATGGTCGCCTCGCCCGAGTAGAGCAGCTCCTCGGGCGACACGACCTCGACGGTCATGACCTCGCTCATACGCTGTCCTGGAGTGCCTTGGCCTTGGCGAGCACCTGCTCGACGCTGCCGACGTTGAGGAAGGCCTGCTCGGGGACGTCGTCGAGGGCGCCGTCGATGAGGGCCTCGAACGACTCGACGGTCTCGGCCACGGGCACGTACTCGCCCTTGAGACCGGTGAACACCTCGGCCACGAAGAACGGCTGCGAGAGGAACCGCTGCACCTTGCGGGCACG
>CAYRXQ010000085.1:0-808 GCA_964428115.1 uncultured Ilumatobacteraceae bacterium
ACCGACCCATCGACGACGTGATCCGCCTCGCCGCCAACGACCCCGGCGCGGTCCGTGCGAGCCACGCCGGCCACGACGTCTGGCTCCGCATCCTCGACGCCGACATCGCGCTGCCGACCCGCGACTACGGCACCACCGACGGCGCCATCACGATCCAGGTGCGCGATCCCCTGTTGAGCAACAACTCCGGGACGTGGCGCATCGACCGGTTCGGTGCCTTCCGCACACATCTGAAGCCCGACATCTTCCTCGAGATCGGCGCCCTCTCGGCCGTGTACCTCGGGGGGACCTCGTGGCGAGCGCTGCACGAGGCCGGGCGCATCCGGGTGCGCGACCTCGAGGTGCTCGAGGTCGCGGACCTCCTGTTCGGCGTCCGTCCGGCACCGTTCCGCGGCTCGTTCCACTGAGTCGACCGCACGCTCCGGCCACTCGCCGCGACCAGCTGCAGCGCGGCCAGCTGCAGCGTGTCTGACACCGGGGTGAGCTGCAGCGCCCGCAGCTGCAGCGTGTCTGACACCGGGAGTACGTTGGGCACGCAGATGACGGGCACACCTGCACTGCCGTTCCGCCATGCACCGCCCGAACTCGACCCGCGACTGGTGACGAGGGGGCGGCTGCTCGACGCGCTGCGGGGCCGATTCGAACGACGGCTCACCCTGGTCGTCGCCGGTGCCGGGTTCGGGAAGACGACGCTGCTCGGCCAGGCCGTGGCCGAGAACCGGATCGTGAGCGACGGCATCGATCACTGGCTGGCCCTGGTCCCCTCCGACCACCTGCCCGGACGCCTCCTCGCCGGCATGGCCGCGTC
>CAYRXQ010000085.1:818-11840 GCA_964428115.1 uncultured Ilumatobacteraceae bacterium
CCACGACGTCGCCGCCATCGCCGAGCTCATGTGGTTGCGTGCACCCGAGCCCGTCGCCCTGATCATCGACGACGCCCACCTGCTCGACGGGTCCCCGGCCTGGGGACTGGTCGCCGAGCTGCTGGCCACCCTGCCCACCAACGCCCACCTGGTGATCGGCACCCGCACGATGCCGGCGCTCTCGATCCGGTCGCTCCAGGCCTCCGGCGACGTGCTGGTGCTCCGTGAGGCCGACCTCGCGTTCGACCGCGAAGAGCTGGAGCAGCTCCACGACCGCCTCGGTGTCGCCCCCGCCGACGACCTGCCCGGGTGGCCGGCCCTCGCGGTGCTCAGCGCCTCCTACGGCGCGGACGCCTCGATCGACTACGTGTGGGAGAACGTGCTCGACAGCCTCGACGACGAACGCCGGGAAGCGCTCGCACTCGTGGTCCGGTTCGAGCGGATCGACGACGAGCTCCTCGCCGCGACGGTCGGACCCGACTGGACCGCCGATCGCCTCGTCCACGGCCTGCCGCTGGTCGACGCGCTCGGCCCCTACCGCAGGTTCCACGAGCTGTGGCAGTCGGCCCTCGCGCACGTCGTCGACGACTCGCGATGGAGCGCCGCGCTCGTGGACGGCGCCCGCGTGCTCGTCGACCGTGGCGAGACCGTCCGCGCGGCACGCGCCCTGCGCTCCGCCGGTCGCGACGACCTGGTGCTCGAGGTCGTCCACCGGTTCGCGGCCTCCTCGGTGGTCGCGCGACTCGACGCCAACGACGCCGGCCTCCTCGCCGAGCTGCTCCCCAACGACCAGCGGTACGGCCCGCTCGGCGAGTACCTCGCACTGATCCGCAACGGGCGGCTCGGCAGCCCGGCCTTCGCGGCCGGCGTGCGATCGGTCCTGCACGCCCTGGACCGAGCCGGGCCCGACCGCGCCGACCGGCGCCTCGCAGCGATCCTCCACTGGAGACTGGCCCAGTTCGCCGGCGACGCCGACCCGTCGACGATCACCGTGCCCCCGCACCTCCGGGTGCTCGCCGAGGGGGACGGCCCCGAAGGCATGCTGGCCCGCGGCGCGGTCGCGCTGCTGTGCTCCCACATCGCACAGGAACGTCGCGAGATCGACGAGGCACTCGAGCACGTCGCCCGGATCGAGCACGAGGATCCCAACGCGCAGCACACCGCCCAGCACGCCCGGCTCGTGCAGCTCACCCGGCCCGAGCTCGTCGACATCACCCTCGACGCCGTCCTGGCCGACGGGGTGTCCGACCCGATCGACGCGCATGCCGTGTGGCTGCGCGGCGAGATCGACCCGACCGTCGCCTGGCCGATCGCCGCCGAGCTCCCCGGCACCTACGAAGACCGCCGGATCCCGACGGTCCAGGTGCCACTGCTCCACGTGGTCACCACGGTGGCCATCGCCGCGGGTGATCTTCGCACCGCACGGACCCTCGCCGACACCTGCCGCACGCTCGCCTCCGAGCTCGCCCCGCGGATCGAGCTCTACGGTCTCGTGGCCGACGCGCTCGCCACGCTCGCGATCGACGGCGAGGAAGCCGCGGCCGAACAGCTCCGCGCCACGCTGCAGCGGGTCCCGATCGGCGGCTGGCCGGCATGGGCCTACCTGTCGGGTCTCACGGCCCTGCGCGTGCTCACCCCCGAGGGGGAGGTGTTGGACGAGCTGCCACTCGGACCGTCGCTGACCGTCGCCGTCGACGCCGGACGGGCGATCGTCGAACTACGCGACCACGGTGACGTGGAGCGCGCGCTCGCGCTGCCGTGGGGCAACCCCGATCTGCTGCGCGTCCAGGTGCCACCGTCGTACCTCGTGGAGCTCGCGCTCGCCTGCGCCGACCGCAGCACCGACGCCGAGGCATGCCTGGCGCGGATCCCCGAGCCCACCCGATGGATCCGTCGACTCGTCGACCATCCGCTCGAGCAGGTCGCCCGCCGGGCCGCGGCCGTGGTCGCGGCCGCTCCCCAGCGACCGGAGTACGACCTCGAGATCGACGTGCTCGGCGACTTCCGGATCCGACGCAGCGACGGTGCGCCCGTGCCCGACCGCTTTCGCAGCGGACGCGTCCTGCAGCTGCTCGCCCGTCTCGTCCTCGAGGGCGACACGGCCCGCACGCGGCTCGCCGCCGAGATGTGGCCCGACCTCAGCGCCAAGCAGGCCCAGGCGAACCTCCGCGTCACGCTCGCCACACTGCTCGACACCATCGAACCCGAACGCGACCCGAAGGGCGCCTGGTTCGTCCGCTCCGTCGAGGGACGACTCGCCCTCGCCGAGGAGGGCATCGACCTCGACGTGCACCGTGTCGAGCACCACGTCGCCGAGGCCCGCCGAGCCGAGCAGGCCTCCTCGCCGCTGCTCGCAGTGGAGCACCACCGCGCCGCGATCGATGCATACCGCGGCGAACTGTTCCCCGGGCTCGACGACGAGATCGTCACCCAGGAGCGGCTGCGCCTGCAGTCGCTGGCCCTCAACTCCGCCTGCCGCCTGGCAGAGCTGACCCTGGCGCGCGGTGAACCCGAGGCCGCGCTCCGCTACGCGCTCGACGCCATCCGTCTCGACCACCTGGCCGAGCGGGCCCACCGCACCGCGATCCGCGCCCACCTCGCGCTCGGCTCGCGATCGGCTGCGGCAGAGACGGCCCACCACCTGCGGACACTGCTCGCGGAGGCCGGCCTCACACCCGAGCGCGAGACCGAACTGCTCCTCGCCAGCATCGATCCGACCGGCTGACGACCCGAGGCCAAGTCGGGGCGGTCGGTCAGGTCTCGGCGGTCGGTCAGGTCTCGGCGGTCAGCTTGGCGACGAGCTCGGTGCGAGACCGGACCGCGAGCTTGCGATAGGTACGCGTGAGGTTGGACTCGACGGTCCGGAGGCTCACGAACATCTCTGCGGCGATCTCGGCGTTGGTGCACCCCGAGGCCGCGAGCCGGGCGATGCGCTCCTCGGTCGCAGTGAGCCCCGGTCCGACCCGGCGAGCACCGAGTCGCTCGAGCTCGCCTGTCGTCCGCTCGGCGAAGGGCCGTGCGCCGAGCTCGGTGAACGCTTGGAGGGCGGCCTCGAGGTGCGTCCGGGCGGCCGACCGCTGGCCCGAGCGGCGCAGCACGGATCCCGCAGTGAGTCGGGTGCGCGCTGCCTCGAGCACGACGGGCACGCCGGTGTGCGAGGTCACGGCCTGCTCGGCGAGCACCACGGCCTCGTCCGCCTGACCCCGAGCGCTGGCGACCATCGCTCGGCACCGCAGACCGAGCGCGACCGACAACAGCGACCCCGACCGCTCCGCAGCGGCGGCGAACTCACCGGCGTGGCGCTCTGCCTGTTCGACCTCGCCCAGGTTGAGCAGCGCCTCCACCAGGTCGTGCCGGAACGGCAGCGCTCCCGCATCGACGAAGCCGAGCGCCGTCGCACCTGCGGCAGCCCGGTCCAACAGGGTCACGACCGAACGCCACTCGCCGGCACACAGGGCCACGAACCCGGCGCGGGCCAAGTGGACGACATGATCGAAGTCGAAGGCCGGCGCGAGTCGCCCGGCATCGATGTCGAGGTGCCCCTCCGCCGTGCGTCGGTCGCCGCGGGCCGCCGCGAGCCAGGCCAGATCGACGCGATCGCTCGTCGTGTACTCGGTCAGATCGGCGAGCTCGCCGACCTCGACCAGGCAGCGCTCCGCCTCATCCCACCGGCCACGACGCAGGTAGACGTCGCCGAGCTGTGAGAGTGCCCGAACCAGTGGGATGGTGGCCCCGCGGGCCCGCGCCTGCGCCGCATCGGGCAGCAGCATCGACTCGGCCCGGTCCAGCTGGTTGGTCCACACGAGGACCTCGGCGAGGAAGTGCGCCGCACCGATCCCGGCGTGCGGATCGGTGGTCGTGGGCACCTGCAGCGAGTCGGTGTCGATCGGGTCGCCGACCATGACCGCGGCGCACGCCTCCACGACCTCGGCACGCCGGATCAGGTCGACGTCGCCCGACCGACGCGCGACGGCGAGCGCCGCCCGGGCCGTCGTCGCTGCACCCTCGAAGCCATGGAACTGCTCGAGCCGTACCAGCCGCACCAGAAGGGTGACCCGTTCGGAGGAGTTCGCCGGGAGCCGCTCGAGCCCCGCGCGCGCCGTTGCGATGGCGGCGTCGAACCCCATCACCATCAGCCGCGCGTCGATCAGGTGCAGCAGCGCTGACGCCACGTCGCGTGGATCCTCGGCGGTACGTTCGAGCTCCTCGGCTTCGGCGAGCACGGCCTCGTGATCACCGATCTCCACCGACAGGCCGACGACACGATGACGCCGCCGCCACCGATCAGCGCGGTCGCCCTCGGGCGTGAGCTCGGCAGCGCGCCGGTAGCGGACGATCGCGACATCGGGCACCCCCACTGCCGCGGCAGCATCGCCGGCACGCTCGAGTGCCGCGGCCAGCTCCGCATCGGGGAGATCAGCCGACTCGGCACGGTGGAGCACCGCCAGCTCCGGGTCGTCCACGGTGTCGGCGATGCGCAGGTGCAGCCGGCGCCGCTCGAACTCGCCGAGCCCGTGCAGCACCGCGGCACGACGCAGCGGATGGGTGAACTCGATGCTGCCGTCGGTCGACCGGATGATCGACCGACGCTCGAGCTGCGCCAAGGCCGCGAGCGCCGGTGCCCCGAGCACGGCAGCGATCACGCTCCCCGTCGGTCGTGCCATCAGTGCGCACACACGGGCCGCCTCGACCGCGTCGCCGTCGAGACCGTCGAGTCGAGCCAGCGTCACGTCACGGAACGGGTCGGACACCGCTCGTACGCCCGCCGGCCCACCGGCGGTGAGGCGCCGGGCGATCTCGACGGCACGCAGCGGATTGCCACCCGACAGTTCGTGGACCCGCAGGAGGTCGCGCCGCGAGCCGACGTCGAGCCCGACCCCTGCGAGCAGATGATGGACCCCGGCCGCGCTCAGCCCCGCGAGCTCGATGCGCTCGAACTCGGGCCCGGGGATCCGGGTCAGGTCGAGTGGCACAGGCTCCTCGCTGCGGTGTGCGGCGAGGACGCACACCCGCCGCCCGGCGTTCGCACGGACCGCGTAGGCGATGGCCGCGGCCGACGCCCGGTCGATCCACTGGAGATCGTCGAGGACGAGCACGAGCGGGGCGGTGTCGGTCACCCGGCACACCACATCGGCCAGGGCCGAGGCGACCTCGGCGGCCGAGATCCGACCCGTCCCGCCGACGCCGCGCGCCCGATCGAGTGTGTGGCGACGCGGTGGCGGCATCCCCTCGAGCAGCGCCTCGTCGAGGTCGGTGAGCAGCACCGACAGCCCGGCCCACGACAGCATCGTCTCGATCTCGGTGAGGCCCGACCGCCAGACCCGCATCCGGCGGTCGGCGGCAAGGAGCGCGCCCTGCTCGAGCAGGTGGGTCTTGCCGACCCCGGCCTCGCCCTCGACCACGAGGATCGACGAACGGCCCTCGTCGGTGCGGGTCAGCGCAGCCGCGATACGGGCCAGCTCCGACCGGCGGATCTCGAGATGCCCGCTCACGGGCGGATCGTATCGACGGGCTGCAGCGCGATCGGGATCACATGGTGTCTCGCCGCCGAGCGCTCAGCAGGAGCAGCACCACGCCGCCGGCCGCCAGCAGGACGACGGCCAGATCGACCAGCCGACCGGCACCGCCGCCGGCACCGGTCGCAGGGAGCTCGGCGCCGGTCCCGCTGCCTGATCCCGACCCGGACGGCGGTGTCGTCACGACGGTCGACGGACCCGCTGCATCCACGTCCGTCGTCGTCGGCGCTGGTGCGGCGGTCGTCGAGGGCGGAGCGGTCGTAGTGGGCGCCGGGGGCGCGGCCGTCGTGGCCGGCGGTGCGGCGGTCGAGGTCGTCGACGTCGTCGACGTCGCGGTGCCCGTCGCGGTCGAGGTCGTGGTCGACGGAGCGGACGTGCTGGTCGTGGACGTGGTCGAGGTGGTCGAGGTGGTCGATGTGGTCGTCGTCGACGTGGTCGACGTGGTCGAGGTGGTCGAGGTGGTCGTCGTGGTCGTGGTCGTATCGGGCGAGCCCACGGCGCGCACGGTCAGCGTGACATCGCCGACCGCCCAGCCTCCGGCGGGGTCGGCGACGACGTAGCGGAACGACCCGATGCCCGGCGACTTCCCGACCACCGAGATCGACCCGTCCGCGCCGAGCCACGCTTCGGCGTTCATGCCGTCGAGTACCCCGACGACCTCCAGCGACCCGGCCGACGCACTCGTCCGTGCGACCGACGCAACGGCGTCGGCACCTCCGTCGGGGTCGAGGTCGTTGGCGAGCAGCGATGCAGGATCGACCGGGGTCACCTCCCCCTCGACCACGCTGAGCTCGTCGGCACCGGCGTCGGGTGGCCGATTGCCCTCGACCCGCACCGTCACCGTCGCTACCGGGCCGTCACCCGGGGCGACCGCATAGGTGAACGAGGTCGTCCCGATGAAGCCGGGCGCGGCACGCACCACGATCCGGCCGCCACCGGCGACCTCGAACGGCGGCACCGCCGCGCCCACCGGCCCGGGATCGAGCACGGACACCGTCTCGGGCTCGACGGTCGCCTCGGACGGGTCCGGGATCGTGAGCACGGTGAACGGTGTCGCGGTGCCGTCGGCGGTGCCGAGGACCACGATCGCCTCGCCGTCCGAGGGCACGACCACCTCGAGGTCGCGCGGGGTGAGCGATCGTGCCGGTGGTGGGACCGCGTCGGGGGCGACCACGGGGTCGGACACGGCGGCCGTCACCTCGATCGTGACCGGAGCACTCACGACCGGCGTGCCGCCCGGCGGCGTGATGCGGACCCGGACCTCCACCGAGCCGGGCTCGGCGAACACCACCTCGGGACGGACGCCGGCGGCGTCGTCGAACTCCCCGTCACCGTCGAGGTCCCACTCCACCTCGGCCAGGGCAGCATCGGGCGCGGCCAGGACGGCCGATGAACCGGCGTCGACCACGACCGGCTGGAACTGGGTGGCCGCGTACGGGCCCCCGGCATCAGCGGTCGCAGGAGGGGGCTCGTCGGGGATCACCACCCCGGTCGGTCCACCACCGCCGTCGAGCACCTGACCCGCCGCCCAGTCGAAGTACACCCCACCCGTCGGCCCGGTGATCAGCGGGACGGGCGCCGATGTGCCCGGCCCGGTCACGCACGACTGCCCGTCGGCCACGTACGGATCGAAGGCATTGGCCGGCAACTCGGCCAGCCCGTCGGCGGGCACGGTGCACAGCGAGGGGCGGAACGTCTCGACGACGGCGTCGAAGTAGTGGCCCGACCCGAACTCCACCCGGCCGTCGGGCGCGACGATCGGGCGGATCGCCTCGAACCCGGTCAGCAGTCGCGGGTTTCCCGAGGTCGACGGGGTGCCCAACACCTGTGCGCAGGCGGCGATCCGTTCGAGCTGCGAACCATCGGACGCCACTCGCCACACACCGCACGTCGTTCGATCACCGCGGTAGCCCAGGACGAAGCCCGAGCCGTCGGGCAGCCACGACGCACCCCGGAACTCACCAGCCGGGATGTCGGCGATCACGTGGCCCATCGACGTCGTCGACTCGACCGCAACGGGGAACTCGACGAGCACCGAGGTGTTCAGCCCCGGCCACGTGAACACCCACGGATCGTCGGCATCGCGGGTCGGCAGCAGCTCGCCGTTCGACACCTGCATCGGCACGGCGAGCCGAGTCCCGTCGGGTGACCACCGCGGACAGTCCTGTGCCCCCAGGACTGCGCCGTGGATGCGCAGGTCGGAGCCATCGGCGGCCATCGAGACCACCCAGCCGGTCGCCCGGAAGTCACCGGCGCCCTGGTCGCCGGCGGTCCCCCCGTAGCGCCCGGTGCCCGCCACGGTCGACAGTCGGGTCCCGTCGGGCGACCAGTCGGCGCAGATGAACTCGGGGACCATCTGCGCGTCCGGCTGGTTGAGCACCGGCGGGAACGCTGGCATCCGCACGGTGGTCGTGATCCGGGTGCGGTTGCCGCCGTCGGCGTCCATCACCCACACGTCGCGCCGGTCCTCGCTGTACAGCACGTTCCCCGGCACCGGCGGGTTCTGGATCACCGCGGTCGCCGACATCGCGAGCCGCCGCCCGTCGGGCGACCAGTCCGGCGCGTCCGGCACGAACCGGTTCAGGTTCGGGTACACGCCGTCCCACACCCACGGTGCCACCACCCGCACGTCGGTCCCGTCGGGCGCCATGGTGTGGACGCCTCGGGTGCAACCCTGGAACGACAGACACGTGTCGAACGGCAGCACCTCCAAGAACGCGACGCGCTCGGGCCCACGAGCCACGTCGCGCACCGAGAACTGCCCCGAGTCGGCGACCCCCGAGCGGACGCCGTCGTTCACCACGACGCGTGCCACCACCCGGTCGCCGCGGATCGCGCCCGGGATGGTCACCATGGCCGAGGTGCCCGCGACCCGCGACGCCACCGGCAGCCAGGTCGTCCCGCCGTCGCCCGACAGCAGCACCGTCGCGTCCGCGGTGAAGCCGGGAGCGACGTCGGCCGACCAGCTCACGATGAGCGGCTCGGCGGCCGGCACCACGGCACCGGCGAGTGGCTCGAGCACCGACACCACCGGCGCGGCCGGCGAGACGGGACGCTCCTCGACCACGACACCGTCGAGCTCGATCTGCAGGTACGCCGTGCCGGGCGGCACTGCGACGGGCGCCACGTACACGCCGCCCGGGATGCCGTCGTCGTCCGGTCCGGGGGGCGCCGGGAAGCGCTCCACCTCGAGGACGTCGAGCTCGGTCGGCTCGTCCACCGGCTGACGCTGTTCATCGACCGGGATGGCCCTCCCGTCGACCTCGAGCATGGCGAGCAGCTCGTCCCGCTCGGCCGTCGACGCCGCTGACCACTCACCCTCGCTCGCGACCCACTGCTGCGCGGAGGAGTCGAACCACACCGAGCCGCGCACGAACACGACCCCCGACGACGGATCCGGGAACCGAGGGATCCGGGTCGGATCGGCCAGCGAGTCGATCAGCTGCTCCCAGGTGTCGGCACCGGTCCAGGTGGTCGGGCTGACCAGCGAACCCATCCAGTCGTTGCCGCGCTGCACCGTGCGACGCGACACCCGCACACCCGGCGCGGCGACCGGACCGGGCGTGTACGTCACCCCGAGCACATGGCCGATCTCGTGGACGAGCACCATCCGCTCCGCCGAGGCCTCGACCAGCACGCCGCGCAGCCGGTTGGCGGCGAACCCGACCGCCCGCTGGCTCGGGAGCGCGGCTTGGAGCCAGCCGTCGGGCACGACCCCGACGGCGACGTCACGGCCGGTGAGTCGAGCCAGGCGATCGAGCTCGACGAGGGCCTCCATGACGCCGCGGTCGCTCCCCTCCAGCCCGCTCAGCGAGGTGCACGCGACCTCGGCCACGAGCCCCTCGTCCGCGAGCGGCAGTGCGTCACGGGCGAAGGGCACGGACCGCCCAGCCGAGGCGGCGGCCTGGGCACACGAGGTCGACGGTCCGGCATCGGCCGTCTGCACCGGCAGGAACACCGCCGAGTACGAGCGCGTCGACACGACCGGAGAGGCGAGTCGCTGCTGCGTGCTCTCGAGCACGTTGTCGGCGCCGGAGCCGGGCGGGGCGGTGGGCGGGTCGGTCACCCGCACCCGCGCGAACACCGTCGAGCCATCGGGAACGGCGAACGACGCGCTCGGGAGCACCACGTCGTTCAGCCCCGGCCGCAGACGCACCGGCTCGGTGACCGTCAGCACCGTCGTCAGGTCCTCCTCGTCGACGATCTCCGTGGTGACGTCCAGGGTCATCGGGCCGGCGAGCCGCGCGTCGATCCTCGCCAGGACGACGGTCGCCTTGCCGGCCACGAGCCGCTCACCCTCGAGCGGAGCCTGCACCACGCGCACCGACGTGACCGCAACGTTCTCGCTGATGACCACCGGGGCGACCCGCGTCCGGGCGTGGGACCCGTCGGCGTCGGTCCACAGCTGCGACCAGGTGGCGACGGCCGTCGTGCGGTCGGCGGCGACCGGCGACACGGCGCCGAGACCGACGCCCGACCCGGCGGCGACGACCCGATCGAGTCGGCGCGAGCCGAGCACGACCGGCCGGCCGCCCGTGTCCCGCAGCGAGGTGACCGTGATCGAATCGCCGTCCTGCGTGAGCACGTAGAGATCACCGAGCGCGTCGGCGCTCAGCGGTTGAGTCTGCTCGGCGGCCGCGTCGGCCAGCAGCCGGCGAGCTGCGACATCCGCGATCACCTCGCCGTAGAGCGCGTGACCGTCAGCGGTCGGGTGGAACGCACCATCCATGTCGAGCTGGGTCACCAGGCTCCGGCCGAGCGTCACCACCAGCGGGTCGGTCGAGCAGTATCCCCGCCGGTCGAACCGGCCGGCCACGCTGGCCGTGCCCCAACCGTGTGCCGCTGCAGCCGACCGCACGGCACCGTTCAGCCCGCCGATGACCGAAGCGCGCAACCATGCCGCCTCGGAGTCGGTCACCAGACCGCCCGACAACACCTTGCTGATGAGGTCGGCCGCCTTGTTCACCGCCGTAGCGATACGCGTCACGACCGGGGAGGGCGCCGTCTTCTCGACGACCTCGGCGAGGTTCGCGACGAACCCGGCGATCTCGCCGATGTTCTCGGCTTCGGCGACGCAGCGCAGGTTCGCGAGACCGAGGGCATCCGTCGTGACGTCGGGATAGTCGGTGATCACGATGCGGCTCGGCTCGATCCCACGGGCATCGAGCGCAGCGTCGAGCGCGGCATACCGTCGCGGCAGGTCGGCGAGACGCGCGTCGAACCCGACCTGAGTCGACGATCGATGGCATCCGAACACATCGGTCGGCGCCGTCTCGATGCAGTCGCGCACGATCGCAGGCAGTGCGACATCACTCGCGCCGGCCGACAGGAAGAGCAGGTCGACGTCGCGGCGGGCGCGAAGTGCGTCGAGCTGGTCGAGCTGCGACGGGATCGCGACGCCCTCCACGGGGTCGACCCCACCGAACGCGTCGAGCAGCCCGCCTGTCGTCGGATCGTCCACGTCGGTGGGGAGTGCACCGGGCGCGGCCGGGACATCCATGATCGC
>CAYRXQ010000086.1:0-11802 GCA_964428115.1 uncultured Ilumatobacteraceae bacterium
AAGCCTTCATGGACTTCCTGTTGTCGCCCGAGGCTCAGCAGTACTTCGCAGAGCAGACCGTCGAGATCCCGGTGGTCGAGGGCGTCGAGGTCCCCGCCGACCTGCCGACGATCGACTCGCTCGATCTGCCGGCGTTCGACCTCAACCAACTGCTCGACCTGCAGGGCACGATCGACCTGCTCACCGAGGTCGGCGCCTTGTGAGCGACCCCCTCGCGGACGCGAGGCTGATGCGGTGACCACGACGCTCGCGTCATCCCGGAACCCGGCCCCGACGGGCCGGGTTCCGGCGCGCCGCCGCCCGGGTGCCCGGGCCGGGGTGGCGCTCGACGCGCCGGTGCTCGGGCTGCTCGGGCTGCTGGTGGGCGTGAGCGCCGCGATCCCCCTCGGCTACCTCGTCTGGCGCGCCGCGGAGCTCGGGTGGAGCGACAGCTGGGAGATCGCGACCTCGGCACGTACCTGGGAACTGCTCGTCGACACGGTGTGGTTGGCCACCGCTGTCACGGTCGCGTCGGTGGCCATCTCGGTGCCCGTGGCCTGGTTGACCACCCGCACCGATCTGCCCGGCCGACGGATCTGGGTGATCCTGTCGGCCCTGCCCCTCGCCATCCCGACCTACGTGGGCAGCTTCGCGATGATCGGGGCGCTCGGCCCGCGCGGCATCCTCCAGGGCTGGCTCGAGCCGCTCGGGGTCGAGCGGCTGCCGTCGATCTACGGGTTCCGCGGCGCGTTCGTGGTGCTCACGCTGTTCACGTACCCGTACGTGCTGCTGCCGGTCCGGGCCGCCTTCCGGCGCCTCGACCCGAGCCTCGAGGAGGCCAGTCGGACCCTCGGGCGCGGCTCGTTCGTCACCTTCCTGCGGGTCGTGGTGCCCCAGCTGCGCCCGTCGATCACCGCGGGGGCGCTGCTCGTCGCGCTGTACGTGCTGTCGGACTTCGGGGCCGTGTCGATGCTGCGCTACCCGACGTTCACCACGGCGATCTACACCCAGTACCGCGGCGCGCTCAACCGAGGCTCGGCCGCGGTCCTTGGGCTCGTGCTGGTGGCGTTGACGATCGCGGTGCTGGCCCTGGTGCAGCGCTCGCGGCGCCGCGAGCACGTGCATCGGCTACACGGCGGCGGCGCACGTCGGGCGACCACCGTCGCGCTCGGGCGGTGGCGGTGGGTGGCGGTCTCGGCCTGCGGACTGCTGGTGGCCGTGGCCCTGGTGGTGCCGATGGCCGTGATCGGGTACTGGCTGTGGCGCGGGGTCCGGGTCGGGGAGTCGATCCTGCCGGCCTGGTCGCTGGTGGCCAACAGCCTGCAGGCCTCGCTCCTCGGCGCCGTCGCCACCGTGCTGGCCGCGTGGCCGATCGCCGTGCTGACCGTGCGGTACCCCGGCCCGTTCTCGCGCCTGGTCGAGCGCCTCTCGTGGTCGGGGTACGCGCTGCCCGGCGTGGTCGTGGCGCTGTCGCTGGTGTTCTTCGGCGCGCAGCGCGTCCCGTGGCTCTACCAGACGCTCGGGATGCTGGTGTTCGCCTACGTGATCCTGTTCCTGCCCCAGGCCATCGGCACGATGCGGTCCTCCCTGCTGCAGGTCACCCCGTCGCTCGAGGAGGCGTCGCACCTGCTGGGAGCCGGTCGTCTCACGACGTTCCGGCGCATCGTGGTGCCCCTCACCCGGCCCGGTGTCGTCGCGGCCGGAGCGCTGGTGTTCCTGACCTGCATGAAGGAGCTGCCGGCCACGCTGCTGCTGGCGCCGACCGAGTTCGGCACGCTGGCGACGCGGGTGTGGAACGCGTCGAACGAGGCGTTCCTCGCGCGGGCGGCATCACCCGCCCTGGCGCTGGTGCTGCTGTCGTCGCTGCCGATGGCCGTGCTGGTGCTGCGCGAGGCCGAACGTCGCGAGGCCTGAGGGCGGCCGTCGCGGTGGGCGGCCGTAGCCCGGGCGGTCGACCTCCGTCGGTCGACCCGTGTCGCCGGATCAGCGGTCGTCGCGGGGGTAGGCGACGGCGGCGGTGGCGTTGGAGGCCACGGCGACCCGCTGACCCCGGGCGAGCGGCGGGGCACCGGGGGCCCGGCTGCGCAGCCGGCCGCCGTCGTCGAGCAGCACGATCGTGACGTGGTCGTGGCCGTAGTACTCCACGAGCTCGACCGTGCCCACGCCAGGTGCCCCCTGCCCCGTGACCGTCTGCCCCATGACCGTGGTGTCGCCACTCGGGTGGGAACCCGGATCCTCGGCCACCGTGAGGATCAGGTGCTCGGGCCGCAACAGCACCTCGACCGGGCCGTCGAGCCGATCGCGCAGGGCCAGCGTGCCGAGCAACGAGTCGGCGCGGTCACCGTTCGCGGTGGCGCGCACCAGGTTGGCCTCGCCGACGAACTCGGCGACCCAGCGCGAGGCCGGGTGGTCGTAGATCTGGGCGGGCGACGCGTACTGCTCGATCCGGCCGGCGTTCATGACCGCGACCCGGTCCCCGAGCACGAACGCCTCCTCCTGATCGTGGGTGACGAACACGGTGGTGATGCCGAGCTCGGTGAGCAGGCGGTGGACCTCGGTGCGCACCTGCACCCGCAGGCTGGTGTCGAGGTTCGAGAAGGGCTCGTCGAGCAGGATCGCCTGGGGCCGCGGGGCGAGCGCGCGGGCGAGCGCGACCCGCTGCTGCTGGCCGCCCGAGAGGGTGGCCGGGAGCCGGTCGGCGAGGGTCGCGAGGCCGACCAGTTCGAGGGCCTCGGTGACCCGTCCGCTGCGCCGCTGGTCGCGGTCGAGGCCGTAGGCCACGTTCTCGCCCACGGTCAGGTGGGGGAACAGCGCCCAGTCCTGGAACACCATCCCGATCCGACGCTCCTCGGGTCGGACGTGGGTGGAGCTGCTGCTGGCGAGCTCGTCGCCGATCGTGATCTCGCCGTCGTCGATCCGCTCGAGGCCGGCGATGGTGCGCAGCAGTGTGGTCTTGCCGCAGCCGCTCGGTCCGAGGAGGGCGACCGTCTCGTGGGCGGCGACGTCGAGGGTCACCTCACGCAGGACCTCGGCCTCGCCGAAGCGCTTGACGACGCCCCGGATGTCGATCCGGCCCGAGCCCTGTTCCACGTCGCCCCAGGCTACGGCGGTTCCCGCACGCCGCCAGGCACGGGGCGTGCGGGTCGCTCGGACCCCGAACCTGGCGGCGGGTACCGTCGCGGGATGCGCCGCCCCGCCATCCAGCCCTGGTCACGTCGTCGGAGCGGTTCGTCGGGCACCGCGGCGCGGACCGTGGTGCGCAACTGGGCCGGCAACCAGGTCTGCATCCCCGACGGGGTCCACCTCCCGGGAACGACCGCCGAGGTCGCCACGGTGGTGGCAGCGGCCCACGCCGCTGGGTCCCGGGTCAAGGCGATCGGTGGTGGCCACTCCTTCACCGGCGCCGCGATGACCAACGGCGCCCTGCTGTCGCTGGATCGGATGGACGCCGTGCAGCGGGTCGACCACGAGAGCGGCCAGGTCACCGTGCAGGCCGGGATCCGCCTGCGTCACCTCAACGAGCGCCTGGCCGAGGTCGGCCTCGCGATGCCGAACCTCGGCGACATCGACGTGCAGTCGATCGCCGGGGCGATCGGCACCGCGACGCACGGCACGGGGCTGGCGTTCGGCAACCTGGCCACCACCGTCGTGGGGCTCGAGGTCGTCACGGGCGCCGGCGAGGTGCTCACCCTCGACGCCGACCACGACCCCGAGCTGCTCTCGGTGGCACGGGTCGGCGTCGGCGCGCTCGGCGTGGTGACCGAGGTGACGCTGCAGTGCGTACCGGCGTTCCGCCTGCACGCGCACGAGACGATCGAACGGCTCGACGACGTGCTCGGCGACTTCGCGGCGGTGATGTCGAGCACCGACCACGTCGAGTTCTACTGGATGCCCGGAGCCCGCCGCTGCCAGGTGAAGCGCAACCGGCGCACCGACGAGCCCGCCCGCCCACAGCCCCGCCTCGCCTACGTGCGCGACAAGTGGGTGGGGGAGAACCTCGCGTTCGGCGTGATCTGCCGGACCGGGCGCCGGTTCCCGACCATGGCCCCCAAGGTCGCCCGGCTCGTCACCTCCGCCGCGGCCGAGCGCGAGCTCGTCGACCGCAGCGACCGGGTCTTCGCCAGCCCACGCCACGTCAAGTTCCTCGAGATGGAGCACGGGGTGCCGCTCGAGGCCGTGCCCGAGGCGATCGAGCGGATCCGGTCGGTGGTGTCGACGTTGTCGTTCCCGCCGCTGTTCCCCATCGAGGTGCGCTGCTCGGCGGCCGACGACATCGCGCTGTCCACCGGCTCGGGACGGGTCAACGGTTGGATCGCGGTTCACCAGTACCGGGGCGCGCCGTTCGTGGCCTACTTCGTTGCGGTCGAGGCGATCATGGTCGATCTCGGTGGGCGACCCCACTGGGGCAAGGTGCACCGTCAGACCGCGGCCGAGCTGCGTGGCCGGTATCCCGGCTGGGACGAGTTCGCGGTGGCCCGAGCCCGACTCGATCCCGACGGGACCTTCGCGAACGAGTACCTCGACCGGGTGCTCGGCCCGGTCCGCCGTCCGGTCGGCTGACCGGACGGGTGACCAGCGGGCCGTGCCGCGACCGGTGATCTCAGGCCGGCGGCGGGTCGAGGAGGATGGCCATCCAGATCGAGTCGTCGGCCTCGAAGCCGTGCCGCTCGTAGAGCCGGCGCGCCGCCTGGTTGGGACGCTCGGTCTCGAGGAAGATCCGCCGCATCCCGTGCTCGCGACCGGCCGCCACCAGTGCGTCCACCAGCGCGCCGCCGAGACCCTGGTTGCGGGTGCGGACGTACAGCTCGTCGAGCACCGCCTCGGGGCCGCCGATCTCGATCGACCAGCTCCAGGTGAGCACGCCGTACCCGACGATCCCGTCGCCGTCGCCATCGTCGCCGTCGTCACCAGTGCCGTCTCTGTTGCCGTCCACGGGCGGTGTCGCCGTGGTCACGAGGACCACCCCGTGGGCGTCGTCGGCGAGCAGCGGGCCGAACCCGGCTCGCACCGTGGCCCCGTCGAAGGCGTGACCATCGGCCACGCAGTACTCCGCGGCGAGCTCGACCAGCTCGTCGAGGTCGTCGACGGTGGCCCGTCGGATCGCGCTCGGTCGGGTCATCGCCCGCCGGTGCGCCGGGAGATCTCGGCCGCGACCGCGCCGTAGCGCTCGAAGCGATCCGGCGAGTCGAAGCCCGGCGAGTACAGCACCAGGCGGCCGACGAGACCCGCGTAGGTGTCGATCAGCGCATCGGCCAGGCCGTCCCACGAGGCCTCGGTGCAGAACACGCCGAGGTGGTCGTCGGTGATCTCGGTGGCCATCGCCGCGAGGTCGCCGGCCTGCTGGTGGGCTCGGATGCGAGCCGTGGTCCCCTCGAAGCCGGCCTCGTCCCAGATGAACGCGTAGTTCGGGGTCGAGCCGTAGAACGAGAGCGACTGTCGGGCCCGATCGCGCGCCGCGGCGATCTCGGCGTCGGTGTCGCCGACGATGGTGGTGACCGGCACGATCAGCGGGATCTCCTCGGGGGAGCGTCCCGCGGCAGCTGCCCCGGCCGCGATGTTGGGCAGCGCGTGGCGCCGCAGGTAGCCGGGCTCGCCGATCGGGTGGATGTGCACGCCGTCGGCGACCTCGCCGGCCATCCGCAGCATCCACGGGTTCACCGCCGCGACGTCGACCGCCGGATCGGGCGCCGCGATCGGCCCCGGGCTCCACTGCCGGTTGAGGAAGGTCAGCTCGTAGAACTCGCCGTGGTGGTCGAGCGGCTCGCCGCGGAACCCGGCGAAGCAGGCCTTCACGGCGCGCACGTAGTCGGCCAGGCGCGGGCCGGGGTGCTCGAAGGCAGCGCCGTAGCGCCGGACGACGTGGGTCTTGACCTGGGTGCCGAGCCCGAGTCGGAACCGACCGCCGGTGAGCTCCTGGAGCTCCCATGCGTTCTGCGCGGTGATCATCGGGCTGCGGGGGAACGCCACGGCCACCCCGGTCGCGATGTCGAGCTCGGGCGCGGCCAGGACGGCGGCTGCGGCCGCGAGGTACGGCGTGCGGCCGCCCTCGGTGAACAGCAGGCCGTCGAACCCGGCATCGCGGGCTCGTACGGCGTGGGCGCCCATCTCGGCGAGTGGACGGGGGAAGGTCATGACGTCGACGCGCACGCGCCGCACCGTAGTGCTGGGCCCCCCGAGCAGATCACCCGGCCGGCCTCAACTGCGCGGCTGACCAGCGACGATGGTCGGATCCACCGGGCCTCGACCGGTCCGGTGTCGCCGGGGTGCTCGCGGATGTGCTGTGCTGTCGGCCGAGGTCGAGTCGGGTCGACCGCTTGGACGTCGGCGTCACCGCGCGAGCGCGGCGAAGGGGAGGACGAGCAGCATGGCCCACGATCTGGTGATCCGCGGTGGCACCGTGGTCGACGGCACGGGAGCGCCGGCACGACGCGCCGACGTGGCCGTCGACGGCGACCGCATCGTCGCCGTGGACGAGCGGGTCGAGGGCCGGGGCCGACGCGAGGTCGACGCCGCGGGTCGGATCGTCACCCCCGGGTTCGTCGACATCCACACCCACCTCGACGCCCAGCTCGCCTGGGATCCGATCGGCACCTCGAGCTGCTGGCACGGCGTGACCAGCGTGGTCATGGGCAACTGCGGCGTCACCTTCGCCCCGTGCCGGCCCGAGGACCGCAGCGAGCTCGCGGAGATGATGGAGAGCGTCGAGGACATCCCGCGCGACGCGATCCTCGACGGCCTGGCCTGGGACTGGGAGACCTACGGCGAGTACTACGCGTCGATGGCTCGGATGGACACCGGCCTCAACGTCGGCGGGCTCGTCGGTCACGCGGCGCTGCGCACCTACGTGATGGGTGGGCGCGGTCTCGACCAGGCGCCGGCCACCGAGGATGACATCGCCGCGATGTGCGACCTGCTCGACGAGGCCATGGCACACGGGGCGCTGGGCGTGTCGACCAGTCGCACCCTGCTCCACCGGGTGCCCGACGGCCGTCCGGTGCCGGGCACCTTCGCCGAGGTCGCCGAGCTGCTGGCCTTCGCCGATGTCCTCGGCCGGCACGGTGCCGGGGTGTTCGAGGGGGCGATGCGCTTCGGCGAGCGCGACGACGAGGCGCTCACCAACAGCCGGGCCGAGATCGCCTGGATGGGTGAGGCGAGCCGTCGCAGCGGACGGCCGATGAGCTTCGGCATCGCGCAGAGCGACGCACGTCCCGAGCTGTTCCGCCGCGTCGTCGAGTGGTCGCACGAGGAGAACGAGCGCGGTGCGCAGCTGCGACCGCAGACCACGGCGCGCGGTGTGGGGGTGCTGTTCGGGCTCGACACCCGGACCCCGTTCGATCGTGCGCCGGCCTGGCGTGAGCTGCGTGCCGAGTCGGGTGCCCGTCGTCTGGCGATGTTGCGCGAGCCGTCGTTCCGCCAGCGGCTGATCGCGGATGCCGACGTCCACGGGTCCGCGGTCGACCTCGATCGGCTGTTCGTGCTCCCGATCGGCGGCCCGGCCCGCTACGACTGCGACCCGAGCACCTCGCTGTTGGCCATCGCGGCGGAGCGCGGCGTCAGCGCGGCGGCGGCCTTCATCGAGCTGGCCCTGGAGTCCGATGGCGCACTGGTGTGCAACCTGCCGTTCCTCAACCAGCGCCTCGACGCCGTCGAGGAGATGCTCGACGATCCGCTCGTCACCCTCGGCCTGGCCGATGCCGGTGCGCACGTGAGCCAGATCATGGACGCCAGCCAGCCGACGTTCTTCCTGTCGTACTGGGTGCTCGAACGTGAGCGCTGGTCGCTCGAGACGGCGATCCGGCGGCTGACCTCCGACACGGCCGACCTGTTCGGCATCCGGGACCGGGGCCGCCTCGCGCCCGGTGCGTTCGCGGATGTGAACGTGATCGATCTCGACGCGCTGTCGCTCCCGCTCCCGGAGTACGTCGAGGACTTCCCGCACGGTGCCGGGCGGTACGTGCAGCGCGCGGCGGGCTACGAGCACACCTTCGTGAACGGGCGAGCGTTCATGGAGGCGGGGGAGCACACCGGCGAGCTCGCCGGCCGGCTCCTGCGCCACGACGACTGATCACCCGCGATCCATCACCCGACCCGACCACACGGCGAGCGATCACACGGCCGATCACACACGGCGCGCGATCAGCGGTCGAGGAAGACGGCGCGCTGCGCTGCGCCCGCTGGCAGCGTGATCGTGACGGGTTCGTCGAAGCGTCGGATCTCGGTCACGCCGGCAGCGGTGCGGATCACCGCTGCGGCGCCCTGCGGGGCGAGCGCGTCGACCGTCGCACCCGCCGGAAGCGCCTGACGATCGGTCCCCGACACGATGCTGACGGTGCCGGATCGATCCAGGGCCACGGCACATCCGCTGGCGGCCACCACCGGCACGGTGTCGGCCCGCAGATCGGCGAGCGCGGCGCCGTTCGACAGGTCGATCACCGCGTCGGCCCGGTCGGGGCCGCCGACGGGGAGGCAGGTCCACGCGGTGTCGGGTTCGAAGGTGGTGATCTCGGCCGGGAACGTCGTGAGGTGCAGCACCGCGCCGGCGAGGTCGACGAGCGCCTCGAACCGGGCACCCGACACCACCAGGCGCGTGTGGCCGAGCGCCGGTCGGACCGTGGTGACCCGGTCGTCGGCCGGGATGGAGATGGTGCCGAGCTCCTCGGGATCGCGGTCGCCGACCCCCGCGGCGAGGATGCGCCCGTCCGCGGTGACGTAGACGAACCGCTCGTCGTCGATCACGCCGCCGACCGGACGTGGGCTCGGCACGGTGGCCCGTCGCGAGCCGTCGGGGTCGAACAACCCGAGCTCGGCGTCGGGGCCGATGTTCTGGGAGGTGGCCACGAGTGAGTCGCCGACTGCCATCGGGACCCCGGGGAGGAACACCACGGGGGCGTCGTCGAGGCCGACCACCACGGTCTGGAAGTCGCGGCCGTCGCCGACGGCCAGACGGGTGGCGGAGGGGTCGGCACGGGCGGTCTCGGCGAAGAGCAGGGGATCGTCGAGCTCGGCGACGGTCGCGATGTCGACCACGGTCGGCTCGGCGAAGGCCGCCGATGCGCCGACCAGCAGCAGGTCGCCGCGCTCGCGGGGTGCCACGAGCAGGGTGAGCGCGTCGCCGGTGGGCAGGCGCGTGACCGTGCTCCCCGCGGGGATCGCCACGCTGCGGACCTGCACGTCATCCTGGTCGAAGTCGCCCGACCCCCCGGGCGGGAGCACGCGGGTGATCGAGGTCGACCGTACGAGGACAACGGCGCGCCCGTCGGTGTGCACGTCGAGGACGCGGCCGCTGACCACCGCCGTGGGGTCGGCGAGCGCCTCGACATCGACGTCGTCGACGTCGTCGTCGGTCGCGGCGTCGGCGACCGTCGCGCCGGTGGGATCGGTCGCGTCGTCGGGCTCGGTCGGGGTCAGCTCGGTCCCGGCCGTGACCACCGCCGCGATCGGCTCGGCCATCGGAGCCTCGGTCGGTGCGTCGCCATCGCCGTCGCTGTCGTCGGCTGCATCGTCGGTGGCGTCGTAGAAGGTGACGGTGCCGTCGGCGAGGTCGACGACGGCAACGGTGGAGCCGTCGACCGCGGGGCCGGCCTCGTCGTCGGCGAGCAGCGTGAGGAGCAGGGCAGCGACCACACCGGCCACGACCACCAAGGCGACCCCCGCCACCAGGAGCCGGCGGACCAGGTAGTTGGGCCGATCCTCACGCCCGGCCGCCCGCGACGCCCGCGTCGGGGCCGGCCTCGTGTCTGCTGGGTGGGGCGCGGGTTCGGCGCCCGCGCCGGGGGGCGGCAGCTCGGACGTCATCGAGGTCGAGCGTAGGCCTGCGTGGGCCCGCGTAGAGTCGACCGTCGTGAACTTCATCTGTCCGCGTTGCGATCTCTCGGTCGAGGCCCGGTTCTACGGGCCCTGCGACACCTGCCGGGACGACCTGCGGTCGCGGTCGGTGCGCGAGGCGCGCGTGGTCGAGCTCGCCGAGTACGAGCCGAAGATGAACGTCACCCCCAACGCCGTGGCGCTCAAGGACGACTGAGCGCGGGACGCGCGCCCGGTCCGGCCGCCGCCCTGCCGAGCCGGTGGTGCGTCGGTGGTGCGTCGCTCCCCGACGGGTCAGCTGCTTGACGGCACGCCGGCGCCGGGGCGGAACTCGGTCTGCTCGGGGGCTTCGCCCGCGGCGACCGCGGCCTGGCGGGCCTGGGTCTGGGCGACCGTCTCGGCGAGTGCTGCCGCGGCCCCCTGGTGGCCCATGATCTTGGTCATCACGGCCTTGCCGGCCCCGGCCATCAGCTCGGCCTGGTGGTCGTGCAGATACTGCTGCGACTCGCGGAACCGGGTCGTGTACCCGTTGAGCTCGGGGACCACGTACCGGGCGACGAGATCCCACGACCGCAGCGTCGCCTCGCGGTCGGCCCAGTCGTGCGCGAAGCCGAGGACCACACCGAACCCGCCGGTGATCTCCTGCAGGCCGCGGATCGCAGCGACGAGATCGTCGGGTGTGCCCACCACCGCCGCCCCGGTGCCGGTGGCCCCGCCCGCGGTGGTCTGGTCGAGCAGCTGCCAGGCGTCGTCGACGTGGGTGGCGCCCGGTCGACCGAGGGTCCACACGTTGTACTCGTTGTGCCAGCGGGCCAGCCCGTGGACGGCTTCGGCGCGGGCCTGCTCCCGGGTCTCGGCGATGTGCCAGCTCATGAGCACCCGCCAGTTCTTGCGGTCGACGGTCTGGCCGTGAGCGGCGGCGGCCTCCTCGGCGAAGCCCCACTGGGTGGGGAGCGACTGGATGCCGGCGGTCGAGTTCGAGGCGATCGAGAGCACCCCGGTGCCGTACTTGCCGGCGAGTTGCATCCCCGAGGGTGAGATCGACGAGGCGGTGGCCATCGGCATGTCCTCCTGCAGCGGAAGGAGCTGGAGGGCTGCGTCGTTGAGCGTGAACCAGTCGCTCTCGTGGGAGAAGCGGTCTTCGCCGCGCAGCAGCCGGATGATGACCCCCATCGCCTCGTCCTGGCGGTCGCGTTGCACCATCGGGTCGATGCCGAGGGTGCGAGCGTCGGAGGGCAGCGCGCCGGGGCCGGTGCCGAACATGGCACGGCCTCGCGTCATGTGGTCGAGCTGCACGATGCGCTGCGCCACGTTGAACGGGTGGTGGTAGGGCAGGCTGATCACGCCGGTGCCGAGGCGGATCGTGTGGGTGCGCTGGCCGGCGGCGGCCAGGAACATCTCGGGGGAGGCGACGGTCTCCCAGCCCGAGGAGTGGTGTTCGCCGCACCAGAACTCCTCGAAGCCGAGACGGTCGAGGTGCGCCGCGAAGTCGAGATCGCGCTGGAACTGCAGCGTGGGGTGCTCACCGGTGGGGTGGTGCGGGGCGAGGAAGGTGCCGAACTGGAGACGCGACATGGGGCGTGACACTACGGAGCCGGGCCGTCGCCGATCGGGCCGGAGCGTTGCCCCGTGGAGCGGGCCACCGTGCCGCTATCGTGAGCGCCGCCCTTCGGGGACGTAGCTCAGTTGGCTAGAGCACCTCCTTTGCAAGGAGGGGGTCGTGGGTTCGAGTCCCATCGTCTCCACTGCCGGTCGGTGATCCCGCCGCTGGCGTGGTCCGTGTCGTTCCCGGTCCTGGTCCCGGTCCGCCGGCGTCGTGTGGACCGACCCGTTCGTCGACCTGGCGTCAGCCGACCACCGCGGCGTTCAGCCGAAGCGAAGGTCCTCCAGTGGCCGATCGGCCAGGCGCTCCCATGCACTGCGCATCATCGACGGCGCCGTCGACGCGGACTGCGGCGAGGTTCGGCCACGAGGCTGGCGACGTGGCAGTGACGGCCGCTCCATCGGTTGGGTGTCGTC
>CAYRXQ010000087.1:0-3767 GCA_964428115.1 uncultured Ilumatobacteraceae bacterium
GCGACGACTCCACGGGGCCGGTCCCGAGAGCCTCCAGATCCGGGTGCTCCCTTCCGACGACGATCCCGACCCCGCGACCTCTCGCCGTCGCGTCCGCGCCGACGTGGTGCGGGCCGTGCTCGACCTCCTCGGCAGCGGGGCCACCCTGCCCGACGACGCCGGTGGGGTACGAGCGCTCCGGGCCGGCGACCTGGCCGTGCTCACCCAGTCGAACGCCGATGCGACCGCCACGGCCCTCGCCCTGGGCGCAGCGGGTGTACCGGCAGCCACCGCCTCCACCAACAGCGTGCTCGACGGCGAGGCCGCAGCGCAGTGGCGCGTCCTGCTCGCGGCGCTGGAGCGGCCGGGGTCGCCCGGCGCGGCCCGCGCTGCGGCGTTGGGGTGGTTCCTCGGCTGGTCGCCCGAGCGGCTGGCCGAACTCGACGACGACGGGCTGGGCGAGCTGCACGAGCTGCTGCAGCGATGGTCGCGGCGTCTCGCCGATGGCGGCGTCGCCTCGCTCCTGGCAGTGGCCCGCGCCACCGGGCTGCAGGCACGACTGCTGTCGGAGGCGGGCGGCGAGCGGCACGCCACCGACCTCGACCACATCGCCGAGCTGCTCCAGACCGCGACCGGTGGTCGCCCTGCGGGGGCCGCGGCGCTGCTGTCGGCACTCCTCGGGCTGGACGATCCCGTCGGCGCCGGGGAGGACGCCCCCGCGCCCGACGCGCTCGCCCGCCGCCTCGACCGTGACGACGAGGCGGTCCAGGTACTCACCGTGCACCGGGCCAAGGGGCTGGAGTTCCCCGTGGTGCTCTGCCCGTACCTGTGGACGGCGCCGCTGCCGCGGCAGGGGCCGCCACACGCGCAGGTCGGCGCGGCGCGCGAGATCGATGCTGCCTGGATCGCCGGGGTCGGCAAGCTCGCGTGGACCGCAACGTTGCACGCCGGTGACACCGAGGAGCGCGCTGCCGAGGCCCGGCGGTTGCTGTACGTGGCGCTCACCCGTGCCCGCCACCGCGTCGTGCTGTGGACCGCGCCGGTGCGCAAGAAGCCGCACCCCGCGCTGGTGGAGCTGTTCGGCCACGCCACCGACGAGACGCCGCCGTTCGCGGTCGAGACGTTCGACCGGTTGACCGAGCGGTCGGCCGGTGCCCTGCGGGCGCACGCCGTCGCGTCGACGACCGCCACATCGACGGCCGAGCCCGGTCGGCCCTCGGCCAGCACCGACCTGCCCGGCACGAGCTCGACCGTCGCCGACCGGCCCGACACGGGCTCGGCCAGCACCCAACCGGGCGGCGCTGGCTCGGCCAGCACCCAACCGGGGTGGACTGCACCGGCTGGTGCCGGTCCGGGCGAGGCGGACCGTGCGGGGATCACGGTCGCCACCGCCACGCGCACCTACCCCGATCGATGGCGGATCTGGTCGTTCACGGCCGTCAAGGCCGCCGCCGAGGCTCGCGCCGGCGCGTTCCCGGCCCCGTCCTCGCTCTCGGAGCCACCGGCCGCCGCGGTGGTCGGCGGTGAGGACGAGCCTGCCGCGCCCATCGATCCGACCGGTTCCCTCGCTCCAGCGGCCCTATCCCCGGCCCCGGGCATGGCGGCCGCCATCGGGTCGACCCCCGCCGTCGGCCGGTCGCTGCTCGACGCCCCGGGCGGGACGGCCTTCGGCACCCTCGTCCACCGCGTGCTCGAGCACGTCGACTTCGCCGACGACGATCTGCGTGCGGCGCTCACCGAGCAGTGCGCGAGCGCGCTGCGGTCACGGCCCCTGCCGGTCACGGCCGCCGCCCTCGCCGAGGGGCTCGAGCAGGCGATCCTCGCGCCGCTCGGTGGACCCCTCGGCCCGATGCGCCTGCGGGATCTGGGGCGAGTCGACCGGCTCGACGAGCTCGCCTTCGACCTCCCGCTCGGTCGGCTGCGGGCGGACCGGATCGGCGAGATCCTGCTGCGGCACCTCCCGAGCGACGACCCGTTCCGCCCCTGGGCGGCCGCGCTCGGCGGGCACGGGTACGAGGTCGATCTCGAGGGCATGCTCACCGGGTCGATCGACCTGGTCGGGCGAGCGGTCGTCGGCGGCCGGGTGCAGTACTGGCTCGCTGACCACAAGACCAACCGGCTCGCTCCCGGCGCTGCCTACGACCGCGACGACCTGGCGGCCGCGATGGTGCACCACGACTACGTGCTCCAGGCAACGCTCTACCTGGTGGCACTGCGCCGCTACCTGCGCTGGAAGCTCCCCGACCGACCCGAGGAGTGGGAGGTGCTCGGCGCCGCCTACCTGTTCCTGCGCGGCATGGACCCGAGCCGGCCCGCCGGCGAAGCCCGCGGGGTGTTCTGGTGGCGACCGCCGACGGCGGCCGTCGATGCCGTCGATCACCTCCTCGGAGGTGCGCCGTGAGCGACGTGGGCGCGGTGAGCGCCGTGGGGGACGTCGGGGCGGTGAGGGCCACGCTCGACATCGGCGCTTCGGTGCTCGAGGCCCTGCGTCCAGCGCGCGCGGCCGGGGTGCTCGACGCGGCCGACGCCCACCTCGCCGCGGCCCTGTCGCGGCTCGCCGGGGTCGACGACACCGACGACACCGATGTCGTCGACGTGGCGCTGGCCGTTGCGCTGGCGGCGAGGGCGCCCCGCTACGGCCACGTCTGCATCGATCTGCGAACCGTCGCGGCCCTCGTGACCGCCGAGCTCGAGACCGACGGCGGGGATCCCGGCCCGGTGCTCGCCTGGCCCGACCCCGAGGCCTGGCATGCGGCCGTCCGGGCCAGTCCGCTGGTCACGGCCGTCGACGCTCCGCTCGTGCTCGAGGGAGACCGCCTCTACCTCGAGCGGTTCCACCACCTCGAGCGCCTCGTCGCCGAGCTGCTCGTCGGCCGCGCCGCCAGGACGGGCGACGAGCCCGACACGGTGCTCGATCCCACCGGACCCGCCGCCACCCTGCTGCAGGGCGAGGGCGCCGACCGCCAGCGCGCCGCTGTCGCCCACGCGCTCGCGCACCGTCTCACCGTGCTCGTGGGAGGACCGGGCACCGGCAAGACCACGGCGGTCGCGGCCCTGCTGGCCGAGATCGTACGCGCCGATCCCGCGACGCGCATCGCCCTCGCCGCCCCGACGGGCAAGGCGGCAGCGCGGCTCGCCGATGCCGTCCGCAGCGCCGCGGCCCGGCTCGATCCCGACCTGGCCGATCGGCTGATCGACCTCGAGGCGATGACCGTCCACCGACTGCTCGGCAGCCGGGCCGGCTCGCGCACCGCGTTCCGGCACCACCGGGGTGATCCGCTGGTGCACGACGTGGTGGTGATCGACGAGACGTCGATGGTCTCGCTCCCGCTGATGGCCCGGCTCCTCGACGCCGTGCGGCCCGAGGCGCGGGTCGTGCTGGTCGGCGACCCCGACCAGCTCGCGAGCGTCGAGGCCGGCGCCGTGTTGGCCGACATCGTCGGGTCCGACGAGGGCCGCGCACCCGACGGCACCGAGACCTCGCCGGGTCGGTCCGCGGCAGGCGCGGTGGTGGGCATGGCCGATGGATCGAGCGCCGGCTCGGTGGCGGGTGCGGTGGTCTCGCTCGAGGTGAGCCGCCGGTTCCCCGCCTCGTCGCCGATCGGCAGGCTCGCCCGGGCGATCCGTGTCGGTGACGCGACGACCGCGCTCGAGGTGCTCGCGGCGGGCGATGCCGACCCCACCCACCCCACCCCACCCCCCCCACCCCCCCCCCCCCCCCCCCCCCCCCAAACCACCCCACACAAAGAGCGGGTGGAAGGCAAAGGACCGGGCCCCCCCGGGGAACC
>CAYRXQ010000087.1:3777-11727 GCA_964428115.1 uncultured Ilumatobacteraceae bacterium
ACCCGACCGAACCGACCGACCTCATCGAGCTGATCGAGCTCATCGACCGGGCCGACCGGGTCGACCGATCTGACGGATCCGACCGAGCCGACCGCGACGGTCCGGCGGTGCGGTGGGTTCCCTTCGCCGCCACCGACCCCGATGCGATCCGTGCGGTACGCGACCTGATCGAGCCGGCCGCCGTCGCGGTCGTCGAGGCCGCCATGGCCGGTGACGCCGTGGCCGCACTCGCGGGCATCGACCGGATCCGCCTGCTGTGCGCCCATCGCCACGGTCCGTTCGGTGTCGAGCGCTGGAACGAGCGCGTCGAGGGCTGGCTGCGCGAGTCGGGGGTCCGCACGATCGGGTGGTACCCGGGTCGCCCTGTCCTCGTCACCGCCAACGACCATCGCAGCGGGCTCTACAACGGCGATCTCGGCGTGACCGTCACGCGACCGGGTGGTCCCCCCGCCGTCGCCTTCCCGGCGGCCGGCGACGTGCGGTGGGTGCCCGGGGCCCGCCTCGACCATGTCGAGACGGTCCACGCCACCACCATCCACAAGAGCCAGGGGTCGGAGTTCGACCACGTGGTGGTCGTCCTCCCGCCGGCCTCCTCGGCCCTCGCGAGCCGCGAGCTGCTCTACACGGCGGTCACCCGGGCCCGCACCGCGGTCACCGTCGTCGGCGAGGCCGATGCCGTGCGGGCCGCGGTCACGCACCGCGTCGAGCGCGTCAGCGGGCTGCGCGACCTGCTGCGCCCGGGCGGCGCGGGCCGGCTCCGGTGACCCGCACCGTGCGCATGCGAGGCAGACTGACCGGGTGACCGACAGCGACCAACGACGGGTGGAGGGGGCCCCCGCCCGGACCTCCACGTTCGCGTCGCTGTCGAACCCCACCTACAGCCTGCTGTTCTGGTCGGGCGCGCTGTCGTTCCTCGCCGTGCAGGGGCAGTTCGTCGCCCGTGGCTGGCTGGCGAACGACCTCACCGGGTCGGCCACCGGGCTCGGGGGCGTCTACATGGCCTTCGGGGTGCCGATGCTGCTGGCGACCCCGTACGCCGGGGCGCTCGCCGATCGGATGCCCAAGCGAACGATCCTGGTCTGGACCCAGGCCCTGCTGGCAGCCAGCTCCCTGTGGCTCGGGCTCGGGGTGTCCTTCGACTTCGTCGAGTACTGGATGCTGCTCGCGTCCTCGGCCATGCAGGCGATCGCCTTCTCGTTCCTCGCCCCGGCGCGCATGGCGATGACCAGCGAGATCGTCGGACGCAGCCTCCTGTCGAACGCGATCGTGCTCGGCCAGATGAGCATGAACACCACCCGCGTGTTCGGCCCGGCCCTCGCCGGTGTCGCCATCGGCATCGCCTGGTTCGGCACCGCCGGCGTCTACTACTCGGCGACGGCGATCTCGCTCGCCGCGATGGTCGCCATGGCCCGGCTGCCTCGCACCGCGCCGGCCACGGGCCCGAGGCGATCGCCGCTGGCCGACTTCCGCCTCGGTCTCCGCTACGTGGGGGAGAACCGCGAGGTCAAGTGGCTGCTCGTCACCTCGTTCCTCGTGGTCATGGTCGCCTTCCCGTACGTCGCGTTCCTCCCGCAGGTGGCCGACGACATCTACGACGTGGGTGCCAGCGGGTACGGCGTGCTATCGGCGTTCTCGGCCGTCGGCGCAGTCGGGATCTCGCTGTTCGCCGCGCGCCGCAGCGGGAACCGTGAGGCGTTCCGCATCCAGAACATCGCCGGGTTCGGGTTCGGCATCGGCCTGCTCCTGCTCGCCGTCGCCCCCGGCTACGTGGCCGGGCTCGGTGCGGTCTTCGTGATCGGTGCGGCCGCCTCGGCGTTCCAGTCGATGAACAACGCACTGGCGCTCGGCATCTCCGAGTTCGAGTACCACGGCCGCATCCAGAGCTTGATGATGCTGTCGTTCAGCGGGTTCGGGATGGCAGCGCTGCCGCTCGGCATCCTGGCCGACGCCATCGGGCTGCGCGAGACCTTCGCCCTGATGGGCGGCGTCACGGTGCTCACGATGGTCGGCTACCTCGCGGTGCGTTCGCGCCACGGCGCGGGCCCGGGGGCCTTCGACCACCAGATCGGCTGATCAGCCCCAGACGGTCCCGTCGGCGTAGAGGAACCAGGTCTCGGCGATCCGATCGGTGTGATCGAGGCGGTGGACCTGCAACCACGACATGCGCCGTGGCTCGCCCGTCTCGAGGTTGAGCCCCTCGACGGTGAGGCGGGTCCAGACGCGATCACCGGCCTCGGCCTGGTCGTGCACGGTGACCGTCGGCCGGTGCAGCACCCGGAAGTACTGGGCCAGGTCGTCCTTCAAGCCGGCGTGGTCGCGGGTGACGGTGCCCGTCGGCCCGTGTCGGACGTAGGTCGGCGCGATGATCTCGTCGACGACGTCGAGGTCGCCGGCGCCCCAGACCTCGTCCCACCACCGCTGCACCACCAGGCCGCCGTTCACGCGCCCAGTATGGCCGCGCTGGCGGTCGTCGGCGGCGGTCGCGGTCGTCGGCGGCGGTCGTCGGTCGGGTCAGGCGGCGTCGAGGTCGGCGACCGCAGCGAGGTACTCGGCCACCCGCGCCAGGTGCCCGTCGACGTCGGTCTCCCCGGCGTTGTGCGTGGCGATCGCGAGGTGCGTCGCCCCGAGGTCGCGCCACTTCGATGCGTGGGACCGCCACCGCTCGGGCGTGCCGCCGCCGAACTGGGCCTGGGCCTGGACCGTGAAGTCGTCCATCCCGAGCCCGGCGGTGGCCCGGGTGGCCCGGATGGTGTCGAGACGTTCGCGCGACGAGTCGTTGGGCGAGCCGAGCGGGATCCAGCCGTCGCCCAGGCGCGCCGCCCGGTCGATCAGCACGGCCGCCGACCCGCCGAAGAGGATCGGGACCGGCCGGGCGGGCCGGGGCAGGATGCTGGCGCGGTCGATGGTGTGGAACTCGCCGTCGAACGAGAACGCGTCCGAGGTCCACAGCTGTCGCAGCAGCTCCACCTGCTCCTCCTGGCGGCGGCCGCGGGTGCGGAAGTCCTCGTTCAGCGCCTCGTACTCGACGGTGTTCCAGCCCACGCCCACGCCGAGCCGCAGCCGGTCGCCCGACAGGATCGCGACCTCGGCGGCCTGCTTGGCCACGAGCACGGTCTGGCGCTGGGGGAGGATCAGCACGGCGGTCACGAGGTCGATGCGCTCGGTCACCGCAGCGATGAACGCGAAGGTGGTGAGCGGCTCGTGGAACGCGACGTCCTTGTCGTACGGGCCGGTGAAGCCGCCGGGCCGGTCGCGGTCGGCGCCCATGACGTGGTCGTAGGCGAGCAGATGGGTGCAGCCCAGCTCCTCGACCCCCTGCGCGAAGGCACGGATCGCGCCCGGGTCGGTGCCGATCTCGTGGTGGGGGAGCACCGCCCCGATCTCCATGCTCGACCTGATGGGTGCTGCCGTACCGTCGCTCATGCGGGCCAGGCTCGCACGCGGGGGCGGCTCAGGCCGGCGTCGGGGTGCAGAAGCCGCGGATCACCTGGGTCATCGCGACGGTGAAGTGTCGGAGCTGGTCGAGGTCGAGCCACTCGTCGATCGCGTGCATGCCGCCCCCGGCCGGGCCGTACACCAGCGCCGGCACGCCGGCCGCCTGCCACAACGCGGACTCCATCCAGTAGGGGGCACCGGCCCGGCTCGGTGCCGGTCGTCCCAGGTGGTCGCCGGCCGCGTCGAGGAGCTCGAGCAGCCGGCAGGTGGCCGTGTCGGTGGCGTCCGCCTCCCAGGCGTCGCGGTGGAGCAGCACCTGGACCTCGGCCATGACCTGGGGGTCGTCACGGTGGAGCTCGTCGAGGAGCGCGCGGACCTCGTCGGCGCCGATCGTGCTCGACTCGCCGGGCAGCGTGCGGCGCTCCACCACGAGCGTGGCGCTGGCCGGCAGGGTGAACGGGGCGACGCCGGCCCGGGCGACGGTGGCCTGGAGCGATCCGTGCCCGGCGAGCGGGTGCGGCGGGCGCATGCGCAGCTCGGCGTCGTGGTGTTCGACGGCGTGCACCAGCCGGGCGAGGTGCGTGAGGGCGTTGATGCCGTTGGCCTGCTGCGAGGTGTGCGCAGCTCGTCCCGTGAAGCGGACCTCGGTGACGGTGAAGCCGCGGTGCGCGGTGACCACGTCCATCCAGGTGGGCTCGGCGACGATGCAGGCGTGGCCCGGCCGGCCGTCCGTCCCGTCGGCGGTGCGGCGGAGGTGCTCGATGACGGCCTCGGTGCCGATGCTGGCGTGCTCCTCGTCGGCCACGAGCGCGAGGACCACGTCGCCGGCAGGCGGCTGCTCGGCCCAGACGTGCTCGACCGCGGCCACCATGCCGGCGATCCCGCCCTTCATGTCGCAGGCGCCACGCCCGAGCAGACGACCCGTGAGCCGGTCGCCCACGATGCGGGCCGCGAACGGTGCCTCCATCCCGTCGGTGCCGACCGTGTCGACGTGGCCGTTGAGGATCAGGGTGCGGCCACCGCCCGTGCCGCGCTGACGCGCGACGAGGCTCGGCCGTCGGGCGGTGGTGTCGTCGGGGTCGGTCGGCTCGAGGGGTGGCACGAGCGCGATCTCGAACCCGCTGGCGCGCAGGCGCTCGGCGAGGTGGTCGATCACGTCGCCCTCCCCGGCTGCCCCGGCGACGAGCGACGGGTTGGTGCTGTCGACGCGCACGAGCCGTTCGGTGAGCGCCACCGCTGCATCGGCGGCCGGATGGTGGATCGGGTCATGGGTCGCGGTCGGCGCGGCGGGCGACGTCATCGGCCCAGTGTGCCCGTGGCGACCACCTGGAGCGTGGCCAGGGTGGGGTCGGCTGCGTACGCGATCCGGGCGCCGTCGGTGGCCGCGGAGCGGAGCGCGTCGAGTGCCTCGGCGGTGATCCGCTCCCCGGGCGCGAGCACGGGCACCCCCGGCGGGTAGGGCGCCACCAACTCGGCCGAGACCTCGCCGACGGCGCGATCCGCCGCGACCGTGGTGTGCGATGCGAAGAACGCGGTCCGCGGATCGAGCACCTGCTCGGGCTCGATCGACCACGCGGCGCCGACGGTGACCGGCCGCGGTCGGGCCTCCCCGGCGCGTGCCGAGCGCTCGATCTCGTCGCGCAGCGCGTCGAGCAGCGCGGCCACGTGCTCGGGCCGGTCGGCCATCGTCACGATCGGGACGAGCACGTCGCGGTCGGCCATCTCGAGCGGCAGGCCACGGCGGTGCATCCGCTCACCGATGCGGATCCCGTGGGCCGCGGAGCCGTGCAGCAGCACGACCAGCTTGGTCGGGTCGATCGTCGGCCCGGCCGGACAGCGCACGCCATCCAGGCGCTCGAGCGCAGCGCGTGCTCCCGCGACCAACTCGATCGTGACGTCGAGCAGGTCATGGCCGACGCGCGCCAGGAGCGCGCGGGCCGCATCGATGCTCGCCAGGATCGTGCCCGCCGGGCTGGTGGTGTGCGTGGCGTCGAACGCCCGGTCGAGCCGGGCCGGGTCGAGGCGATCGGTCCGGGCCGGCACGATCGCGGCCTGCGACCAGGCGGGCAGGGTCTTGTGGGCGCTGGTGACGAGCGCGTCCGCCCCGAGCGCGAGGGCGTGCGCGGGCAGCGCCGGGTGGAAGCCGAAGTGCGGGCCCCAGGCAGCGTCGACCAGCAGGGGGATGCCCGAGGCCGAGTCGGTGGGGTGACCGACCGTCGCCGGTGCCGCCGCGGGACCGTGGTCCGGGTACCCGGTGCCGTGGCGGTGGCCGTGGGCGAGGTGCGCCAGGGCGGCCAGGTCGCCGAGCCCGCCGGCGTACGAGGGCTCGCCGACGAACACGGCCCGAGCCGCAGGGTGTCGGGCGAGCGCATCGGCGACCGCCGTGGCGGTGACGCCGCCGGGGAGGCCGGTGTCGGCGTCGACGGTCGGACGGACCCACACCGGCACGAGGCCGGCGAGCACCAGGCCGAGGAGCATCGAGCGGTGCAGGGTGCGCGAGACGACGACCGTGTCGCCGGGTGCCCCGACGGCCAGCGCGAGGGCCTGGTTGCCGTGGGTCGATCCGCCGACCGAGAACCGACACCAGTCGGCGCCCCACAGCTCCGCGGCCAGGGCCTCGGCGTCGCGCAGCACACCGCTGTCGAGCGACACGGTGTCGAGCCCGCCGTGGAGCGGGAGGTCGTGCTCGACGACCCGCCCGACCAGATCGGTGCGCCCCTTGTGACCGGGGATCGTGAACGGCACCCGCTGGGTGCGCATCGCCCGTTCCCACGCGTCGAGCAGCGGGGTCGCGTGCTGGTGGGCGGACGCGCCGATCGCACCGGTGGAAGGAGCCGGTGCGATCGGTGGGAGAGCGGGGTGTTCGACGTCGCTCACCCGGCGAGCGTACGTGCCGGGTGCGTCGGGATGCGGGGGCCGGAGGTCTAGCTCCAGATGCCGTTGACGTCGACGATCAGGTGGACGGCGGTGTTGGACCGGATGTGCAGGACGCCGTTGCCGTCGAGCTGGATCAAGGCGCCGTTGGCCACGGCCCAGGTTCCGGGGGTGACGTTCAGGGTGGAGGCGTTCGGCACCGTGCCGCCGGCGAAGGCGGTGACGTGACCGGCGTTGCTCGGCTCGACGGCGGTGATGTTGACCGACACCGCGGTGGCCCCGCTGGGGATGCCACGGTTGCCGGCAACCCGGATCTGGACCGTCTGGTTGGACCGGACCTTGGCGCCGCCGGTGAGACCGTTGAGCTCGCCGTACAGCGAGCGGCTGTCGAACAGCCGGATCGGGGCGAGCGGGGTGAACGAGGTACCGCCGTCCTGGACGAAGTAGCCGGTGACGTCGACGAGCACGTGCACGCCGGTGGTGGAGCGCAGCCTGATCGTGCCGTCGGGGCCGACGGGGATGATCGCCGAGTTGGGGCGCACGTCGCCGGGCACGTAGTTGACGTTGGAGACGCTCGGCCGGTCGGTGACCGACCCGGGGTAGGCCTGCAGGTGGCCGGCGGCGTCGGGCTGGATGGCGGTCAGGTTCACCGCCACGGCGACGGCACCCGCAGGTGCGCCACCGGTGACGCCGGCGACCTGGACGGTGCGGACCTCGTTGGCGGCCAGGCGCTGGCCGCGCCGCGTGTCGAGCACCCGGCTCGGGGTGACGGGCACGAACCCGGCCGCCCCGTCGGGCCGCAGCTCCCCGTTCACGTCGATGATCAGATCGGTGGCGATGGGGGAGTAGACGCACAGGGCGCCCCGGTCGAGGGGCACGATCGCCTGGTTGGCGACGGCACCGCTGGCGAAGTTCAGCGTCGAGACCTGCGGGACGGTGGTGCCGCAGTTGTAGGCGGTGATGAAGCCGGCGCCGGCGACCCGGTCGACCGTGAAGTTGGCGCTGATCGCCGTGACGCTGCGGTCGGCGATCGTCACGCGCTGGGGCACGCCGGCCCGCAGGCGGACCAGGCTGGTCGAGGTCCGGCTGTCACCGAACCGGTAGGGGGTGACGGGCTGGTAGCGGCTGGCCGTGGCGAGGGCCGTGGTCGTGGGCACGAGGGTGCGGGGCGTGGAGAGCCCGGCGCCGGTGTTGACGGTGAAGCTCCAGCTGACCGATCCGCCGTTGCTCTCGACGGTGGCCGTCCACTTGCCGTCGGCGAGCGGGCTGCGGGGGACGACGACGACGGCGTTGTCGGCCGCCATGATGGCCTGTGCCGTCCAGTCGCCGCCGGCCTTGCCGGGGTGCAGGACGCGGACCTCCATCGCACCGGCGGGCCCGGTCAGCGTGGCGGTCGCCGAGCTGACGGCGCTGGGCATCATCGCGATGAGCGGCAGCCCGGCGCTGCCCGACCAGCCGACGAGCGTGACCGGGTTGGGGGTCTCGGCGACGAACCGGTTGAGCGGGACGGTCGCGTTGCGACCCGGGAAGACGATCGGCGTGGTGGGCCGGGGGCGGCCCCAGTCGAGGCCGCGCAGCACGTCGAGGGTGGCCCCCGACTTCCAGGGGCTCGTGTTGGCGTTGGTGGCCATGCCGAAGCCC
>CAYRXQ010000088.1:0-11559 GCA_964428115.1 uncultured Ilumatobacteraceae bacterium
GTGCCAAGCCCTGCCACGAAGTGGGTGATCTCGGGGACGTCGCGGAAGATCTCCGGGCCGGTGCCCTCGTAGTGCGCGGTCGGGTTGGCGTCGTTCGCGTACTGGTAGAGGAAGCACCACTCGGGGTGCTCCTCGGCCATCTGACGGGCCCGGGCGACGGCGCCGTTGGAACCCTCCTCACCCGGGGTGAGGATCACCTCGGCGCCGAAGATCTCGAGCATCTGACGGCGTTCGATCGACACGCTGGTGGGCATGAGGATCTTGATGGGATAGCCCTTGATGCGGGCGATGGCGGCCATCGCGATGCCGGTGTTGCCCGAGGAGGGCTCGATGATGGTCTGGCCGGGCCGCAGCACGCCATCCTTCTCGGCCCGTTCGATCATCGCCTTGGCGATGCGGTCCTTGACCGACCCGAACGGGTTCTGCATCTCGAGCTTGGCGATGATGCGCACGTTGGGGTTGGGCGACAGGTTGGAGACGTCGACCACCGGGGTGTTACCGATGAGGTCGAGCACGCTCTCGTTCACCAGGCCGGGGTGGGGGGCGGTGAGTGTGGTCAGCATCGTTTGCGTCAACCTCCGTGCAGCGGATCCAATTCCGACTAATCCGATGCGATGAGTCGTGAATCTACTCCGACCACCCGCCCCTGGCCACCCGTGCCCCCATCCCGATGGCCTCAGACGAGGTCGATCGGCTCTTCGGTGACGACGCCGTCGACGATGCGGTAGCTGCGGACCTCGGGAGCGTCTCGCTTGAGCCCGACGATCACGTAGTGCCACGCCGGGTCCGGCGCCTGCGCCACATCGGTCGGGCTCGGGTACGGCTCGGAGTGGGTGTGGCTGTGGACCACGCCGTTGATCTCCCAGTCGCGGTCCTCGACGTCGCGCTCGGCCCGGAGGTGGTCGTGCGGGTCGATCGTGTACACCCGGGCCGACGCTGCGGCGTTGCGGCAGGCGTGGAACTCCACGGCGTGGTCTTCCCCGGGCGGGCCGGCGATCAGGCCGCAGGCCTCTTCGGGATAGCAGCGGTAGGCGTGCGCCACGAGGGCGTCGAGGGCCGATCGGGTGAGCCGCAGCACGGCTCCGGACCCTACCGGTAGCCTCGACGGTCCCATGGGTACCGAGGCCACGAGCGGCACCAAGCTGATCGCCAGCAATCGGCGCGCACGGCACGACTACGAGATCCTCGACACCGTCGAGGCCGGCATCGTGCTGGTCGGCAGCGAGGTGAAGAGCCTGCGCCTCGGCCATGTGCAGATCGGTGAGGGCTTCGCGCGGGTCCGCAACGGTGAGGCGTGGCTCGAGGGCGTGCACATCGCGCCGTACCAGTTCGCCGTCGGGGTCGGCTCGCACGACCCCGATCGACCGCGCAAGCTGCTGATGCATCGTGGCGAGATCCGCAAGCTGCAAGAGGAGATCGACCTCCAGCGGGTGACCCTCGTGCCGTTGTCGCTCTACTTCAAGGACGGCCGGGCCAAGATCGAGCTCGGCGTCGCCAAGGGCCGCACCAAGGGTGACAAGCGTCAGGCGATCGCCGAGCGCGACTCTCAGCGCGAGATCGACCGGGCGATGGGCCGCCGCATCAAGGGCATCGACTGAGCGGGAGCCAGGCCAGGACGTCCTGGATCGTTCGATCCCAGTAGTCCCACTCGTGGCCGCCCGGGCCGACGTCGACCCGGTGCTCGATCCCGTGCTCGGCGAGGGCCGCCGAGAACGCGTGCGTCGCTCCGACCAGCGCGTCGTCGGTGCCGCAGGCCAGGTACATGGCCGGCAGGTCGACCCCAGCGGCGGCAGCACGCTCGGCGAGCGCGAACAGGTCGTGGTCGCTCCCCCGCAGCTCGTCGGGACCGAACACCCGGTGGACGAGACCGTCGAGGCCACCCGGCCCGTCGAGGTGCCGCATGATCGCCACGTCGAGCGCGCCCGAGAGGCTGGCAGCCGCGGCGAACCGGTCGGGCTGGCGCAGCGCCCAGCGCAGCGCTCCATAGCCGCCCATCGAGAGGCCGGCCACGAAGGTGTCCTCCCTGCGGGTCGACACCTTGAAGAAGCCGTCGACGAGCGCAGGCAGTTCCTCGGAGAGGAACGTCCAGTAGCGGTTGCCGTGGTGCTCGTCGTTGTAGAAGCTGCGGTGGACCTGGGGCATCACCACGGCGAGCCCGAGGGGCGCCACGTACCGTTCGATCGAGGTGCGGCGCAGCCAGATGGTGTGGTCGTCGCTGAGGCCGTGCAGCAGGTAGAGCACCGGGGGGTCACCCTCCCCCACCGCCCCGGTCATGCCGATCTGGGCGGTGGTCCGCTGAGGCAGGATCACGGTCATCGAGGTGCTGAGCCCCAGCACGTCGGAGAAGAAGTCGCACTCGAGCAGCGCCATGGGCCCAGTGTGGTCGCTGGTGAGCGGGCCGAGCGCCGGTGAATCGCCGAGCGGGGCTCAGCGGAACACGAAGGTGCCCTGGACGTTGACCGCCAGGTTGATGCGACCGACGCTGGTGGTGGGGCTGTCGCCGAGCCCGAGCCAGTACAGGAGCATGTCCTGGTTCTCGACCCGCATCCGCACGCAGCCCTTGCTGGCCGGCGAGGTGGGCACGTTGTTGGCCCCGTGGATGGCCTGGCCGCGGTCGAAGTACAGCGGCTTGTACATGTTGCCGTTGAGCGGGTTGTCCTCGGCGACGGGGTAGATCGAGGAGTTGTGCCAGCCGCCGTTGTCGACGGCGGGGTTGTACCGGGAGACCATCGAGCGCTCCTGGTCACGGGTCTCGTAGCCCGGTTCACCGGTCGAGACCGGGAAGACGAACACGAGTCGCTCGGTGCCCTCGCCCGCGAACATCACCTGGCAGGTGCGATCGATGAGCACCCAGCGCTCGGCGAGGATCGCCGAGGTGTACGGGATCGGGATCTCGGTGGCCGCCATCAAGACGGCCTCCTCATCGCTGCCCGGTTCCATGTCCTCGGTGCTCACCGGGAGGCCGTGCGCGAGACGGAAGGCGCACAGACGCTGGCGGGTGACCGGACCGGAGATGCCGTCGACGAGCAACTCTCGGAAGCCGAGCCCGGCGAAGAGCTCGTTGAGCTTGGCCTGTTGAGTCATCACGTCGCGCTGGACGAGCACGGCGTTGCGCTCGGTGCGGACCTCGCCGGTGATGTCGTCGAGCCCGTTGTCGACGCAGACGTCGAGAAGCTGGTCGGGGTAGATGAGGTCGCCGTCGAGGCCGTTCTCGGCGGCCACGGTCTCGACATCGATCGTGTAGTCGCTGCGGCGCTCCACGATGACGGTGAGCGACTCACCCTGCTGCACCTGCACCACGCACTCGGGGTCGTAGACGTCGAGCGGCGGCAGCGTGGTGGTGGTGGTGGTGGTGGTGGTCGTCGTCGTGGTGCTCGGCGCCGCCGTCGTGGGCGGAGCGGTGGTGGTCGGAGGAACCGTCGTGGTGGTGGTCGTGATCGCTACTTCCGCGGTGGTCGCCGCTGTAGCCGACGGGGCTGGCGGGGCGCTCGAGTCGACCGCCGCGCTGCAGGCCGTGGCCGTGAGCGCGAGCAGCGCTACGAAGCTCGTGACCGCCCTGGTTCCCGCCATGGCGTCCCATCGTAGGAGGGACGGAACGGCGGATCCCGTCGGCCGGTACACTTTCGGGGCAAGACCGATCACGGGGCTGACTGGTTTCGACGTCAGAACTGTTGGCCGGGTTCGCGACCCGAGTTGCTCAGACTCGCTAAACGGGGCACCAACAACAACTGCCAATGCTGAAGCAACGCAGTTCGCCGCCGCCGCCTGATCTCAGGTAGCGACCGGTGACACATCGTGAGCCGAGAGGCCGCACGGGGCCGATCCACCGCAGCCCGGCACCAGAAGCGGGGGACGACGGCGGGAAAGACCGCTGACGGCAGGAAAGACTGCTGACACCCGGGAAAGCCCGGGCGTTGACCCTTCGGGGTCGGTCGACCCGCCGGTGAGCCAGCGTCAGGCTCGAAGTCGGGAATGGTCGTAGCGGGTTCGTCCACTGGCTGATGGACGGGGGTTCGATTCCCCCCAGCTCCACGATGTGATGTCGCGAGACATCGAGGACAGTCCGAACCCGCGTCAGGGTTCGGGCTGGTTCTTTTTTCGGGGTCCGTAGGGTCGTCGTGGTCCGCCGATGGGGGCACCGGTGCCGTGGTAGCGGCGTTCGGGGTCGATGGTGAGGGTGCGGAGGATTTCGCCGGTGGTGGCGTGGATGACGCGCACGTCGTAGCCGGTGACAAGGACGACGACGCGGGTTCCGTTGAGGGTTCGTCCGAGGCCGATGTGGTGCATGTGGCCGTCGACTCGCAGGCTGACGCGCCCGTTGTTGATGCGGTCGTGTCGGACCCGGAACTCGGGGTCGGGGTGGTTGTTGCCGGGGCCGGCTTTGGGGCGGGCGAGGTAGGCGACGGCGGGTGTCGTGTGGTGTGGGAGGGAGCGGTGGGGGCGGTGGTGGTTGTAGATGTCGACGAACGCGTCGAGTTGGGTCTGGAGCTCGGTGAGGGTCGCGGCGACAGGTTGCCCTCGGAGCCAGCGCTTGAGGGTTTGTTGGAAGCGTTCGACTTTGCCGCAGGTGGTGGGATGGTTCGGGCGGGAGTTCTTCTGTTTGACGCGGAGGCGGACGAGTTCGTTTTCGAGGGCGTTGCGCGAGGTTCGGCCGCCGTGGGCGAAGCGGGTGGTGAACACCAAACCGTTGTCGGTCAACGTGGAGAACGGGATCCCATGGCGGGCGACCGTGGCGCGGAACGTGGCGACGACGATCGGTCCGGTGACGGGCCGGTGGGCGGTGACTGACAGGGCGTAGCGGGAGTGGTCGTCGAGCCAGGTGAGGATCTCGACGTCGCTGCCATCCGCGAGGCGGTGGTGGGTGAAGTCGGCTTGCCAGGTCTCATTGGGTTGCTCGGCGGCGAATCGGATGTAGGAGGACTTCGGCTTCTTGGCTGGTTCGGCGACAACCAGGTCGTGGCGGCGCACGATCCGATACACGGTCGCCCTCGACAGGTGGATCTGGTGGTGGTGTTCGAGGTGCCAGCAGATCGTGTCCGCACCGGCGTCCAGACCTTGCGCGGTCAGGGAGCGGCGCAGCTCGAGGACCACCTCGACCGTCGCGGTCGGGGTGGCGTCGGGTCGGGTGTGTGGCCGGCGGGATCGGGGTTCGAACGCGGTGTCGCCCTCGGCGCGGTAGCGGGCCACGAGTGTGTACACCCACGAGCGGGCGACCCCGTAGGTGGCGGCCACCTCCGAGGGCGAACGCCCCTCGACAACGACAGCAGTGACGATCAGCCGGGCCTTGGACACCCCCGCACGATGTGTCCTCTATGACGCGCGACATGTGTCCTCGATGTCCTGAGACAACACACCGTCATCCGCTCTGAGTGTCATCCGCTCTGAGCTGCGCCGCCCCATCGCCGGGACGGTGACGATCCGAGCGAATGGAGGAGGGCCTCCGACGCGGTGTCGACGGCGTCGTACGCTCGTCACATGCTCCGAACGAGCCGGCCGGTTCTCCGGTCGATGTCGCTGCTCGTGGTCGGCGCGCTCGCTGTGTCGTCCTGCGCCGCGAACACCGACGGTTCGCTCCCCGGCGAGTCGGGCGGCGGTGCCGCCGACGTGGTTCGCTCCCAGGTCTTCCGCTACCCGCCTGCGCCGACCGCTCCGGCTGCCGATGACCCCGACGCTGCCGAGGTCCGTGACGCGATGGACCGACTCGACACCCTGCTCAGCGTCGGCGAGATCGACGACGCAGCCCTCGAGGACCTCGCCGAGCACGGCGATGTCCGCCACGCCTGGTTCGTCGCCGACCTCATGCGGTTCTTCGGTGTCGGCGAGTACCGAAGTCGACTCGTCGACGCGTTCGAAACACTGACCGGCGTCTCGATCGCCGATGACCCCGACAGCGAGCGCAGCGTCTGGCTGAGTGCCAGCAACCACCTGATCGCCTGGGACACGCCCGGCTATCCCGACTATCGCACCGACAAGGCCGACCTGTTCCTCCTGGTCGAGTCGCGTTGGGAGCCGTTCTTCGCCGACGATGATGCGGACATCGATTGGCGTCATCTCAGCTGGGGCGGGGTGCTGATCGACGACCGCGAGCTCGGTGACCCCGTCGGCTGCGCCCGCGGGTGCATCCCGGCGCTCGACGACCCGGAGGTCACCGACGCCGATGGCGGCGACTGGTACCCCGACGATGCGATCGTCTTCGGCATCGTCGAAGGCGACGAACAGCTTGCGATCCCGAAGAACATCGCCGAGATCCACGAGATGTTCAACCTCACGCTCGGCGGCCGCCGCCTCGGGATCCCGTACTGCACGCTGTGCGGCTCCGCCCAGGCCTACCGAACCGATCAGGCGGTCGAAGCGGGCGCCGACGAGGTGCCGGTCCTGCGCACCTCCGGTCTGCTGTCACGTTCGAACAAGGTGATGTACGACCTGCGCACGCAGTCGGTGTTCGACACGTTCACCGGGGCGGCTGTCTCGGGTCCGCTGCAGGACCAGGGCATCGTCCTCGAGGAGACGACCGTCGTCACCACGACGTGGCGCGAGTGGAAGCTGGCCCATCCCGACACCACGATCATCGCCGAGGACGGCGGCATCGGTCGGACCTACGAGCTCGACCCGCTGCAGGGCCGCGACGACAACGGTCCGATCTTCCCGATCGGTCCTGCCGACGATCGCCTCGACGTCCAGGAACTCGTCGTCGGAGTGATCACCGCCGCCGAGACCCCGGTCGCCTTCCCGGCCGACGCGGCCCGCGCCGCGCTGGCCGCAGGCGAGACGGTCACCAGCGCCGGTGTGGAGCTCGTCGACGACGGCGGCGGCCTCCGGGCAATCGACGCAGCGACCGGCACGTCGATTCCGTCGCACGAATCGTTCTGGTTCGCCTGGAGCCAGTTCCACCCCACGACCGAGCTCTGGGAGCGTTGACCCGGAGCGGCGGGCTTGGTTCACTCCGTCGATGGGGTTGTTCGACAATCTGAAGCAGACGATCGCGTTCGCACGCGGCCAGGGCGACCCCTCGACGCTGCCGCCCGAGCAGCGGGCCGCCGTCGAGGCCGCCCAGGCCGACGCCGCCGCCCGGCACGCCGACGCGCTCGGCCAGGCGCAGCAGGGATACGAGGCCGCGCGGGCCGCCTCGGTCACCGAGCGCACCTTCTCGGGCGCGGCGGCCGCGTACCTCTACGGCCCCGACCACGACTGGCACCCGCCGTCGCCGTTGGAGCTCGAGCGGATCCGCGTCGAGCAGGGCACCAGGGCGATGATCGCCGCCTCCCAGCCTCCGAACGGCACCTTCGGCGGTGTGGGCGAGGCGCTCGGCGAGACCGTCGGCCGACGCAAGGGCCCGACCGAGATCACCGATCCGGTCGAGCGCGAGCGCGTCGCCACGGCCGAGCGGGCAGCCCGGGACGCGGCTCGCGCGCCCTACCGCGCCGTCGGCACCGCGCCGCTCACGATCAGCCGCATCGCCACCCACGGCGACAGCCAGGTCGAGGAGCTCTGTGCCTTCCTCCGGCACTCGGGGTTGGCGGCCCGCCCCGATCTGGTCTGGGGTGTCTCCCGGGTGCCCGATCGGATCGAACCGATGACGAACCCGGCCAGCGAGCGCGGTCGGGTGGTGGAGTGGGACGTGATCCACGTGCCCGGCGAGCTGCCACCGGCACCCGCCGACCCGACCTCGGTGTTCTTCTCGTCGCGCGAGCAGTGGATCGCCCGACGCATCGGGGAGCCGTGCGTGCTCGACGAGGACGTCGCCCGCTGGTACCTCGGCGTCGCCGGCATCGAGCCGCAGCACTGCCTGGGCGCGGCGCGGTCGTTGCACCTGCGGTCCTCGGGTCGCGAGGAATCGGCCGTGATCCAGACCTGGGTCGAGGGGGTCCACGTCCTCCACCCGGCCGGGGCCGGCGGCGACGCGGTGATCGACCACCTGTCGGCCAGTGCGCCGGCGCCGGTCGACCTGGCACAGCTGCCGCCGGCCCACATCGAGGTGCTCGAGTGGGCCGAGGTCGCCCAGATCGTGCACCCCCAGGCCCAGCACCTCCCGAGGGTGCCCAACCCGGTGCCGTCCCTGCCCTCCACCCCACAGGAGTTGCTGCGGGCGTACGTGGAGGTGGTGGGGGTCCAGCCACACGACTGCTGGTCGGCGCAGGTCACGGTGTCGGACACCGCGGACCTGATGGGGTCGTCGGGGATGGTCAGCCACAACATGGGGCCCGCACTGCCCTGCGCCGACGGCACGCAGCGGCGACGTCTGCACGGCGCACGCCACGTGGTGGTCGCCTACCGCGATCGACCCGAGTACGCCGAGGGGCGCGCCCGATGGCAGGCCTACCAGCGCGACGTGCTCGAGGCCCGGCTGCAGCACGACCTGGCGCCGCACCGTCCGCCGGTGCACCGACTCGACGCCGACTCGGCGTTCTGGCGCGCCGTGCTGGCACCGCAGCGTGCCGTCGAATGGTGGTCCTACCTCTTGGCCACACAGCCGCCGCCGATGTACCGCTACTGCTGGCCGCCGGTCGACACGTGAACGATCCCGACATCGTCCTGCGCGGACCGACGCCCGGGGTCGAGCGACGGCGTCGCCCGGTCTGGCTCGGCATCGGTGTCGTGCTCACCTCGGTCGGTGCGGCGCTGCTCACGCTCGGCATCCTCGACGCCGCCGGCGGATCGGGTCTCGAGGTCGAGGACGCGCTCGCCGTGTCGACGGTCCCCAACGGCACGGCGACGTTCACGGCAGCTGCGGGGCCGTACACGCTCGTGCTCCTCACCCCGGGCCTGGAGAACGCGACCGAGGTCGAGCGCCAGGTGGGCGCGACGACCTGCGAGGTGGAACTTGCCGACGGTCGCCGAGCCACCGTCGACGGCGGGCGGCAGGCCCAGTCGATCGTGACCGGCGAGCTGAGCACCGTCGGGTGGTTCACGGCGATCGAGGGGCAGACCACCGTGCGCTGCACCTACGACCGGCGCGACGTGCGCGAGCGATCGTTCGCCGTGCTCCCGGGCCGGCCCGAGGTGTTCGACGTCGGCACGGTCGCCCTGTTCGGCGGGATCGTCGTGCTGCTCGCCGGGCTCGGCGCGACCGCCCGCGGCTGGAGCGGCCGCACCGTCATCAGCCGCTGACGGCCCCCTTCCCCGGACCTCGCGACCTCACCCCTCGGTCAGGGTTCTGCACCGACGTCGGTGCAGAGGCCTGACGAAGCGGCGGGGCACCCACGGCGCCCGATTCGACCTCTGGTCACATGATCACAAAGCTGCTTCACTTTCCCGATGGCCGACACGTCGCGCACCCCCCAGCAGATCCGCGACGCGGTCGCCGGATTCACCGCCCAGGCAGAGGAGGCGCTCGCAGCGGGCGACTCGGCCGGCGCCGACTCCTACATCAAGCAGGCCAACGAGCTGATCGATCTCCACCTGGAGGTCACCGGCGTGCCGATCGCGCTCGACGGCAGCACGTTGCCGTTGCAGTTCCAGGGGAACTTCGAGGCCAGTCCGACCGAACTGCTCGCCGGCGCCGGCGTCGACGTCGCGAACCTGACCCGGGAGGAACAGGCAGCTCAGATCGCCGAGCTCGACGCGGCCGCCGAGGCGGCGAAGCCGGGGGAGATCGAAGCCGCCGTCAAGGACTGGGTCCAGGACTCGATCGCCGTCGACGTCTCGCGCCTCACCGCCGAGGAACTCGCCACCTTCATCGAGGCCAACCGAGCTGCCCTCGACCAGGCGATGCTGCGCGACATCGCCCTACCACCCGAGGTGACCCTCCTCCAGCCGGGCGGCGACCCGATCGTGCTCGACGAGGTGACCAAGATCCGCGAGGTCCTCGCCTCCGACATCCCCGTGGTGATCCCCGGGTCGCTCGAGGGCAAGGTGGGCCCGCCAGGCTCGACCACCACGCCGATCCCGGGCTCGACCGGCGGCACCGCGGGCGGGAGGACGGGCTCCACCACGCCGCCCCCGACCGGGTCCACCGCGCCGCCGCCGACCGGCTCCACCCCCGTGCCCGGCGATCGGCCCGACACCGGCGACGTGCCGACGAACGATCCCTCCTTCGATGATGCGACCGGTGGATCCGGGGGAACCGGCGCGACCGGGACCACACCCCCACCATCGTCCGAGACACCCGACACCGGTGCCCCAGGTCCCGGCGGCGACGCGCCAGACGGCGATGCAACCGGGCCGGCCACACCCGGTGACGGTGCGACGGGCGGCGAGGGCGGCGTCCCCGGGGACACCGGCCTCCCGATGCCCGGCGCGGAGGGCGGCGGCACCCCGGGCGGTACGGGCACCGGACCCGACGGGACAGCGCTCGACGGCGATCTCTCGGGAGGCTCGGGGCTCCCCGCCGTGCCCTACCACCGCGAGGTGTGGCTGACCGAGGACGGTCCCTCGTACTTCAACGACACCAGCACCGGGCAGTGGTTCGACTCGGCCGGTAACGAGATCACCGATCCCGCCGCCAAGGCGGCCCTCGACGCCTTCGCCGACCAGGTGGCCGGCCCCGGGGACGGCGATCCGCTGGGCGCGATCGTCCCCTCGGGCAAGACCGCCGAGGAGGCCGCTGCCGAAGCAGCGGCCGCAGCAGGAGCGGCGGCCGGTACCGACACCGCCGAGAAGACCGAGACCGAGAAGACCGAGGACACGACCGAGACCAAGACCGAGACCGGGGACACGGCGGACACTGACGACTCGAGCTCGGGAAGCACCGACGACGGCGACAGCGGATCCGGGGAGAGCGACTCCGGCGACGGGTCGGGCGAGGGCTCCGAGGGGTCCGACGGGTCCGAGGGCGGAACCGACGAGGGCACCTCCGGCGACGCCGACGCCGACCCGCCCCCCGACGACGCCGCCGAGCGTCCCGGACCCGACCAGGTCGCCCCCCTCGATGCCGGGGACGCCGCACACGCCGGGTTCCTCCTCGGCGACATCGGCGACACCTCGCACCGGATCCGCACCCAGGCCGCGGCGGATGCCGACGTCAACCCGACCCGCGACACCGGCGGCGAGCTCGGCACCAGCAGCGGCACCAGGCTGTACGACAGCGAGGAGATCTCGGGCTTCGACCCGATCGTCGATCCGGGCGAGGAGCGGCTGGCGTTCGGCTCGGGCGAGCTGCCGACGATCGGGCGCGAGGACACCGGCGACATCGACCCGAGCGATCTCCCCGACGACACGGGCGGCGGGCCGCACCCGTTCACACCGAGCACCGCGCTCGATCTGGCGACCGGCGTCGACGCCCCACTCGCGAGCGCGGTCGACGCCGTCGGCGGGGCCGAGCCGTTCATGGAGATCGAGGCTGCGACGTTCGATGCCGAACTCCTCGAATCGGCCGACCTGGCCGACCGATCGGGCGCGGACGGCCCGCTGCGCGACGGGACCCTCGACGCGGCCCGATCCGGCGACCTCGCGGCGCCGGACCGAGCCGACGACGACTTCGACCTCGACTGACCTCGACAGACCCCGTCGGCCGAGATGTGGCAGGGTGCGCAGGTCACCACACGGTGCGACGAGGAGGACCGACGTGCAGATCGCCATGATCGGACTGGGCCGGATGGGCGCCAACCTGGTGCGCCGGCT
>CAYRXQ010000089.1:0-11310 GCA_964428115.1 uncultured Ilumatobacteraceae bacterium
AGGAGCAGGTGAACACCTTCGCGGACGCCACCGGTGACCACCAGTGGATCCACGTGGACGTCGAGAAGGCCAAGTCGGGCCCGTTCGGCGGGCCGATCGCCCACGGGTACCTCACGCTCTCGCTCGGCCCGATGCTCTCCCCGCAGGTCTTCGGGGTCACGGGCATCTCGATGGGTGTGAACTACGGCTGCGGCAAGGTCCGCTTCCCCTCGCCCGTGCCCGTCGGATCCAAGCTCCGCCTCGGCGTGAAGCTGCTCTCGGTCGAGGACACCCCGGGCGGCGCCCAGGTCACCCAGGAGTTCACCTTCGAGGTCGAGGGTGCGCCCAAGCCCTCCTGCGTCGCCGAGGTCATCTTCCGCTACTTCGTCTGATCGGCGAGCTCGTCGCCGGGTGATCGCCCGGGCCCGGTCGGTGACCGGAGCTCGGGCCTCACCGGAGCTCGGGCCTCACTGGAACTCGGGCATGACCTCGGTGGCGAAGCGCTCGAGGGTCTCGGTCTCGGGATAATCCGCGCACCACGGCACGAACCCGCGGCAGCCCAGGTCGACGTAGGTGCGCATCTTCTCGGCCACCTGCTCGGGAGTGCCGACCAGGTTGTTGGCCCGCCACTCGGCGGGATCCCCGCCCCACAGGCTCCGGCTCCCCGCGGCCTCGATCTCGGCCTCGGTCGACCGGATGAACACCTCGGGCGACCAGGTCATGCGAATGTCGTCGGGGTCGCGTCCGACCGCCGCGCAGTGGCCCCGCAGCACGTCGCGCTTGTGCGCCCACTGCTCGGGCTGACCACCGAAGTTCGAGCAGTCGGCGTACTTGGCCACCACTCGCAGGGTGAGCTGCTCACCACCGCCGCCGATCCACACCGGAGGGCGCGGTGACTGCAGGGGCTTGGGGTCGCAGTTGGCGCGCGACACGTCGTAGTACTTGCCCTTGAACGTGGTCTCGGTCTGGCTCCACATCGAGGTCACGATCTGGACCGACTCCTCGAGCATGCCGATCCGGTCCTTGGGTGCCGGGAACTCGTAGCCGTAGCCGCGGTACTCGTTCTCGTACCACCCGGCGCCGATCCCCCACTCGAGGCGGCCGCCCGAGATCACGTCGACGGTCGAGGTGATCTTCGCGAGCAGGGCCGGGTTCCGGTAGCTGTTGCAGCCCACCATCTGACCCAGACGGATCGTCGACGTCAGCTGGCTGATGGCCGCGATCGTCGTCCAGCACTCGAACACGGCCTCGTGGGCCGGACGCGGCACGTTGTGCACATGGTCGTACACCCAGATCGAGTCGTAGCCGAGCTCCTCGGCACGCAGCGCGATCGAGACCGCCGTGTCCCACTTCGCGGCGGCGCCGTCGACCGACACCAGCTCCATCTTCCACCCCTGGGGCATGAAGGCCCCGAACACGATCTCCGGTTGCGACATGGGGTCCACGGTACGCCTGCCGGTCACGCCACACCCCACGCGCTGGCCTGCGGGCAGGATTCGTGACGTCGGGCACATCCTCTCTAGGTTGCAACCCGTGACCGAGCCGACCCCTGCAGCACCGCCCGAGCTCTCCCTGGCCGAGGTCCACGAGGCGATCGCAGCGACGCGACCCGATGCCGAGTGCCTGGTCTTCCGCGACCTCCGGCTGACGTGGGCCGACGTCACCGAACGGACGCGGCGCCTCGCAAACCACCTCCTCGGAGCCGGGCTCGGCTGCCACACCGAACGATCCGAGCTGGCCGGTCACGAGTCGGGGCAGGACCACCTCGCGATCTACCTGCACAACGGCAACGAGTACCTCGAGTGCATGCTCGGCGCCATCAAGGCCCGGGTGGCGCCGTTCAACGTCAACTACCGCTACGTGGCCGAGGAGCTGCGTTACCTGCTGACCGACTCGCAGGCCACGGCCGTGGTGGTCCACTCCCGCTTCGCTCCGGTGCTCGCCGAGGTCCTGCCCGACGTGCCCCGGCTGCGCGTCATCCTGCAGGTTGCCGACGACTCGGGCCACGAGCTGCTGCCCGGCGCCGTCTGGTACGAGGATGCCCTCGCCGCTGCGTCGCCCGAGCGCCCGCCGGTCACGTGGAGCCCCGACGACCTCTACATCCTCTACACCGGCGGCACCACCGGCATGCCCAAGGGCGTGATGTGGCGCAACGGCGACGCGATGGTCGAGTGCTTCGGCGGCTCCAAGACGGCCACCACGCTGGAGGAGGTCGTTGCCGAGGCGAACACCGGACTGCGGGCGCTCCTGGCGCCGCCGTTCATGCACGGCGCCGGTCACTGGATGAGCTTTCGCACCTGGCTCGGCGGCGGCACCGTGTTCGTCCAGGCGGTCCCCGAGCGGCTCGACCCCGTCGACGTGTGGGGCTTGATCGAGCGCGAACAGCTCAACTTCCTGTTGATCGTCGGCGACGCGTTCGCCCGACCGCTGCTGGACGAACTCGACCGTCGGTCGTACGACCTGTCGAGTCTGAACGTGCTGCTCTCGGGCGGCGCGCCGCTGTCGGCCAACCTCAAGGACGAGTTCCTCGGTCACCTTCCCACGCTGATGATCGTCGACGGGCTCGGGTCGTCGGAGGCCGGCGGGCAGGTCTCGCACGTGTCGGTGGGCGGCGGTGCCACGACCGGCACCTTCGAGCTCGCGCCCGGCAACCACGTGCTGTCCGAGGACCTCGACCGCGTGCTCGAGCCCGGCCACGACGAGCTCGGTTGGCTCGCCAAGAGCGGCCGCCTCGCGCTCGGCTACCTCGGCGATGCCGCCAAGACCGCCCGGACCTATCCAGTGATCGACGGCGTCCGGTATGCCGTGCCCGGTGACCGCGCCCGGCTGCGCGCCGATCTCACCGTCGAGCTGCACGGCCGCGACTCGGTGACCATCAACTCGGGTGGGGAGAAGATCTTCGCCGAAGAGGTGGAGGCTGCGATCAAGGCCCACGAGGCGGTGTACGACTGTGTCGTCGCCGGTCGCCCGAGCGAGCGATGGGGCAACGAGGTCGTCGCCGTGGTGCGGATCCGCGAGGGGTACGCGACCGACGAGGCGGCGATCCTGCGCGAGGCCGAGCGGCACATCGCCCGGTACAAGCTGCCCAAGGCGATCGTGTTCGTCGACGACGTGGTGCGCTCGCCCTCGGGCAAGGCCGACTACCGCTGGGCCAAGCAGGTCGCGGCGACCCCGGCCTGAGGGCTCACGCCGCCGTTGCGGCGCGCAGCCCCTCGACCACGGGGCCGAACCCCTCGAGGTCGCGAACCTGCAGGTAGGTGATGCCCCACCGTTCACGGGCCGCGAGGAACTGGGCCACGATCTCGTCGACGGTCCCCACCGCGAGGTAGGGCGTCGCACGGGCATGCTCGGGGTCGAGGGTGGGCACCTGCTCGCAGATCTCGGCGATCGCGGCCTCGCGGTCGTCGGTGATCCGGACCATCTGGACGAGCGCACCCAGCTCGGGGCCGCCGTCGGTGCGGCCGAACTCGACGGCGGCCGAGCGGATCCGTGCCACCTGCTCGTCGAGCCAGACCGGGTCCCACCGCACGGCGTGCGAGTGCCCGTCGGGCCCGGTGCGACCGAGCCCCTGGAGCCCGACGCTGTCGGCGTGGCGAGCGGCGTGTGCGAGCAGTGCGTCGCCGTTCCCGCCGACGAGGATCGGCAGCCGGTCCTGGATGCTGCGCGGCACCGCGGCCTCGGCGATCCGATGGTGCGGGCCGTCGCTGGTGACGACCTCACCGTCGAGGAGCCGCCGGACCAGCTCGACCACCTCGCACAGTCGTTCCTTGCGGACCCTGGGTGGATCCATCGTGATCCCACAGGCCGCGTACTCCTGGGGGGTGTGGCCGGCGCCCAGGCCGAGCTCGAAGCGGCCGCCCGAGAGGTGATCCAGGGTCGAGGCCTCCCATGCCAGGTGGACCGGCGAGCGCATGTCGGCGTTGACGACCAGGGTCCCGAGCCGGATCCAACTCGTCGAGGCGGCGATCGCTGCCAGCGCCGGCATCGGTGACGGCCCGCGGGCGCCGACGTGGTCGGCCATCAGCACGACGTCGAACCCGGCCGCCTCGGCGGCCCGCGCCCGCCCGATCAGCTCGGCCGAGTCGAGGGACGAGATCTGCAGGCCGAACCGGAACGTCACCCGCGACAGAGTACGAGCGATCGTGGTGCCGATCGGGACGGTGGGATGTGGTTGGCTCGTGTCGATGCAGGACTCCGACGAACCGACCCGACCGGCCGTCGGATCGATCGAGTGGTGGGACGAGCACGAGACCCGCCTGCGACGTCGGCGGCCACGAGCCGAGGGGTTGACCGTCGAACGCGTCGTCGATGCGGCGCTGGCCGTCATCGACCGGGAAGGCCTCGACGCGTTGACGATGCGGCACCTCGCAGCGGAGCTGTCCACGGCGAGCGCCTCGCTGTACCGCCACGTCGCAAGCCGCGAGGAGCTGCTCGCGATCGTGGTCGACCACGTGATCGGCGAGGTCGAGTACCCGCCCGCGCACCTCGACGGCCGGAGTCGGGTCGAGGAGTTGGCGGTCGGTCTCCGCGAGGTGTTGCGTGCCCACCCGAACCTGCTCTCGGCCCTCGCCGCAGCGCCGCTGCTCGGTCCGAACGCCCGACGGGGCACCGATCACGCGATCCAGTGCCTCCTCGACGCCGGCCATCCTCCGCACGTCGCGATCCCCGCGTACCTCGCGCTCGTCGACTTCGTGCTCGGCAGCGTGTACTTCGGCACCGGGCGCTCGCTGGAGCCCGAGGCGGTGCGCTCGGCGGGCGGGCCGACCGCCGAGGACGTCTTCCGTTTCGGGCTCGCCGCGTTCCTCGACGGCCTCGAGACGACACGCGACCGACGTTCGCATTAGCCTCGCCGCCGATGACCGACACCCGACTCACCCTCGACCACCCCGAGTTCTGGCGCCGACCGCTCCAGGCGCGCATGGACGACTTCGCCGCGATGCGCGAGGTCGCTCCCTTCACCAGGTCGTCCATCCTCAACGGGCTGACCGGCGAGGTCGACGAGTACTGGGCGGTCACCCGCTACCACGAGCTCACCGAGGTGAGCCGACGACCCCAGGAGTTCTGCTCGGGCCGCGGCTCGATCTCGATCGTCGACATGCCCTCGGAGGCCATGGAGTACTTCGGGTCGTTCATCACGATGGACGACCCCCGCCACTTCCGCCAGCGCTCGATCGTGGCCCGGTCGTTCACCCCCAAGGCACTCCAGAGCGTGCTCGACTCGGTCGAGACCATCTGCACCGAGGTCATCGACGCCATGTGCGAGCGCGGCGAGGCCGACCTGGTCGAGGTGATCTCGCAGCCGTTCCCACTCCTGGTGATCTGCGACATGATGGGCATCCCCCGCAGCGAGTTCCAGACGGTGCTGGATGCCACCAACGTGATCCTGGGCGCCGGCGACCCGGAGTTCCTCGGCGGCAAGGAGCCCTTCGCCGCGATGCTCGAGGCCGGCATGACCCTGACAGCGCTGATGGACGAGCTCGCCGCCAAGCGCCGCAAGGAACCCACCGATGACCTCACCTCGGCCCTCGTGCACAACACCCTCGGCGAGGAGATGCTGACCCCCGAGGAGGTCGCGCCGTTCTTCATCCTCCTCGCCGTCGCCGGCAACGACACGACGCGCACCGCCACCTCGCTCGGCATGGACCTGCTGGCCAAGAACCCCGAGCAGCGGCGGATCTGGCAGGACGACCTCGAGGCCGTCACCCCGTCGGCCGTCGAGGAGATCGTCCGCGTCGCCTCGCCCGTCACGTTCATGCGCCGGACCGTCACCCGGCCCGTGACCCTGTCGGGCCACGACTTCGACGAGGGCGACCGGATGATCATGTTCTACGGCGCGGCCAACCGCGACCCGCGGGTGTTCGAGAACCCCGACACCTTCGACGTGCGCCGGCAGCCCAACAACCACGTCGGATTCGGTGGCCCCGGACCCCACTTCTGCCTCGGGGCCCACCTGGCTCGACGCGAGCTCTCGGTGGTCTTCCGCCAGCTGCTCACCCGTCTGCCCGACATCGAGGTCGTCGGCGAGGCCGAGCACCTCGAGGCCGCCGGCGTGCCGCTCGTCGGGGGCGTCAAGCGACTCCCGGTGCGGTTCACCCCCACCGCCCCCGTCGGCGCCTGACCCTCCGGTTCGGCTGCCGCCGCGGTGCGGCGATGTTTGACCGTCGCCGACCGGTGGGTACCTCTCCCTCGTCCGGGTGACCCCGGGTCATCCATCGAGGCGGGCTCCACGGGGCCCGCCGTTCCACAGGGAGAGCGCACCATGGCAGACCGCGAGATCATCGAACGAGAAGTGGTCCACACGTCGCCGAGCGGCGGCGGTGGGATGGGTGCTGGCGTGATCGTCGGCATCCTGGTCGCGGCGGTTTTCGCCGTGATCATCGGGCTGTTCGCCTTCGGCGCCTTCGACGGCGGTGACGTCAACGACGACGGCATCGTGCCCGAGGAGGTCGACGTCAACGTCGACGTCGACGAGTCGGGCAACGACTGACCACCGCACCGACGCCGCCGGTTCGATGCACAACCCGTGCGTCGGGCCGGCGGCGTCTGCGCGTCTACAGCGGCAGGTCGCCGGTGGCCTTCTTGGTGGTCCCGAAGTCCTTGTAGGCCGCGATCGTGCGCTGCGCGATCCGCATCTGGTGGATCTCGTCGGCGCCGTCGGCGAATCGGGCCCAGCGGGCCTGCTGCAACATGTGCGCCAGCGGCGTGTCGGTGGAGTACCCGAGCGCTCCGTGGACCTGGATGGCCCGGTCGATGATCCGCCACAGGCTGTTCGCCACGAAGTGCTTCGCCATGGACACGACCGAGGTGAAGTCCATGCCGTGCTCGATCTGATAGGCCGCGTGCAGCACCATCAGCTTGCACTGGTAGAGCTCCACCGAGGAGTCCGCGATCAGCCACTGGATGCCCTGCTTCTCGGCGAGCAGCGAGCCGTGGCTGAACCGCTCGAGCGACCGGGCGACCATCATGTCGAGCGCGATCTCGGCCTGACCGATCCACCGCATGCAGTGCGCCAAGCGTGCCGGACCGAGCCGGTACTGGCCGAGCAGATGGCCCTGGCCCTGGCCGCCGAGCATGTTGGCGTGCGGGACCCGGAGGTCCTCGATGAGGATCTCGCAGTGGTTGTGCCCGCCCGACATGGTGTGGACGTCGCGGACGATGTTCCAGCCCTCGCTGGGCAGGTCGACGATGAAGCAGGTGTTCGCCGCCTGCGGCAGGTCGGGGTCCTCCTCGGTCCGGGCCACCAGGAGGGCGAACTTCGCGCCGCGGGCACCCGAGATGAACCACTTGTGACCGTTGACGACCCACTCGTCGCCGTCGCGGTAGGCGAAGGTCTTGATCAGCGTGGGGTCGGAGCCCGCCACCTCGGGCTCGGTCATCGCGAAGCACGACCGGGCGGTCCCCTCGCAGAGCGGCCGGAGGTACGTGTCCTTCTGCTCGTCGGTGCCCCAGTGCAGCAGCGTGTGCTGGTTGCCCTCGTCGGGCGCCTGGGCGTTGAGCACGAACGGGCCGATGCCGACCTTGGCCGCCTCGGCCGAGACCGCGGCCATCGCCGTGGGGCCGAGGCCCATGCCACCCCACTCGGGCGGCATGTGGGGCAGCCACAGCCCCCACACCTCCTTGGCCTCCTTGCGGAGCTTGGCGATGGTGCCGATGAGCTGGGCCCGATCGGACTGGTCGATCGACTCCCACTCGGGGCGGACCCGGGTGTCCATGAACTCGCGGACCTTGAGGCGGACGACCTCCACCTCGGGTGCGAAGGTGAAATCGATCATGAGCAGGGACCCCCGGGACGCTCGACGGACGATCGACGACCCCCGTCGACCGGCGTCCATCCTCGCCCGAGCAGCCCGGTGCCGACGAACCCGACCCCTCGACGGGCCCGCTCACGGCCGCTCCGGGCGACGGTGGGCGAGCCCGCCAGTAGCCTCGGCGGGGTGACCGAGACGCAGCGCCCGTGGGACCGCGACACCCTGCCTGCGGGCGACGACAAGGTCCACGCCGTGCGCGAGATGTTCGACACGATCGCGCCGCGCTACGACCTCGTGAACCGGATCATGACCTTCCGTCTCGACGTCCGCTGGCGGCGGCGAGCAGTGCGCGATCTGCGCCTTCCACCGGGCAGCCGGGTGCTCGACCTGGCCAGCGGCACCGGTGATCTGTGCGTCGACCTGGAGCGAGCCGGACACGTGCCGATCTCGATGGACCTGAGCTTCGGGATGCTGTCGGCCGATCGGTCGGGTGCGCCGCGCGTCCAGGCCGACATCCTGCGGCTCCCGGTCCCCGACGGGTCGGTTGACGGGGTCACGTGCGGGTTCGCGCTGCGCAACCTCGTGGAGCTGCCGGCGTTCTTCGACGAGCTCGGCCGCGTCGTACGACCCGGTGGACGCATCGCCCTGCTCGACGTCGGGGTGCCGAGCAACCGCGTGGTCCGGTGGGGCAACGGCATCTACTTCGGCAAGGTCGTGCCCCGCATCGGCGGCTGGCTCTCGGACCCGGGCGCGTACCGCTACCTCCCCAAGAGCGTCGCCTACCTGCCGTCGCGCGAAGAGATGCTCGCTGCGCTGCGATCGGCGGGCTTCGCGGATGCCAGCCACCATCAGCTCTCGGGCGGCATCACGCAGCTGCTGCTCGGCACGCGCTCCTGAGCAGAGGGCCACGACCTTGACCGCGCTGACGGCCACGACCCGTGCGCTCCCCGACGACCTGGTCGTCGACCTGAACGACGTCGCCCGGTCCGATGGCTACCTCTTCGTGCGTGAGGGCATCGGCGTGGCGGGTCGTGGCGTCGCGACCCGGGTCGGCGCGGATGATGCGGCCACGATGCTCGCGGGTATCGCCCACGAGGATCCCGATCGGTCGGGACTCGGCCCGATCGCACTCGGTTGCGTGCCCTTCCTCCCCGGGTCGGCCGCCGAGCTCGTCGTCCCGGCGGTGGTGGTGCACAAGCCGGGTGACGGGCGAACGTGGGTCACCACCGTGCACGGTGGCACCGACGAGCCCCACGATCCCGACCGAGCGGATCTCCTCCAGTTGGCAGCGGAGCAGGATCCGGTGCCCACGGCGTCCTCGTACCGGATCGAGCCCGGCGTCGCCGTGGCGCACTACCTCGATGCCGTGACGTCGGCGCGCGACGCCGTGCGGGCGGGTGCCATCACCAAGGCCGTGATCGCCCGACCGATCATGGTCACCAGCAGCGATCCGATCGACGTACACGCCGTGCTGCGGCGCCTCAAGTCCTCCTTCGGGTCGAGTCACCGGTTCTCGGTCGACGGGTTCATCGGCGCGTCGCCCGAGCTGCTCGTCTCGGTCCGCGACGGTGTGGTGCGGTCGCATCCGCTGGCCGGCACCGCTCCCCGGACCGGCGACGTCGATCTCGACCGACGCATCGCCGAAGAGCTCGTAGCGAGCACCAAGAACCAGGTCGAGCACCGGGTCGTCGTCGAGATGGTGCACGACACGCTGCTGCCGTGGGTGAGCTACCTCGACTGGCAGCCCGAACCCTCGATCGTGACCGTGGCCAACGTCCAGCACCTCGGCAGCGAGGTCGAGGGTCGGCTGTCGGCACCGGCCCCCGACGTGGTCGAGTTGGTCCGGGCGCTCTCCCCCACCCCCGCCCTGGGCGGGTACCCGCGCGACGAGGCACTCGCGCTGATCGCAGCGACCGAGGGGTTCGAGCGAGGCCGCTACGGCGGGGCGGTCGGGTGGGTCGACGCCCGCGGCGAAGGCGTGTGGGCCGTGGCGATCCGATGCGCCGAGCTGTCCGACGACCGTCGTTCGGCGCGCCTGGTGGCCGGCGGCGGGATCGTCGCCGACAGCGAACCGTTGGCCGAGCTCGCCGAGACCCAGGCCAAGTTCCAGGCCATGCTCTCGGCCCTCGTCCGCCCCTGACCAACCGCGCCCGGTGTCAGACACGCTGCAGCTGCCAGCGCTGCAGGTCCGCTGGCCGCGCCGGTGTCAGACACCGCTGCAGCTGCCGGCGATGCAGCTGCCGGCGCTGCAGCTGGCGGTGCTGGAGGTGCGGGTCAGGGGCGACGGTCGAGGACGGCGGCGACGGCGGCGTGCAGTTCGGCGTGCACGGTGACGTTGGCGCGGCGATCGGTCCGCACGTGCACGACTCGGGGGCCGGGCAGGTGGAGCTCGGCCGTGAGCTCCTCGATGCTCGAGACCGTTCGTGCCGGCAACCGGTGCGCCGTGGCGAGGCCGACGAGGTCGGTGCCGTGCGGGGTGCCGAACAGCCGCTCGAAGCGGTCGCCGGGGAGCGCTTCGGCCTGGGGCAGGAACGAGAAGATCCCGCCGCCGTCGTTGTCGACCACGACGATCCGCAGGTCGACCTCGCGATCGGCCAGCGCGATCAGCGCACCGCTGTCGTGGAGGAACGCGACGTCGCCGGTCAGCAGCACGGTCCGGTGCCCGGCCAGCGCCCGGCCGATGGCGGTGGAGGTGACCCCGTCGATCCCGTTCGCCCCCCGATTGGCATGAGCACGGGCCTCGGGCCCGCCGTACCACTCGAGGTCGCGCACCGGCATGGAGGACGACACGACCACCTCAGCGGTCATCGAGGGTGCCGCTGCGACGCTCGCCACGGCACGGGCGACGGCCGGCTCGGTCGGCGTGCTGTAGCCGTCGAGCACCTCGTCGATGGCGGCCCGGGCACGTTCGTCGGCGTGGCGCCAGCGACTGGCCCACGGGGTCCCGGTGGCGTCGCCCAGCGCTCCCGCCCCGGCGAGCGCGAGCAGTTGCTCGATCCCCAGCCGCGCGGCGACGGTGTGATCCGGGTCGATCACGCCAGGTCCACCGACCTGCACCATGACCGCGCCATGAACGCGCACGGCGGCGGCCGCCCACTGGGTGAGCACCTTGGAGGCAGCGGGCCGACCGACTCGGACGATCACCTCGGGCACATGCGCGTCGGCGAACCCGGGGTGCCGCAGGATCGCGTCAGCCATGGAGATCGCGCCCGGCAGCGCCCGCATGGCGCTGATCGGGTCGGCCACGACGGGCCACCCCGTACGGTCCGACAGCGCCTGGACCTGGGCAGCGCTCACCCCACTGCGTCCGCCGGCGAGGATGACCCCGCGCTGGCCCCGCAGACCCACAAGCACCTGGGCCGCGACGTCCCCGGTGTCAGACACCGCCACCCCCACGGTGTCTGACACCGTGGCGTCGTCCGCCGAACTCTCGGCTCCGGCGGCGACGAGCGGCGGCGGGAGTGGCCCGGGGTCGCCGACGAGGGGTTCGCGGAACGGCAGGTTCAGGTGCACCGTACCGGTGCGAGCAGCTGTGAACGCCCGCGAGGAGAGCGACCGCCAGGTGGTGGCCACCGCGTCGTCG
>CAYRXQ010000090.1:0-818 GCA_964428115.1 uncultured Ilumatobacteraceae bacterium
AGTCGACCGGCAACCGGTCACGGCGAGCTGCAGCGCGGCAGCTGCAGCGTGTCTGACACCGGCTGGGAGCTGCAGCGCGGGGAGCTGCAGCGTGTCTGACACCGGGTTGGGAACGGCCGATAGCCTCGGGAGGATGTCCGATCGCACGCTGGTCCTGCTCAAGCCCGACGCCGTGGAGCGCGGCCTCGTGGGCGCCATCCTCTCCCGGTTCGAGGCCAAGGGCCTGTCGATCGTCGCCCTCGAGCTGCGCACCCTCGATGCGGCCACGCTCGAGCGCCACTACGAGGAGCACGTGGGCAAGGGCTTCTACGCCGATCTGGTGGCCTTCATGAGCCGCAACCCGGTCGTGGCGCTGGTGCTCGAGGGCCCCGAGAACACGTGGGAGGTCGTGCGTGCGATGATGGGCGCCACCAACCCGCGCACGGCGGCTCCCGGCACCATCCGTGGCGACCTCGGGATCCTGTTCACCGAGAACCTGGTCCACGGCAGCGATTCGCTGGACTCCGCCGAGCGCGAGATCGGGATCTTCTTCCCGAATCTGTAACATTTCTCGAATCGCGGTCCCCGCCCCGGACCGCACCACGAACGCTGGGAGGAGCCACTGTGGCTCGCAACAACCCACTGAGCCTCGGTCGCGACCTCGCGATCGACCTCGGCACCGCGAACACCCTCATCTACGCGCGAGGCCTCGGCATCGTGCTCGACGAGCCGTCGGTCGTCGCCATCAACATCAACGACGGTCGACCGGTCGCGGTCGGCCTCGAGGCCAAGCGCATGATGGGGCGTACGCCCAACCACATCAAGGCCATCCGTCCGCT
>CAYRXQ010000090.1:828-11202 GCA_964428115.1 uncultured Ilumatobacteraceae bacterium
GGGGTCATCGCCGACTTCGAGGTCTGCGAGAAGATGCTCCGCTACTTCATCCAGAAGGTGCACGCGAGCAAGTGGTCCAAGCCGAGGATGATCATCTGCGTGCCCTCGGGCATCACCGGGGTCGAGCAGCGCGCCGTGCAGGACGCGGCGGAGTACGCGGGAGCGCGCAAGCCCGTCCACATCATCGAGGAGCCGATGGCCGCGGCCATCGGGGCCGATCTGCCGGTCCACGAGCCCAGCGGCAACATGATCGTCGACATCGGCGGCGGGACGACCGAGGTGGCGGTCATCTCGCTCGGCGGCATCGTGACGGCGCAGTCGGTGCGCGTCGCTGGCGACGAGCTCGACGACGCGGTGCTGCAGTACGTGAAGAAGGAGTTCTCCATGGCGATCGGTGATCGCACCGCCGAGGAGATCAAGATCCAGATGGGCTCGGCCTGGCCGATGGAGGAGGAGCTCACGGCCGACATCCGTGGCCGCGACCTCGTGAGCGGTCTGCCGCGCACCATCCAGCTCACGACCGAGCACGTGCGTGAAGCACTCGCCGAGCCCGTCGCGGCGATCGTCGACGCCGTCAAGACCACCCTCGACAAGACACCACCCGAGCTCGCCGCCGACATCATGGAAGACGGCATCACCCTCACCGGTGGTGGGGCGCTGCTCGGCGGACTCGACGAGCGCCTGGCGCACGAGACGGGGATGCCGATCCGGATCGCGCCGGAGCCGCTCTACAGCGTGGTCATCGGGTCCGGTCGGGCCCTCGAGAACATCGATGCGATGCGGGGGCTGATGTCGCTCGGCGGCGACGACTGACGCGTCCCGTCCCATGGCCCTGCGTCCGGTCGGCCGTCGGCGGGTGATCATCGCCCTGCTGCTCACCGCCGTCCTCCTCCTCACCCTCGACCTGCGGGGGAACGCGGTGTTCGACACCGCCCGCTCGGGGTTCTCGCTCGTGCTGTCCCCGGTGCGCACGGCGATCGACGTGGCGACCCGTCCGGTCTCCAACGCCTGGCGCGGCATCACCGAGTTCGACGAGCTCGTCGCCGAGAACCGGCGCCTCCAGGAGCAGATCGACGCGCAGCGTGGTGCCGAGATCGCCGCCCGCAAGGCGCTCGTCGAGAACCAGCAGCTCCTCGCGCTGAACGAGCTCGAGGCACTGGCCAACATCCCCACGGTCACGGCCCAGGTGATCGGCGCCTCGCCCACCAACCTCGACCAGGTCATCGAGATCGACCGTGGCAGCCTCGACGGCATCGAGGTCGGGATGGCCGTGGTGAACGAGGCCGGGCTCGTCGGCAAGATCACCCGGGTCTTCCCCCGCACGAGCCTGGTGATGCTCGTGACCGACACCCGCTACGCGGTGCCGGTCCGCATCCTGTCCGAGGAGACCGACGCGCCGACGACCACCCCACCCTCGACGGTGCCGAGCGGCGCGACCGTCGACGACCTGTCGACCACGACCACGAGCAGCACCCTGCCGTTCCGCGATCCGCTCGCCCCGGTCTCGCCGACCTCGAGCGTGCCGCCGGCCGAGACGAGTGAGACCGCCGAGACCGGGGAGACCGTTCCGGGCGACGTCACCGGGACCTCGGCGCCCACCCCCGAGGTGCTCTCGGCCGAGGACGGGTCGACCACGACGTCATCCACCACCACGACCACCACGGTCCCGCTGCGCGTGGTCGAGCGCGAGACGGGGGTCCTCCAGGGTCAGGGGGCCGACCGTCTGCCACGGGTGACGTTCATCGCCGACACCCCCACGTTCGGGAGGCCCAAGGTCGGCGACGCGATCTTCACCACCGGCGGTCGCACGAGCCTCGCGCCGGCCGGGATCCCGGTCGGCGTGGTGGCGAACCTGATCCAGCGACCGGGCGCCGAGGGGACGATCCTCGAGATCGACACCAGCGCCGATCTGTCGAGCCTGCAGTTCGTGCGGGTGGTGCGGTACAAGCCGCCGGCGGAGGCCGGCGGATGATCGCCGCGTTCCTGCAGAGTCGGGCGGCACGGCTGTTGCCGGTCGGGCTGATCCTCGTCGCGATCCAGATGACGGTGCTCGCCGACCACCGCCCCTTCGGCGTCGCCCTGCAGATCGTGCTGGCCTTCGCCGTGACGGCCGGGGCGGTGGGCGGGCTCGAGTCGGGCGTGCTGACCGGGTTCCTGCTCGGCGCGATGCTCGACCTGGGCGCCGGCACCCCGATCGGCTCGTCCTCGATCAGCATGGGCATCGGCGGGCTGGTGGCCGGGACCTTCGCCCTGGTCAACATCGAGACGCGCTGGTGGCTGGTCGCGGGGTTCGCCACCCTCGGCGCGGCGGTCGGTGAGCTGATGGTGCCCGTGGTGCGCACCTTCATCGGACAGACCGACGTGCTCAGCGATCGTCTGCCGGGCATCGTGCTGGTCGTCGCGGTCTCGTCGGGGATCCTCTCGGTGGCGCTCGCGCCGCTGGCGCGCTGGACCATGCGCCTCAAGACCGCCGAGTGGAAGATGCCGGCCGCGTGAGGACGTCCGCGACCGGTGCGATGGTGACGGAGGCGACGTCGGGGGTGCGGCCACAGGCCGCCGATCACGGAGCAGACTGGTCGGATGGCTGCTGACAAGCGCGCGACCCGGCTGGGTGTCCTCGCGCTCGTCGGCGTGATCCTGTTCGGGCTCATCGGCGTTCGGCTGTGGTTCCTGCAGACCGTGCAGGCCTCCGACCTCCAGGCCCGCGTCACCGCCGCCAAGACGCGGACCGTGCCGCTGCTCCCCGAGCGTGGGCGCATCTTCGACGCCGACGGTCGCGTGCTGGCCGACAACGAGCGCGTGCTCACCGTCGCGGTGGACTGGCAGGTGCTGCGACGCAAGGACGATCGCGACGAGATCTTCCGCCGGCTCTCGGGGTGGATCGACGTGCCGATCGAGGAGATGGAGGCCCGCTTCCAGAGCGACGTCTACAGCCCGTTCCTCCCCATGCCCGTGCGCGAGGACATCGACGAGCCCACGGCGATCGCCCTGCTCGAGCGCTCCGAGGACTTCCCGGGCGTGGCGGTGCTCACCGAGTGGCGGCGCGTCTACCCGTACGCGCCGCTCGCCGCACACGTGGTCGGCTACATGGGTGCCATCACCCGTGAGCAGGCCGAGGCCTACCGAGATCGGGGCTACCTGCTCAACGAGCGGGTCGGCCAGTTCGGGATCGAGCTGTCGATGGAGGAGCTGCTGCACGGTCAGTGGGGTCGTCGGGTCTACGAGGTCGACGCGGCGAACCGGCCGGTGCGGCTGATCGAGGAGGTCCCGCCGATCAACGGCTACGACATCCAGCTGACGATCGACCTCGACCTGCAGCAGTACGCCGAGCAGGCCCTCGAGACCACCCTCAACCTGCGGCGCACGCAGCTGGCGCCCAACCCCGAGATCACCCGTCCCGACGGCACCCGTGAGCGGATGGACCCGACACTGCCCGAGCAGGTGCCGTACAAGGCGCCAGCGGGCTCGGTGGTCACGATGGACTGGGACGACGGCTCGGTGCTCGCGCTCGCCAGCTACCCGACGTTCGACAACCGCTGGTTCGAGGCAGGTCTGTCGATCAACAAGTTCGAGCAGATCTTCCCCCCGAGCGACGACCCCGACCAGTCGATCCTGGTCAACCGCGCCATCCAGGGTCGGTACAACCTGGGCTCCACGTTCAAGCCGTTCACCGCGTTCGCGGCCCTCGACTCGGGTCTCATCACCACCACCGACTCCTACACCGACACCGGGACCTACCAGATGTTCTCGGTCGACCAGGACCTGTGCGAGGCGGGCCTCGTGCGTTGCGTCTACCGCAACGCCACCTGCCTGGGGACCGGTCGGCCGTGCGTCTACGGCCAGGTCGACGTCGAGGATGCGCTCGCCGTGTCGAGCGACGCCTTCTTCTACCGCATCGGCGAGGAGATCCTGGTCAACAACGGCGGCGATCCGGTCCTCCAGGAGGAGGTCGAGCGGTTCGGGTTCGGCGCCGACACCGGCATCGAACTGCCCTTCGAGTTCGACGGGACGGTGCCCGACGCCGAGCTCAAGCGCGACTACGCGGAGCGCGGGATCATCACCGAGGACGAGGGTCGCGGTTACTACGCCGGCGACAACGTGCAGCTGGCGATCGGCCAGGGTCTGCTCTCGGCTACGCCGATCCAGCTCGCGAACGGGTACGCGGCGATCGCGAACAACGGCTTCCTGTACCGGCCACGCATCGTCGAGGCGGTGTGGGAGCCCGGTGTCCCCGACGCCGATCCGGGCTTCGCCGACCTCGGGGCGGGCACGATCCACGAGTCGTTCGACCGGCCCGAGCTGCTCGAGCGCATCGTGTTCGAACCCGAGTACCACCAGTCGATCGTCAACGGGCTCCGTCGGGTGGTCATCCCGGGCGCCGGGGTGACCTCCGACTTCTACCACTCGACCACCGGCGAGAAGCTCTTCTACGACTACCCCGCTTCGGCGATCCAGGTGGCCGGCAAGACCGGCACGGCGCAGGGCTTCAACAACTACCCGTGGAACGACTCCTCGGCCTTCGCGGCCTTCAGCATCGACCCGGCTCACCCCTACGTGACCGCCGCCTACCTCGAGAAGTCGGGCTACGGGTCCCAGGCCGCGGCTCCGGTGGTCAAGTGCATCTTCCTGGCGCTCTCGGGCCTGGCCCCGATCGACGAGGTGACGGTCTCGGATCCGCTCGACCTGTCGAGCACGGTGGCGGCACCGGCACGAGGGCTCGCCGACACCTCGTGCTTCAACACCCGCTTTGGCGGTGGGGTGGTCGCTGCCGAATGAGCGATCGGGGTCCGTCGTGACCATCCCGATGCTCGGCCGCCGCCCCGACAGCGGGCTCGGCAACATCCGCTCGAGCCCGGCCGACCCGAGCCGCAACGTCGACTGGCTCCTGCTGGTCGCCCAGTCGGTCCTCACCGTGGCCGGCTGCTTCGTGGTGTTCTCGGCGTCGCGGACCCGGGTGATCGACGACCCGTTCGCGTTCGCGACCCGGCAGGTGGTCTTCGCGATCGCGGCCAGCGTCGTGATGGTCGCCGTGATGTCGGTCGACTACGAGTGGCTGAAGGAGCGCGCCCGATTCTTCTATGGGTTCACCCTGGTGCTGCTCGCGCTGCTCTTCCTGGTCGGCCAGGTCACCGGTGCCGACCGCATCTCGTTCGACCTCGGCCCGATCAACTTCCAGCCGGCCGAGCTGGCGAAGTTCACCACCCTGTTGGTGCTCGCCGCCTACCTGGCCGACGAGCGCAGCGACGAGGTGAGCTACCCGCGGTTCCTCGGCGGGCTGATGCTCGTCGGCGCGCCGACGGTGCTCGTCGTGCTGCAGCCCGACCTCGGGTCGGCCTCGGTGCTCGTGGCGATGGCCATGGGCGTGCTGTTGGTGGCCGGCGCCAAGCCTCGCTACATCGCCCTGGTCAGCTTCCTGGCGGTGGCCACCGTGGCGGCCGCGTTCATCGGCCGACTCGTGAACCAGTACCAGATCGAGCGGCTGCGGGTGTTCCTCGACCAGGAGACCAACGACCCGGCCATGCAGGACGCCGTGTTCCAGGTCCGCAATGCCGTGCGTGCCGTCGGCACCGGCGGGATGTGGGGCAAGGGGTGGCTCCAGGGGCCCCTGACGAACGGCCGCGACATCCCGGTGATGTGGGCCGACTTCCCCTTCGCGGCGGTCGCCGAGCAGTTCGGGTTCGTCGGTGGGGTGGCACTGCTGTCGGTGTTCGGGCTCGCCCTGTTCCGCATCTGGCGCATCGCGACGCTCTCTCGCGACCTGCTCGGCGTGTACCTCTGTGCCGGTGTGTTCACGATGCTGCTCTGGCAGGTGTTCCAGAACGTCGGCATGACGCTCGGGGTGATGCCGGTGACCGGCCTGCCGATGCCGTTCATCTCCTACGGCGGCTCCAGCCTCATCACCTACTTCGCGATGTTCGGCCTGGTCCAGAGCGTCCACATGCGCCGGATGCGCTGAGGGGTAGACTCCCGGGCGACATGTCTTCACTCTGGGCGCGGATCGAACCGCTCCTGGCACGGGTGCAGAAACCTGCTCGCTACATCGGGTGCGAGGACGGTGCGCTCACCCCACGGTACGAGGCGCTCGGCGACCACGGCCCCGTGGCGTGGTTGCTGGCCTATCCCGACACCTACGAGATCGGGTTGCCCAACCAGGGGCTGCAGATCCTGTACGAGATCCTCAACGAGCGCGACGACGCGATCGCCGAGCGCACCTATGCGCCGTGGCGAGATCTCGACGACCAGTTGCGTCGGCACGGGGTGCCCCTGTTCTCGGTCGACTCCCACCGCGCCGCGGGCGAGTTCGACCTGCTCGCGTTCAACCTGTCGTCCGAGCTCGTCTTCACCAACGTCCTCAACATGATCGACCTCGCCGGCGTGCCGGTGCGGGCCGAGGATCGCCGCCCCGAGCACCCGCTGGTCGTCATCGGCGGGCACGCGGCCTTCAACCCCGAGCCGCTGGCCGACTTCATCGACCTGGCCGTGCTCGGCGAGGGCGAGGAGGTCGTCTCGGAGATCACCGAGGTGGTGCGAGCGTGGAAGGCCTCGGGTCGTACCGGCCGCGACGGCGTCCTGCGCGAGCTCGCGAAGGTGCCCGGGGTCTACGTGCCCTCGATGTACCAGGTGAGTTACGAGGGCGACGCGATCGTGGCGATCGAGCCGCGTCACGCCGACGTGCCGGCCGTGGTCCACAAGCGCGCCGTCGCGGATCTCGGCGACTGGCCGTACCCGCGCCGACCGCTCGTCCCCCTGACCGAGGTGATCCACGATCGGCTCAGCGTCGAGGTCTTCCGGGGCTGCACCCGTGGCTGCCGGTTCTGCCAGGCCGGGATGATCACCCGGCCGGTCCGCGAACGGCCGGGCGACCAGGTGCGCACGATGGTCCGCGAGGGCCTGGCGCGCACGGGCTACGACGAGGTCAGCCTGACCTCGCTCTCGACGGCCGACTTCAGCGACATCGAGCCGGTGGTGCGTGGTGTGCTCGCAGATGCCGCCGCGCGACCCGGCTCCTGCGGCACGACCACGATCAACCTGCCCTCGCTGCGCGTCGACGCCTTCACCGTCGGCCTCGCCGGAGAGGTCAACAACGGTCGCCGCAGCGGTCTGACCTTCGCCCCCGAGGCGGGGTCGTGGCGGTTGCGTTCGGTGATCAACAAGCTGATCACCGAAGAGGACCTGTACGGCGCGGTCGACTCGGCGTTCTCCCAGGGGTGGACGCGGATGAAGCTGTACTTCTTGACGGGTCTGCCCACCGAGACCGATGCCGACACCCTCGGCATCGCCGAGCTCGCCCGCCAGTGCGCGGCGATCGGGAAGCACCACACCAACCGAGCCTCGGTCACCGTCAGCGTGGGCGGGTTCGTCCCCAAGCCCCACACCCCGTTCCAGTGGTTCGGGCAGAACACCGAAGCCGAGCTGGCTCGCAAGGTCCAGCTCCTGCGCGACGCGTCGCAGCGCACCGATCGGGTGCAGCTGAAGTGGCACGACCCTGCGGCGAGCATCGCCGAGGGCATCGCGAGCCGTGGCGATCGACGGATCGGGCGGGTCATCGAACGGGTCTGGCGTGCCGGGGGGACGTTCCAGGAGTGGAACGAGTGCTTCGACCTGGGTCGCTGGACCGAGGCGATGGCCGCCGAAGGCCTCTCGCTCGACTGGTACGTCCACCGTCACCGCACCGCCGACGAGGTGCTGCCCTGGGCGCACCTGTCCGCGGGGTTGCACCCCGACTTCCTGTGGGACGACTGGCAGGCCTCGCTGGCCGAGAGCGGCGTCGAGGACTGCCGGTGGACCCCGTGCTACGACTGCGGGGTCTGCACCGGCTACGGCATCGAGCACGTGGTCGCCTCGCCGATCCCTCCGGCGGGCGGCAGTCAGGGCACGGGCCAGGACCTGACGCGCGGCGGCGAGATCCCGGTCACGCTGGTCGCGGCACCCTCGTCTCGTCACGGGGCGAGCCGGAGCGAACCGGTGGGGGTCGGCGGATGAAGCTGCGCGTCCGATGGACCCGGCTCGGCAAGGTCCGGTTCCTCAGCCACCGCGACACGGCCCGGATCGTCGAGCGTGCGCTGCGCCGTGCCGGTGTGGACGTGCGCCACTCCGAGGGCTTCACCCCCCGGCCGCGGATCAGCTTCGGGCTGGCCCTGCCGACGGGCGCCGAGTCGGTCGGCGAGTACTTCGACGTCGACGTGGAGCCCGACTGGGCGGCGCAGTTCGGGCCGATCGAGGCCGAGGCCGAGGACGGCCGGGTCGCCGAGCTGTCGCTGACCGCGGAGCTGGCCCCACTGCTGTCGGCGGCGCTGCCCGTCGGGATCGACGTCACGGCACTCACCCGCATCGTGACGGTGCTCGGCGCACCCCGTGACGTCTCCCTGCAGGAGGTCGTCACCTCGAGCCGTTGGGAGCTGTGGGGCGAGGAGGTCACCGCCGAGCGGGTCCTCGCGGCCCTCGACCTGCTGGCCCGCCCCGAGATCCCCCTCGAGCGCGAGCGCAAGGGGCGGCGGACCGTCGACGACGTGCGGCCCGCCATCCACGAACTGCATCCCGACGACACCGGGACACGTCTGGTGGCCGAGTTGGCCACGAGCGGACGTGCCCTGCGGCCCGGCGAGCTCGCTGCCGTGGCCTTCCCCGATCTCGACCCGCTCGACGTGCGGGTCCTGCGAACCCATCAATGGATCGACCACGACGGTGTCCGGCGCGAGGTACTCCCGCTGCCGGCCGTCGTGCCCGCGCTTGCCGGTCCGGCACGCGCATGAGCAAAGGAACGCTGCATGGACGATGTGGAACCCACCACCGACGACGCCCCGACCTCGGGGCCCGACGACGCCCCGACGTCGCGCGCCGATGACGGCGGCAGCGATGCCGGCGTGGACGCCGCCGAGGCCGAGCGCCGCAAGCGGCGCCGCGGCTCGCGCGGTGGCCAGCGTCGACGCAAGGGCACGGGCACCGCACCCGACGGCCTGAACCCGGAGGGATCCGACGCCGAGGGCGACCTCGACGACGGCGATCGTCACGGAAGCGGTGCCGACGGCGACCTCGACGAGCGCGGTGCGGACGGGTCCGGGAAGGCGCCGCGGCCACAGGTCCAGCCCGAGGAGCTCCCGGAGCGACTCGGCGAGGGCCGTCCCCGCTCGACCGAGGCGGCCGAGCGGGCGCTCGTGCGCAAGCCCCAGATCGGCGACACCCGCCCCGCCCCCGCCGCGGAGTCGAGCGCGGCACCGTCGTCGCCGTCCTCGCCGACGGCACCCGCCGAGCGCAGCCGGTCGACGGCCAAGCGCTCCGGTGGCGGCCGTGATGCGGGACGCGAGGGGTCGCGCGGCGGCCGGGGGGGGGGCCCCCCCCAGGGGGCCGCCGCAGGCGCCGAGGCCGACGAGGCGACCACCGGGGCCGAGGCCGGGGCTCCTGCTGGCGGCAAGCGTCGTCGTGGCGGTCGCACCGCGGCGCCGGCGGTCCTCGAACCCGACTTCCTCGAGCAGCGTCGTGGTCGTGAGCGCAAGGGTCGGCCGGTCGGCAGGTTCTTCATGTGCGTCCAGGTGCGACCGGGCATGACCCAGGTGGCGGTGCTCGAGGGGCGCAGCCTGATCGAGCACTACGTGAGTCGTCCCGCCGACGACGTCAGCCAGATCCACGGCAACATCTACCTCGGCAAGGTGCAGAACGTGCTGCCGGGGATGGAGGCGGCCTTTGTCGACATCGCCACGCCGAAGAACGCCGTGCTCTATCGCGGCGACGTGCAGTACGACGCCGAGGACATCGACGAGGGCGGCACGGCGCGCATCGAGGACATCCTCAAGGCGCGCCAGATGATCGTCTGCCAGGTGACGAAGAACCCGATCGGCGCCAAGGGCGCCCGGCTCACCCAGGAGGTGTCGCTGCCCGGCCGCTTCGTGGTCCTGATCCCCAACTCGTCCACCTACGGCATCTCCAAGCGCCTCCCCGATGACGTGCGCAAGCGGCTGCGGGCGATCCTCGACCGCGTCAAGCCCGACCAGCACGGGCTGATCGTGCGGACGGCTGCCGAGCACGCCACCGAGGACGAGCTGCGTGCCGACATGAAGCTGCTCCTCGACCAGTGGCACCGGATCGAGGCCAAGGCCGCCAAGGCGCAGCGCCCCGCGCTGCTGTACCGCGAGCCCGAGCTCGCAGTGCGCGTGATCCGCGAGGAGTTCAACGCCGAGTACCGCGGCGTCATGATCGACGACCCGCGGTTGTTCGAGGAGGTCCGCGACTACGTCGCCGCGTTCAACCCCGAGCTCGCCGACCGCATCGAGTACTACGACGCCGAGGCCGAGGGGCTGCCGCTGTTCGAGCAGTTCCACGTGCACGAGCAGGTCCACAAGGCGCTCGACCGCAAGGTCTGGCTCCCCTCGGGCGGTT
>CAYRXQ010000091.1:0-11137 GCA_964428115.1 uncultured Ilumatobacteraceae bacterium
CCGGCCACAACCGCATCAGCCACCTCGCCCACCACAACCGACCAGCCAACGTCACCACCCAGGCCGACCCCACACCCCTCGACCAACTCCGCACCCTCATCCACTGGCGCAACCACACCCACTGGCCCCACTCCGGCGGGGACGACGACGACCCCCTTCCACCCGGGGAGCGACAGGCGTAGTCTGGGTTCTGGGTCCGGGGACATGACCGAACCGAAGAGCCGACATTCGAGGGTGAGAGTCGGCCGCGCTGGACGGCGAAAGCCAAGGTGTCGTTCCCTCATTGTCTGCCCCGGGCCCACCGAACCCGGCGCCGGCTACTCCCCCGCGTGGCGAGAACAGGTGCCGCCGTCACCGTGGACGGAGCCCGGCTGGCGGGCCTCGGCCACAGCGGCCCACAGATCGGTTGCCGACACCGGCCCCAGGAACTGTGCGTGCACGGCGCCGTCGGGTCCGGCGATCACCACACCGGGCACCGCCTCGATCCCGTACTTCTCGTGCACGGCCCGATGGTCCTGGTACGGCACATCCGCGAGCCCGACCTCCTCGCTCACCAGCACCGCGGCCTTGCGCTTGACGTCGGCGCACGTCGAGCAGGTCGCCGAGGAGAACACCACGACCAGCCACGGACGATCCGGATGCGCGAAGTCGGCGCGGTCGATCTGTACGGGGAGCTGCCAGGCGGGCTGGGTCGGCGCGTCGGCCGGGCGACGACGACGCACGACCTCGGCCACCACCACGGCGAGGGCCACGATCACCACGGCGATGAGCAGGCGTTCCATCGGTGCCGTTCTACCAGCGTCCGGATCGGCTCAGACCGCCGGGAGCGCCCAGGCCGTACTGCGACCACCGACCCCCGAGGGCAGCGAACGTTCGACGAACACGCGGGTGGTGGACGTGATGAGCAGCGGGCGCCCCACGGCCTCGGCGGGCAGGTCGATCGCGAGCACCGACGCCGTCCCGATCTCGAGGTCGGTCAGCGCCGGGATGGGTTCGGTGACACCGCCCTCGACCACGGCGACCGTGACGGCGCCGGGCGCGTTGTCGACGTTGAACACCACGAGGCCACGCTCGGTCGGCTCCTCGGGGCCGATGCCGATGAACCAGGCGTTGGGCACGAAGCCGTCGGGTCGTGGCGGGGCGCCGGGCAGCACCGAGGTCAGCGGTCGGCCGTCGACCGTCCGGGTCAGCGCGCGCTCCACCACGATCGCCGGCTCCGACCGGGTCGCGAACACGGTGGCATGTGGGCCCTCGACGAGGGTCGGCACGGTGCCCGGCTCGAAGGTGACGACCTGCCGAGCCGGCACCGGGATCGGATCGACCTCGGCGAGCTCGCTCACGCCCAGGAACACCACGTCGACCTCGACGTCGGTGTCGGTCGGGTTGTAGATGCTGAACCGCTCCGAGGCGGTCGGGCTCTTCTCCCCCTCGGCGAACCACCACTGATCGCGTACCGCGGGCGCGCCGAGCGTCATCGTGTAGCCGAGGCGGCCCCCGCCCACGAAGTGCTGCGAACGCCCGACCACCAGGCGTCCACGGGTGGCCGTCACGGCGATCGCGAGCCGCTCCTCGCCCTGGGCCCCGGCCCCGGCGACGCCGAAGTCGATGATCTCCACGCTGCGCGGGGCCACCGGGAACCCCTGGTACGCGGCGGGGGTCCGCGAGCCCTCCGCGGTGGCGAACCCGATGTCGACGATCACCGGATCGTCGAAGGGGTTCGTGAGCACGACCTGGTTGCGGCTGCCGTCGACCGTGAAGCCGTCCGCGAGATACCAGGTCGGCGAGGTGTCGGTGGCACACGGCGAGACGGCGGTACCGGCCGGATGGCGAGCGATCTGCTCGACGATCGCGCCGCCGCCGTCGATCTCGACGACCGCGCTGACGAAGGTCCCGGCGAGTGCGGCGGCGACGTCGACGGTGCCGATGTCGCCCGGCTCCACGGTCAGCTCCCGCGATGCGGCCGTGCCGTCCTCACCGATCAGCCCGACCCGGACGGTCATGGTGTCCGACCGCCGGTTCGCGATGACGACCTCGCCACCGACCCCCTCCTCACCCGTGGCCGGGACACCGGGGCAGAACCAGGTCGAGGTGAGCGGCGCATCGGAGGTCACCGCCGGCAGCCAGGGCGCGGCCGGGCCACCGAACGACACGGTGGTCGGTGGCACGTCGGTCCGGGCGACCACCACGAGCGCGGCGATCGCCACGAGGGCGGCCACGAGCGCAGGCAGGCGACGACGGCTCACCATGGCGCCTCCGGCGAGCTCGGGGTACCGCTGCGCATGAGCGGGTCGACGGCACTGACGGGCTGCTCGTCGAGGTCGATGAGCGTCTCGTCGACGATGCCGCCCGTCCGCCGACGCCCGAAGGGCGAGCGCGTCCTGGTCGAGGCGACGACCACCGCGAGCCAGGCCAGGATCTGCAGCACGACGACCGCGGTGCGCGACCCCGACGACTCGTGGCGGAGTTCGGCCTCGCCGCCCTCGGCGACGTCGAAGGCCATGGTGACCCCGAAGGCGGGCCGGGCGGTCGCCGGCGTCCCGTCGACCTCGAGCGACCAGGCGGCATCGAACGGGACGCCGAGGTGCACCACGCCACCGTCGACCGGTCCGGTCGACGGCGTGCGCGGGTCGAGCGCCCCCAACCGCGGAGCCGAGCCCTCCGACCCCGCAGCGACCGCCGCGTCGGGGCTGTCCGCGGTGGAGGCCGCCGCGAGCTCGGGGCCGAGCTGGGCGACCAGGGGGATCCAGGCCCGGTTCTCGTAGATCTCGAAGTTCGGTGGTCCGTAGGCCTCGCCGATGTCGAGCTGATCGTCGAGGGCCTCGAGCAGACCGACCGGCACCGGGAGCGGCGCCGAGACGGTGGAGACCATGCCGTCGACTCGCGGGACGACGACGTAGCGGATGCCGAACGGCGCGAGCAACCGGCCCGCCCGTGCGGTGGAGCCGTCCGCGATCCGCTCGATCGCCGCCTCGACCGCCGGATCGCCGGCCGTGACCGGCGGCGCCCAGCGCTGCAGGAGCTCCAGTCGCCCACCGTCGACGACGGCGTACCCGATGCCGGCGCGCAGCTCGGTCGACTCGACGGGGATGATCCGGGGATCGCCCAGGAACAGGACCCGATAGCCGCCACCCTCGACGTTCTCGGGGAGCTGCGCCTCGAGCAGTGCGGGCAGCGTGGTCCGCGGGGCACCCCAGGCCCCGTCGCCGATCGACACCGCGGCGGGCACGAGCGCGAGCACGGTTGCCGCCGAGGCGACGAGGGCCAGGGGCTGTCGCCATCCGAAGCCGCGGCCGAGCACGTCGTGACCGAACCCACCGGCCAGGGAGCCGGCGGCCAGGGCGACGCCGAGCACGACCGGCACCAGGAGCAGCTCGGCCGACGGAACGGTCAGTGGCAGCGTCGCACGATCGTCGAGCACGGCGATCGCGAGGAACGCAAGCGCCAGGGCCGCGCCACGGACGGCCCAGGTGAGTCGCCAGGCCCGCGTGATGGCCAGTGCGGCGACCACGGGCACGAAGAAGCCCACGCCGAGCACCGCGAACCGACGATCGTCGATCGACAGCGAGGCCAGCTCGAGGAGCCCGGCGCCCAGTGGCCCATCGGCGCGTGTGCCGACCATCGAGGCCCAGGTCCAGGTGGTCACCCACGGCAGGTTGAGCAGGACCGCCACCACCCCGGACACGGCGGTCGTGGCCAGGAACACGCCGGCAGATCGCAACGATCCCCGCGCGAGCAGGGTCGCCGCGGCCAGCACGACACCGACCAGGAGCCACATCGGCAGTGCGGCCGGCGTGAGTGCGGTGGCCACGGCCAGGAGGAGGGACAATCCGGCCACGTAGCGGATCTGCTGGCGCAGCGTCACCGGGGCGATGCCGTCGACCAGGTCGAGGTCGAGGCCGGATTCCCCGAGGGTCGGGTCGGCGGTGCCGATGCCGACGCTGCGCCGCAGCAGGTGCACCATCCAGGGCAGAGCGCCATACCAGATCAGCCCCGACCAGGCGCCGGTGCCGAGGAGACCGGGGACCAGCGGTGTGCCGACGTAGACCACCAGGGTCACGATGCGCGCTCGGTTCGAGGGGAACAGCGTGGCGAGCCGCCACACCCCGGCCGCACCGAACACGACGGGTCCGACGACCATGAGCATCGTGGTCAGCCCGACGCGTCCGCCGGTGGCGGCCAGGAACAGGGCCAGCGTCCCGATCCCGGTGGGGAGGGGCGAGGTCGCGCCCAGTCCGCGGGCATCCCACGAGGAGCGATACGTGTCGATCAGCCCGCGCACGTCGTCGGGGAATCGCAGGAACTCCCCGACGAAGGGGACGCCCTCGTCGATCATCGTGCGGCTCCCGATGACGACCGCGACGAGCACCACGAACCACGCGAGCACCGGACCGAACGACTGCTCCCGCCACCGCCGCACGGTGGTGTCCTCACCGATGTAGGTGGTCGTCTCGCGGGCGCGGACGTAGGAGGTGAGCCGGGCGCTCCCGGTGGTCTGCAGGCCGAGCACCTCGCGCTCGGGGACGAGGCGCTGCGGGGCGACCGCCCGCCGGCGGACGATGATCGCGGGGGTCCGCACGATCAGACCGAGCAGGGCCCGCAACGAGGCGAAGGCCTCGCCGAGCCGTCCCGTGAAGGCGCCGATCACCAGCTCGACGAGCGTCAGCACCACCAGCTGCAGGGAGCGGACGGCCAGACGGGAACGACCGGTGAGCGTCGCAACGGCCCGCATCCGGTGACGCGCCCGCCGAGCACGGTGGTCGATGTCGGGGCGGCGCTCCTCGAGGGCCTCTCGGTGGCGGACTCGCGCATCGGGGACCACCACGACGCGGGCTCCCTGCAGGTGCGCCCGCCAGCACAGGTCGACGTCGTCGCCGTGGAAATCGATCGCGGCGTCGTAGCCGCCCAGCTGCCGGAACAGGTCGGCGCGCACCAGGATGCAGGCCGAGGGCAGGACGAACACGTCGCGGACCGCGTCGAGTTGCTCCTGGTCCTGCTCCCCCGGTTCCACGAGCGGTTCGACCTCGCCGAAGCGGTCGAGGCCGAGCCCGACGTGCTGCAGGCGACGCGGGTCGTCCCAGTCGACGAGCTTGGGGCCGACCATGCCGGCATTGGAGCGGTAGAGCTCGGTGACGAGCTGGCGCACGGTGTCGGGCGCTGGAGCGATGTCGTCGTGGCACAGCCAGAAGAACCCGTTGTCGCCCTCGACCAGACGGAGCACCTCGTTGGCGTTGGCACCGAACCCGCCGACCAGACCGGTGTTGCGGACGAAGGCACCGGGGATCCGACCCCGGATGCGAGCGGCCAGCTCGGCGAGCTCGGCCTCGTCGGGTGCACCGGCGACCAGGAACAGGTACCGCAGGTCGGGATAGTCCTGAGCGGCGAGCGCGGTCAGGGTCTCGTCGAACCACGCGCCGGGCCGGTGGACGACGACGACCGCCACGACCGGGGGTGCCGCGCCCGCGGGCGTGGTGGTCGGGCCGTCACTCACGAGGAGGCGAGGCTAGCGGCGCCGCCCCGTCCGACGGGGTCACGACCTGTCGGGCCCGAACCACGATGCATCGATCTGCACGCACAGTGCTTGCAATTGCTAGCACTGTGCGGTACCATCCACGTGTCCCCCGACGCACAGGAGCACCCGATGCCCACGATCCGCGAACTCCCCTCCATCGATCTCTCCGACTTCGACCTGTCGCGCCTCGATCCGCGCAAGCTCGACCTCCCCAAGATCGACTTCCCCAAGGTCGAGCTCCCGAAGGTCGACTTCGACCGGCTGCCCGACTTCGACCGCGTCGTCGACGTCGCCCGTGACGCGGCCTACGTCGGCATCGGCATGACCGTGCTCGGCGTCAACGAGGTGCAGGTCCGGCGGCGCGCCGCGCAGGCACGCTTGGCCGACGCACAGACCCGCGTCACCGAGGCCGTCGACGGCGTCCGCACCACCGTGGTCGACACGGTGCGCGAGACCGTCGCCCGCCGCAACGACTGACCGCACAGGGGTCCTCGCGCTCCCGATCCGCGCGCCTCCTCACCGGTAACGTGTCAGCCCTGGTGTCCTCGACGACCGAACCCTCTCCGCGCCGCCTGCCACTCCCCGAAGGGACACTGCCGGTCGGCGCCGCACTCCTGGTCGCCGGACTGGCCACCTACGCGTTCTTCAAGGTCGGCACCTCGGCCCTCGGCGGCGACGAGGCCTTCCAGCCGATCTCGGCACTCTGGTTCGCCACGTTCTCGCTGGCACCCGGCGTCTTCCTCCCTCTCGAGCAGGAGCTCGGCCGGGCGCTCTCCCATCGCACGGCACAGGGCCAGGGCGGTCGTCCGGTGGTCCGCCGCGTCCTCGTACTCGGCGCCGGGCTCGCCGGCATCGTCCTGCTCGCGATCGCGATCTTCAGCCCCGTGCTCACCTCGGTGTACTTCGACGGCGACTGGATCATGACGGTGGCGCTCGCCACCGCGTTCATCGCCTACGCCCCCGCCCACCTGGCGCGCGGTGTCTGCTCGGGCACCGGCCGGTTCCGCTCGTACGCCATGATCATGGGCTCCGACGGCGTCGTCCGCATCGTCCTGTGCCTGTTGCTCGCCGCGATCGGCATCTCCTCGGCCGGTCCGTACGGCTTCGCCGTGGCGCTCGCCCCGCTGTTCGGGGTCGGCGTCGTCGCCGCCCGCGGCAACCTGCGCACGGAACCCGGCCCCGACGCCGACTGGCACGAGGTCACCCCGAACCTGGGGTGGCTCCTGCTCGGCTCGGTCTTCGCCGCCGGGCTGCTGAACGCCGGCGTCGTGGCGGCCAACCTCCTCAGCGACGAGAACCAGAAGGAGCTGGTGACCCAGTTCGCCTACGGCGTGCTGCTCGCCCGGGTGCCGCTGTTCATGTTCCAGGCGGTCCAGGCGGCACTGCTCCCCCGACTCTCGCGACTGGCGGCCCGGGGCGAGCTCGCCGAGTTCCGCGCCGGGCTCAAGCGGCTGATGATCCTGGTGATCGCGGTCGGGGTGATCGGCACCTCGGGCGCGTTCGTGCTCGGGCCGTTCGTGATCGAGCGGGTCTACGGCGCGGACCTGGGCGGCCGAACGCTCGCGATGCTGGCGCTGTCGAGTGCGATCTACATGCTGGCGCTCGCCACGGCGCAGGCGGTCATCGCCCTGCGCGGGCACGCGCTCGTCGCGCTCGGCTGGGCGCTGGGCTTCGTGGCCTTCCTGCTCGGCACCTGGCTCTCGAGCGACCAACTCTTCCGCCGCATCGAGATCGGCCTGCTGGCCTCGAGCCTCACCGCGATGGTCACCTTCGCGCTGGCGCTGCGCTCACGACTCGCAGCGAACACCGTTCCCGACCGGCCCGCGCTGATCGAAGCCTTCACCGACATGCCGTTCGAGTCCTGAGGCCACGCCCCGAGGCACCCGGTCAGCTCGGGACGTCGACCCCGGCGCGCTTGGCCTCGATGCGCAGGTCGTTGCGCACCATCATGGCCACGAGCTCTTCGAAGCCGACCTCGGGCTCCCAGCCCAGCTTGGTGCGGGCCTTGCTCGCGTCGCCGATGAGCAGGTCGACCTCGGCCGGACGCATGAACTTGGGGTCCTGGCGGACGAAGCGCTCCCAGTCGGCGATCCCGACCTCGGCGAAGGCGCGCTCGACGAGCTCGGCCACCGTGTGGGTCTCGCCGGTGGAGATCACGTAGTCGTCGGGCTCGTCCTGCTGGAGCATGAGCCACATCGCCTTGACGTAGTCGCCGGCGAATCCCCAGTCGCGCTTGGTGTCCATGGTGCCGAGCACCAGCTCGTGCTGCAGGCCCAGCTTGATGCGGGCGACCGCGTTGGTGACCTTGCGGGTCACGAACTCGAGGCCCCGTCGCGGGCCCTCGTGGTTGAAGAGGATCCCCGAGCAGGCGTACAGCCCGTAGCTCTCGCGGTAGTTCACGGTGATGTCGTGCCCGAACACCTTGGCGCAGCCGTAGGGCGAGCGCGGGTGGAACGGCGTCAGCTCGGTCTGGGGCGTCTCGCGCACCTTGCCGAACATCTCCGAGGACGACGCCTGGTAGAAGCGGATCGGGTTGTCGTGGGTACCACCCACCATGCGGATCGCCTCGAGCATGCGCAGCACGCCCAGCCCGGTGATGTTGGCGGTCAGCTCGGCCTGGTTGAAGCTCAGGGCCACGAAGGAGATCGCGCCGAGGTTGTAGACCTCGTCGGGCTGCGAGCGCTCGAGCGCCGCCACCAACGAGGGCAGGTCCGCGAGGTCGCCGGGGACCATCTCGATGAACGGCATCTCCTCGAGCACGGTCGAGATCCGCGGGTTGTTCTGACCCTTGACCATGCCGAACACGTCGTATCCCTGCCCGTGCAGGAACTCGGCCAGATGCTGGCCGTCCTGGCCCGTGATCCCGGTGATGAAGGCGCGCGGCATGCTGAGCAGACTCCTGGCGGTACTGGTCCGACGCTGGACGTGGCGAGTCTAGGTGCCGCTAGCGTCGATCGGGCCGGTCTCCCCGGTCCCCGACGATCGGCCCACCACCATGTTGCGCATCGCCCTCGACGTCGCCCCACTCCACGGCCACCGCACCGGGGTGGGCACGGCCACCGAGCAGCTCCTCCACGCGCTCGCGGCCCGCGCCGACCTCACGGTCGAGCCGTACCTGGTGAGCTACCGCGCGCCGACCCGGCCGGGCGAACGGCGGCTCCCGCTGCCCGCGGCGATCGCCATGCGGGCCTGGGCGCACTCGTCCTGGCCCCGGGCCGACCGGTGGCTGCGCGGCACCGACGTGGTGCACGGCACCAACTACACGGCGCCGCCCTCGAGCCTCCCGACGGTCATCTCGGTGTACGACTGCTGGTTCCTCGAGCATCCCGATCGGGTCACACCCGACGTCCGGCGGGCCGGGCTCGTGTTGCGGCGGGCGGTCGACCGCGGCGCCTGGATCCACACCAGCTCCGAGTCGACCGAACGGCACGCCCGGGCACTGCTCCCCACCGATCGGATCCGGACCGTGCACCTCGGCCCGATCCCGGTCGAACCGGCGCACCTCGCGCGGACCGTTCCCGTCGACGGCGGGCCCTACCTGCTCGCGCTGGGCACCATCGAACAGCGCAAGGGCATCCCGCGGCTGGTTGAGGCCTTCGGCCGACTGCCCGCCGAGGTCGCCGACCTGCGGCTCGTGCTGGCCGGTGCACCGGGCGACGACCAGGGTGCGGTCGAGCACGCCATCGCTGCGCTCCCATCGGCACGCCGCGACCGGATCGAGGTGACCGGTCCGGTCGACGCGACGACCAAGTCCCGGCTGCTGCGCGGCGCCAGGGCGCTCGTCTACCCGTCGCGCGACGAGGGGTTCGGGTTCCCGGTCCTCGAGGCACAGTCGGTGCGCACCGCGGTGGTGGCCACTGCGGTCGGCTCGATCCCCGAGGTCGCCGGCGATGGTGCCGACCTCGTGCCGCTCGACGACGTCGACGCCCTCGCCGCAGCGCTGCTGCGGGTCGCCACCGACGAGACCCACCGGCAGCAGCTCGTCGTGGCCGGATCGCGCAACGTCGACCGCTTCTCGTGGGCCCGCACCGCCGCCGAGCTGGCCGACCTGTACCGTGCCGCCGTCCTCGCCGACAGCTGACCCGAGCCCATGACCGCCACCGCCCCGCCCTCGACCTCGATCCCGACCCCGCCCGTCGCCACCGTCCTGTCGGGCGGCGTCGGCGCCGCCCGGCTCCTGGCCGGCCTCGCCCAGGTCACCGACCCCGCCGGTCTCACCGCCGTGGTCAACACCGGGGACGACACGGTCATGCACGGGCTGCACATCAGCCCCGACCTCGACACCATCACCTACACGCTCGCCGACGCCATCGACCCCGAGCGCGGATGGGGACTGGCCGGCGAGACGTGGGCGGCCATGGCGGCACTCGAGCGCTACGCCGCGGTGCGCCCGACCGGGTCGGCGGCGGCACCGACCTGGTTCAACCTCGGCGACCGCGACCTGGCCACCCACTGCTACCGCACGGCCCGGCTCGCGGAGGGCGCGACGCTGACCGAGGTCACCGACGAGATCACCCGGGCCTGGGGGGTCGCGACCCGGCTGCTGCCGATGAGCGACGCCCGGATCGCCACGATCGTCGACGTCGCCGACGAGGGTGAGATCCCGTTCCAGGACTACTTCGTCCGCCGGCGGCACGACGTCGCCGTGCACGGGGTCCGCTTCGAGCACCGCGACGCCCGGCCGACCCCCGCCGCCCTGGCCGCCATCGCCACGGCCGGCACCGTCGTGCTCGCACCCTCGAACCCGCTGGTGTCCATCGGCCCGCTGCGCGCCCTGCCCGGCATCGACGACGCGCTCATCGCCCGGCGCGACTCGGTCACCGCCGTGTCGCCGATCGTCGGCGGCGCCGCCCTCAAGGGCCCTGCCGACCGGATGCTGCGCGAGCTGGGCCTCGAGCCCTCGGTCGTGGGTGTGGCCCAGCTCTACGCGCCGATCGCCGCCACCCTGGTCGTCGACCGGGTCGATGCGCACCTGGCCGGGCTCGTCGAGGCCGCCGGCATGCGGTGCCTGGTGACCGACACCGTGATGAGCGTGCCCGGCGTGGCCGCCGAGCTCGGGCGTCTGCTCCTGGGCGCCCCGGCCGGGACGACCTAGCGCTCGCCCTCGTCGGCCAGCAGCTCGGCGAGGCCCTCGGCGAGCGGGGTCCAGGGCGACCACCCGAGGTGGATTCGAGCCCGCGCCGCCGACACCGCGAAGCGTGGGACGTCCTCGGGGCGCGCCGCACCCAGGACCGGAGCCCCGGCTCCCCCGAGCATCGACCACAGCTCGCGCACCGGGGTCTGCACCCCCGTGCCGACGTTGATCACCAACCCGCCGCCACGGGCCGCCGACCGGTGCAGGGCGTCGACCACGTCGTCGACGTGCACGAAGTCGCGGGTCTGCCGGCCGTCGCCGGCCACCACCGGTGTCGTGCCCTGGCGGCGGGCGTGGACGAAGTTGGCGACCACGCCGTCGCCGGGCCGCTGGCGGGACCCGTAGACGCTGGTGCAGGCGAGCACCGTCGACTCGAGCGCGTGCTCCTCGCGGTTGTGGGCGCTCTGGTCGACGGTCGTCCGCGCGTTCTCCCCGGGGTCGCCGAGTGGCTCGCGGTGTATGTTCTTCAGCGGGAGGCCACGGGCCGCCGGCCG
>CAYRXQ010000092.1:0-11066 GCA_964428115.1 uncultured Ilumatobacteraceae bacterium
AGCTGCAGCGCGGCGAGCTGCAGCGCGGCGAGCTGCAGCGCGGCGAGCTGCAGCGTGTCAGACACCGTTGGAGACAGACACCGTTGGAGACAGACACCGTTGGAGACACCGATGGGGACGTGGGGCCTTGGACCCTGTCGCGGGGTCGACGTGAAGCGGTTCACTCGAATGGTGACGAGTCACGGTGACGCGGTCGAACCCACCCAGGCGACGAGCGTGGAAGGCCAGCACCCGACCGAACCGCACGGCGGCTCCCTCGCGTCGCGGCTGAACTGGCTGCGCGCCGGAGTGCTCGGCGCGAACGACGGGATCATCTCGACCGCCGGCCTGGTGATCGGTGTCGCCGCGGCGACCACCGACTCGGCGCAGATCGCGACTGCGGGTATCGCCGGCCTGGTCGCCGGGGCCGTCTCGATGGCGCTCGGCGAGTACGTGTCGGTCAGCACCCAGCGCGACAGCGAGCGCGCCCTGATCGACAAGGAGCGGCGTGAGCTCGCCGAGTCACCCGACGAGGAGCAGGTCGAGCTGATCGGACTCCTCCGCCAGCGCGGCCTCAGCGACGAGTCCTCCGCGATCGTCGCCGCCGAGCTCACCCAGCACGACGTGCTGCGGGCCCACCTCGACGTGGAGCTGGGAATCGACGCCGAGGACCTCGCCAACCCGTGGGCGGCCGCCGGGTCGTCGGCGGCAGCGTTCGCCGTCGGCGCGGTGCTCCCCCTCGTTGCGATCCTCGTGCCGCCCGAATCGGTGCGGATCCCCGTCGCCTTCGTCGCCGTGCTCGTGGGTCTGTTCCTCACCGGGCTACTCAGTGCGCACCTCGGCGGCTCCCCCAAGCGCGCCGCCGCCGTACGGCTGGTGCTCGGCGGGGCGCTCGCGATGATCGTCACGTTCGGGATCGGGGCGCTGCTCGGCACGGCGGTTGCCTGACGATCCGACGCGCTCGGCGGGTCGCTGCTCAGGTCACCGAGTACCCGCCGTCGACGGCGATCTCCTGGCCGGTGATGGACGCACTCGCCGACGAGAGCAGGAACTGTGCCGTGCGTGCGATGTCGATGCCGGAGCCCGGCCGGCGCCATGGCGAGCGGGCGCCAGGGCTCGGACGAGCAGGTTGTCACCAGGAGGTACGTTCGCGGCAAGCAGGACGGAGCGCACATGACGGGCGAACGAATCAGGGCCGACTACGTGATCAAGGGGGCGGGCGCGGCCGGCATGGCATTCGCCGACTCCCTGTTCACCGAGACCGACGCGACGATGGTGATCGTCGATCGTCACGACCGACCGGGCGGCCACTGGAACGACGCCTACCCGTACGTGCGGCTGCACCAGCCGGCGAGCTTTTACGGGGTGAACTCGGCGCCGCTCGGCACCGGAGCGATCGACAAGGTCGGCCTCAACGCCGGGTACTCCGAGCTCGCCTCGGGTCAGGAGGTGCTCAGCCACTTCGACGGCGTCCTGCGCCAGCGACTCCTGCCCTCGGGCCGCGTCACGTTCCTCCCCATGAGCGAGCTCGACGACGACGGTACGGTCACGTCGAGGCTGTCGGGGAACCGGATCACGGTCGAGGCCGACCGCTTCGTCGACGCGACCCACTCCCGCATGCTGGTCCCGTCGACGATTCCGCCCTCGTACGCCGTGTCGGCCGATGTCACCTGTGTGCCGCCCAACGACCTCCCGCGTCGGGCACCAGCGTTCGACGAGTACGTCGTGATCGGCGCCGGTAAGACCGGGATGGACGCGTGCATCTGGCTGCTCGACCACGGCGCCGACCCCGAGCGGATCCGGTGGGTCGTGCCGCGCGACTCCTGGGTCCTCAATCGGCGCGACTTCCAGCCAGGCGACGACAACTTCGCCGTCAGCTGCGCCGGTTTGGCCGACCAGGTCGACGCGGCCGCCCTGGCCGAGGCGGAGGCCGAGGTGTTCGCCCGGCTCGAGGCGTGCGACGTGCTGCGACGGATCGACCCGACGGTCACCCCCGAGGCCTACCACTGCGCCATCCTGAGCGACGGAGAGATCGACGCGCTGCGCCGCATCGAGGGGACCATCCGGCTCGGGCGCGTCCTCGCGATCCACGCCGACCGGATCGAACTCGAACACGGCGAGGTCCCCACCGGACCGGCGACGCTCCACGTCGACTGCTCGGCCGCCGGCATCCCGACCCACCCGTCGACGCCGGTCTTCGACGGCGATCGCATCACCATTCAGTGGGTCCGGACCTGCCAGCCGACGTTCAGCGCCGCGATGATCGGGTTCGTCGAGGCGGCCTTCGACGACGAGGCGACGAAGAACCGCATCTGTCAGCCCATCGCTCCACCGACCGTGCCGCGCGACTGGCTGCGCATGTTCCGGACCGAGCTCCGAAACCGGACGACGTGGGCCCAGTTCCCCGAGATCGGCGACTGGCAGGCGCGCTCCCGCCTCGATCCGTTCACGGCGACACTCCGGGCCCGACTCGGTGTCGACGAGGCAGCGCGCGAGCACATCACGCGCTACCTCACGTCGATGGGGCCGGCGATGGAACAGCTCGACCGATTCCTCGGCGACGACGACGGCATCGTGCCGTCCTCGAACTCGGCGGGCGCCCCCGCATGAGCGAGGAGCGCTTGGTCGACAACGGCGACATCACTCTCCGGGTGGAGGTCACCGGCGACGGGCCGACCATCCTGTGCGTCCACGGCTGGCCCGAGCTCGCCCACTCCTGGCGCCACCAGGTCGCCCACTTCGCCGACCGGGGGTACCGCGTCGCCGCCATGGACGTCCGCGGGTACGGCGGCAGCTCGATCCCCCCCGAGGTCGACCGGTACACCCTGCGCGAGCTCGCGAGCGACGTGGCTGCCGTCGCGGCCGCCCTCGACGACGAGCCCGTCGTGTTGTTCGGCCACGACTGGGGCGCACCGATCGCCTGGCATGCCGCGATCCGGCACCCGGATCGCATCCGGGCGGTCGCCGGGCTGAGCGTGCCGCACACGCCTCCGCTGCCGATCTCGTTGATCGACCTGTTCGATCAGCTCTACGCCGGCCGCTTCTTCTACATGCTCCACTTCCAGGAGCCCGGTGTGGCCGAGGCCGAGTTCGGCGCCGACCTGCGAGCGGCGCTGAAGCGGGTCTTCTTCGCGCTCTCGGGCGCGGCGCCCGTCGACAGCCTGCTCGCGACCGGACCCCGGGGCGCCCCGTTCCTGGCGCAGCTGCCCGAACCACCCGACGGCCCGCTCACCTTCCTCGATGACGCCGACCTCGACGTGTACGCCGCGGCGTTCTCGCGCACGGGCATGACCGGCGCCTTCAACCGATATCGGGCCGTGCCCCTCGATGTCACGACCGCCGCCGACATCGTCGGCGCAACGGTCGCCCAACCCTCGTGCTTCATCGGCGGCGAACGCGACCCCGTGCGGTCGATGATCCCCGGCGTGGACGGGTACGCCGACCCGGGTGCGGGCTGCACCGACTTCCGAGGTTCGACGATCGTCGCGGACGCGGGCCACTGGGTGCAGCAGGAAGCGCCGGACGCCGTCAACGCCGCGCTCGAGGCCTTCCTGTCCTCGTTGTCCTCGTTGTGAACCCGAGGCGGGGCACGACCGTGAATGCGGCCGCCGACCCGTCACTCGTCGGGGCAGGTGAAGGCGAAGGTCCCGGGCGTCGGCACGGGCTCCGCCCCGGTGAACAGCACGGCGATCTCGACGAACACCGCTTCACCCTGGACACTGCGACCCGAGTCGGCGATGTCGAAGCGGGTGATGTCGATCGTGGCCGGATCCAGACCCGCCGGCAGGTTGTAGAACTCGAGCTCGCTCGGGCCCGTCTCCCACTGGAGGTACGGGTCCTCCGATCGCAGCGTGACGCTGCCGTTCTCGTCCCAACCCTCCGACGCCGGCCGCTGCTGCCAGTCGTCGGGCGAGAACGAGAAGTTCACCTCGACGTTCTCGGGCTCGGTCACGCTCTCGGCGGCACCACCGATCGCGCCGAACGCTGCGATGCACCGCGAGATGGTGAGGTCGTGCCGCAGGTCGCCGATCTGGATGAAGCCGGTGCCGGCGGCTCCGCCGCTCGATCCGCTGTCGCCGCCGCCCGCGGGCGCGTCGGTCGCGGTCGGCGCATCCGTTGCGCCAGGCGCGTCACCGGCCTCACCATCGCTCGCGGCCCCGTCGTCGCCGGCAGCGCCGTCGTCGGTCGCCCCCTCGCCAGCCTCCTCCGCCGCTGTCTGGGTGTCGGCGTCGTCATCGCCGTCGCCGCCGCAGGCGACCAGGGCGAGTGCTGCGACCGGCACGAGCGCCAGTCGTCGGAACGGTGAACGGTGTCGCATGGATGCCTCCCGGCCTTCGTCGATGAGTCGTCAACATTCGCGCACCAGGAGCGGTGTGGCCAGGCCTCCAACCCGTTGCCGGGTGAAACCGCGTGGGCATCGGGGCCTTGGGGCGCCGCGGCGAACCGAGCGCGCGCCGCGACGACCGGGCCGTGAAGATGGCGGCATGGGCCTGCACATCTTCCGCACCCACGTGGCGGGATTCTTCCCTGCGCTCGACGACGATGTCCGCGCCCGGCTCGTCGCCGACGCTGCCGATCACGACGACCTGCGAGCGGCGTTCACCCCCACCGGCACCCTGTCGTACGATCGGCGGCTCACCCGGTTCCGCTTCCGCTACGAGCTGCGCGTCGAGGCCGAAACCGGCGAGGCCGCCCGTGCGGAGATGAACGAGCTGGCGCTCGCCATGGCGACGCGCGATCTCGCCGAGCTCGGTATCACCGACGTGTCGCCCGCATCGCTGCGAGTGTCGGGCACCGACATGCGAACCATGTGGGATCGGTGACCCACATCAGGTGGGCGGTGTTCGCGGCACGGTGAGCCCAACCCAGCGCACGACCAGGTCGATCACCCAGATGCCGAGCGCAACGCCCATCAGGGTGGTCTGATCGAGGGCCGAGGCGAGCGCCGCGAGGTTGCCGACCACGAGGGAGACCATCGACCGGGTGACGGCGAAGCCGGCCGTCAGTCGTTGGTGGCCGCCGCCTCGCAGGACCGGTGCGAGGTAGGCCAGCGATGCGATCAGGATGTGGGCGAACCCGCCGATCACGAGGGTTCGCAGGATCACCCGATCGGCGCCGCCGTCGAGCGTCGCGGCAGCGAGCGCCACGGTGCACGCGATCCACCAGCCGAGACCGGCGAGGAGCTGGAGTGCCCGCGGTCCAGCCCAGTCGAGTCGCTTCGCCGTCGGCGCCGGGAGCAGGAAGGCGAGCGCCACCAGTCCGGTCGCGTACAGGCCGAGGCCGCCGGCATGAATCGTGGAACGCCCGCCCAGCGCGCCCGCCGCGGCGAGCGCCGTGCCGAGCGCGAGGACGCCAACCGTGGCGCGCACGGCGCGAGGAGTCGCACGCGCCGACATCTTCGAGCGGAGCTGGGTCGCGGCGAAGAACGGCAGCGTGCCGGCGATCACCAGACCCACCAGCCCGAAGACGTTGAGCACCAGGTGCGCCGCTCGAAGCTCCGCCCAGCGATCGCCGGCCTGACCGATGCCGATCACCGCACCGATCGCGGTGCCCGACGCGCCAGCGACCAGCGCGACGAGGTAGGCGTCGATCGCCGGGGCGAACCGAGGGGTGACCGCCCGTCGACGCACGTCCACCAGGGCCGCGGCGAGGAGTCCCAGCGCGAGCGCGACGGCGGCAGCACCCGCTCCGACCAGCCAGGTGGTCGCGGTGGTCCGACCGACGGCCAGCCCGACCGCGCCCGCTCCCACCAGCCCGCGCTGGGCCTCGGTGATCCAGCGCGCCGGGGCCGGGGCCGCCGACCAGGTGACCGCCAGCATCAGGGTCACGGTAGCGATCGCCCCGAGCAGCCCGCCGACGGTGAAGAGGTGCAGCCCCACCCACCACCCACCTCCGACATCGAGCAGACCCGTGATCGACCCGGCTGCGACGAACGCGGTCGCCTGGACGAGCCCGATGCGAGTCCGGGCGTGGATCTCGGTGACGCGACGTGCCCCGCGATCGTCCCGCCCCGCGCCTGCCTCGCCGCGCTCGGAGGGGATCTGTCGGCTCACTGCCGACTCAGCGGCCGGGCGTGACGTCGCCGAGGGAGCTCCGCCCCGCCGCCGGCGACGACTCCACCATCGACAGCCCCGTGGGTTCGGTCCGACCGACCAGGTGCTCACGGTGCACCCGGGCCACGTCATCGGCGAGGGCGTGCGCCCGCTCGGCTCGGGGCCCGATCCAGCCCAGCTCGACGGTCTCGTGGAACAGCTCCAACCATCGCTCGAAGTGGGCTGCGGTGAACGGTCGGCGGGCGTGGATCTCGGCATGCGCCCGGAAGGGATTGCCCTGGTAGCCGGGGATGCCCAGCAGCGCCCGGCACCAGAACGCCGTGAGCTTGGGAAGGTGGGTGGACCAGTCGACGTGTGCCACCTCGTGGAACACCGGGCCGAGGAGGTCGTCCTGGGCGACGTCGGCGTAGAAGCGTCGGACCATCTCGGCGATCTCGTCGGGGTCGTCGAGGTCACCGGTCGGTGCGGGGCGGGGTCGATCGCGCATCACGTCACCGCCTGGCCGGCACCGAGCGACGGGGCGGGGATCGGTTCGTCGGTCGGCTCGAGATGGCATCGCAGCCGACACCGGGCCCGCTGAGGATCACGTCGCACGAGCTCGTCGACCACCAGGCCACCGACCGACTCGGCCACGCCGCGGGCGAGCCCGAGGTGCAGCCCGCACACGGTGTCCGGGTCGGTGAGGGCCGTCGTGGCGAACGGGCAGGTACCGAGGATGATCTCGACCCGGCCGCGCCGTCGTTCGACCGTGGGGTCGAAACCGTGGCGCGCCATCTCGTCGACGAGCACCTGCACCACATCGACCGGCGCGGCGATGGTCTCGTGGTCGGCATCGACATGCCGACGGTCGCGTCCGCTGCGCACCACTGCGCCCGAGGGAGCCCCCGCGGCCCGAAGACTCGTCCGACGACCGACCTCCTCGGGCGTGTCGCCGGTGCGGATGATCTCGGCCAGCATCGTGCTCAACCGCTCGTACGGGCCGACGTCGGCCCAGCGACCCGCGGCAGCGGCCCCGACGCGGTACTCGAGACGGGGCCGACCACGACCCGACGGCGCGGCGGTCGTCTCCTCCACCAGGCCCACCTCCACCAGCTGCGTCAAGTGCTGACGGACGGCGTTGTGGTGGATCCCCAACAGCTCGGTCAGCTCGGCGACGCCCGCCGAGCGGCCGATCGCCACCAGGTGGCGGAACAGACGGTGCCGATTGGGATCGCCGAGCGCCCGGGCCTCGCGCTGCAGATCGCTCATCGACCACCACCGCCGAGCACGGCCAGGAGGACCAGCAGCACGACGACCCCGAGCATCAACAGGTTCGCCTTCCAGAACGGGTGCGAGGGACCGTCGTCGGCAGCCTCGGCGCGGGCCCCGGCGGCGATGCTGCCGGCGCGGTGCCCCACCGGACCGTCGTCTCGGGGGGATCCGTTCGACGACGCCGGACTATTTCTGCTCATGGGCAGAATTATATCTCGGATGTGGACAGGTCAGCCGGCGATGGGCGGCGGCATCGCGACGCCCCGACCGAACGTCTCGAGCACCGCGAGCGCCACGCTCGGTGCATGCTCCAGCGGGCCCAGATGGCCGAGGTGCGCGAAGCATCGGTAGCGCCCCGTCGGCAGCAGCCGGGCCAGGTGCTCGTTCTGCTCGGCCAGCGGCGATCGACCGACCGGCCCCGAGGCGACGGTGACGGGGATGTCGACCGCGGCGACGTCCTCGATCGTGATGTCGGCCGCGTGGTCGAAGAACGCCGCCTCGATCGCTGGGGCGCATCGCAGGCGGATCGACCCCTCGGGCTCCTCGGCGAACTGCGTGGTCACGTACGCGGCGAGCGACGCAGCGTTCAGCTCCGACAGCGGCAGCCGGGTCGCGTAGCGCTCGAGCGCCTCGCCGACCGAACCGAACCGCTCCCGACGACGCCGGGCGCCCTCGGCCACCGGAGCGTTGCCGTGCATCGGGGCGTCAGCCGGGAACAGCCCCGGCTCGTAGACGAACGCCGACTCGAACAGACCGCCGACCGTCGCCTGCGCGTACAGCGAGACCACCGCCCCGACCGAGTGCCCGAACAGGTACGGCCGACCCGGGAGCTCGGCGACCGCGTCGACCACGTCCTCGGCGACGTCGCTCAGCGCGACCGCCTCGTCGGGGCCGAGTGGATGCTCTCCGTGACCGCGCAGATCCAGGGCGACCACCTCGAAGTGGCGGGACAACAGTTCGGCGAGCGGCTGGTACGTCCGGCCGCCGATGCCCGTCGCATGGCAGATCAACAGCGTCGGCCCGCGTCCACCGAGCCGGTGGAGCACCGGGCTCACGACGTGGACCCCGAGGACGTGTCGATCTGCCTCATGCCGGTCGAGACTTGCCGGGGCGGTCGCTCACCGACGAATCGCCGGCCGGCGAGCCCGTCGAACGCGCTCCCGGGCGACGGGTAGGGTCGGCCCGATCGATGCCACCGAGGTGAGGAGCACATCGTGAGCGACACCGACACGAACGACTGGAACGCCCAGATCATCGCCGAGTTCCGTGCCAACGGCGGCAAGGTCGGCGGGATGTTCGAGGGAGCACCCATGGTCCTGGTCCACCACCGTGGAGCCAAGACCGGCACCGAGCGGGTGTCCCCGCTGATGTGCCAGGTCGACGGCGAGACCATCTACGTGTTCGCCTCCAAGGCCGGCGCCCCGGACAACCCCGACTGGTACCACAACCTCACAGCGAACCCCGACGTCACGATCGAGTTCGGCACCGAGACCGGCCGGCCGGTGCACGTGGTCGAGCTCGAGGGTGCCGACCGCGACCTGGTGTGGAACCGCCAGAAGCAGGACTGGCCGCAGTTCGCCGAGTACGAGGCCAACACCGAGCGCACCATCCCGGTGCTCGCGTTGCGCCCCCGCTGAGCGGCGCGGCACCGCACGACGTCGCAACGTCGCAACGCAACACATCGGCCTACCTGTTGGAGCGCGCCCGTCGAACGGCTGCCGCGAGCGCCTCGGGTTGCTGGGAGCCGAGCAGCACGGTGCGACCATCGGACAGCGTCAGCCTCACACCCCGATCGCCGCGCACGTTGTAGGCGACCTTGCGGCGCGACCAGCCCTTGATGCCCCAGCCGCCGTACTCCCGCAGCGGGCGATAGGTGACCGAGTCGACGGCGGTGACCGAGGCGAGCTCGATGGTGCGCGTGGTGAACGGCCGATAGCGGATCACGACCCGATCCGCATGTACCTCCACGACGAGCCGCGTGACCACGAGCAGCGCCGGCAGGCCGACGCCAACGAGCGCCGCGACCAGTGCCCCGAACCACCCGTCGTCGCCGTTGTCATCCGTCACGACCGCGAACACGGCGGCCCAGGACGCGACCGACGCCGCCAACACGACGGCCCAGATCCACGGCTGCGAGAACCGCTGCTCCTCGACGAACTGCACCGGCGACGCGCCCACATGACCACCCTAAGTGCGATCACGCTCGGTGGGATCACCCTCGGTTCCGAGCGGGCAGCGGCGCGGCGCCACCACACCGGTGTCGACACCCCGGCCGTGCAGACCCGCGCCCAGAGCGGCTCGGTCGTCGTCCTGCAGCCGTCAGCCGGCCAGACCACCACCAAGGCGGGACCAGCGCGTCGGCCGGCTCCGACCGGGGACCCAACCATTCTGAGTGTCACACCCATCTGCGCATGATCGGCAGCACGATCTCGAAGTCGATCGATAGGGCTTGACACGGCCTTCGTACACACGTACGATACGGTTGCCGACTTCCCGAAACCTGTCCACGCGCCGCACTGGGGTGGCGCCGTTCGTTCGAGGTGATCGGAACATGAACACCGACTGCTCGCCGGTCCGCACCGCACTCGAGGTGCTGCTCGGCGTCGAGCCCGCGCGCTGCGACCACGCCGCGCTCGACCGGCTCACCGCGGCCGCCCAACAGGTCCGCGGCTACGTCGCCGCGGTCGATGCACGCATCGCCCGTCGACGCCACGAACTCATCGCCGGGCCTCCACCCTGCGGACCACCCGGGGCACCACCCGGGGCACCACCCGGCGACGTCTCGGGTCAGGGCCACGACGCTGGTGACACCGGCGGCGGGGGTGAGCAGGCCGATCCTCTCGACCAGCCGGCTCTCGACCTGCTCGCCACCACCCCGGTCGTCCCCGATCGGCGCTCCGGGCGAGCCGCCGAGGCCGCCGCCACCCGCGGTGGCGTCCTGACCGCCTTCCCCGCCTTCGAACGAGCCCTCGCCACCGGGACAATCGACGTCGAGCACGTCGATGGTCTCGTCGCCGCCTGGCGTCTCCTCGACCTCGACACCCGCGAGACCTTCGTCGAGCGAGAGGACCATCTCCTGCGTCGAGCCATGGAACTGCGACCCGAGCGCTTCCGACGGGTCTGCGTCGATCTCGCCCGAGCCCTCCTCGTCGACCACGGCATCGAGATCCTCGAGCGGCAACGACAGGCCTCGAACATGTCACGCTGGGTCGACCAGGCCAGCGGGATGTGGAACATGCGCCTGAGCCTCGACCCCGAACGCGGTGCTGCGATCGACGCACTGATCAACCGCGCCGTCGACCACGAACGCACGGGTGACCGCGACGACGCGCGGAGCTACCCGCAGATCGAGCTCGACGCCGTCCTCGCCCTGCTCACCGGCGCAGCGGCGATCACCGGGGCCTCGGTCACCGGGGCCTCGGGCGCCGGCACCGCCACGGGCGCCGAGACGGCGATCAGCGTGCTCATCGACCTCGCCACCCTCACCACCGGCATCTTCGGACCCGACTCCACCTGCGAGACCGCCGGCCTCGGCGGCCTCCCCCTCCCGCCGGCCACCGTCCGACGACTGGCCTGCGACGCCACGATCATCCCCGTAGTACTCGGCAGCGACGGAGTCCCACTCGACGTCGGCCGAGAACGACGACTCGCCACCATCACCCAACGCCGAGCACTCCGCTCAATCCACCCGACATGCACCCACCCCAGCTGCGACCGGGCCTTCGAGCACTGCCAGATCCACCACATCACCCCCTGGGAACAGGGCGGCACCACCGACCTACC
>CAYRXQ010000093.1:0-10867 GCA_964428115.1 uncultured Ilumatobacteraceae bacterium
GACGGCCAGTACGCCCTCGACGCCCCCGAGCTCGGCCTGTCGAACTGGGAGCACGGCCGACTGCTGGGCCGCGGTGCGATCCTCTCGGGTGACAGTGCCCACACCGTCCGCTACCGGGCGCGGTTCCGCGACGCCGACGTGCACCGCTGACGCAACGGGTCAGCGTCGCAGGATGTTGGCGATCACCGACTCCCAGAACCGGCTCGGCTTGCCGGTGCGCTCCTCGACCAGATCGGCCCGGGCCGCGGCGACCCGCCCGGCGTTGATGCCGATCCACCGGAGCGGTTCGGGCTCCCACGACCGGGACCGGTGACCGACCCACGGCAGACGGACCAGGTCGCTGTCGGTGCCGGTGATCAGGTGTGCGAGCGTGCGACCCGCCAGGTTCGCGGTGGCCACGCCGTCGCCCACGTAGCCCCCGGCCGTGGCGCGGCCGGTCGTGCGGTCGAAGCGCACCGACGCGTGCCAGTCGCGGGCCACGGCCAGCGGACCGCCCCAGTGATGGGTGACGGCGGTGTCGGCGAGCACGGGGAACAGCGTTCGCAGGCCCGAGGTGAGCAGGTCGGCCACCTCGGGGTCGGTGTCGAACTCGGGTCGGACGGTCGAGCCGAAGTGGTAGGGAGCGCCCCGCCCGCCGAAGGCCAGCCGATCGTCCCGGGTCCGCTGTCCGTAGATGATGAGGTGTCGCCCGTCGTCGAACGCGGTGCGATCGCGCAGGCCGATCCGGTCCCAGACCTCGGGTGCGAGCGGTTCGGTGGCGATCATCATCGAGTACAGCGGCACGAGCTCGCGCCGCGAGCCGGGCAGCTGCGCGGTGAACCCCTCGGTGGCGCGGACCACCACCTCGGCCCGCACCGTCCCGCGATCGGTGCGCAGGACACCGTCCTCGATGACCGTCACCTCGGTCCGCTCGTGCACCGTCACGCCGAGCGCGGCAGCGACCCGGGCCAGGCCGTGGACGAGCCGAGCCGGGTCGACCACGGCGCAGTGCGGGGTGAAGACCGCGCCGTGGATCTCGGTGGCGTTGCACACGGCGCGCGCCTCCTCGGCGTCGAGCCAGCGATGGTCGTCGCCACCGAATCCGAACGCGGCGTACTCGGCGAGCGTGGCTCGGTGACGGTCGACCTGGGTCGCCGATCGGGCCAGGTCGATCGTGCCGCCACGGTGGTACGCGGCATCGATGCCGTGCCGGTCGCAGGCCGCGCCGACCTCGAGGACGGTGTCGTGCATCGCCCGTTGCAGCCGGATCGCCGCCGACCGGCCGTGTCGATCGGCGATGGTGGACAGCGACATCGGCAGCAGCGCCGAGCACCATCCGCCGTTGCGACCGCTGGCGCCGAACCCCACCGTCTCGCGCTCCACGACGACGATGCGCAGCGTCGGGTCGAGCTCGGCGAGCGAGATCGCCGTCCACAGACCGGTGAACCCGGCGCCGACGATGGCCACGTCGACGGCGGTGTCACCGGGCAACGGCGCGCCGACGAAGCGCTGGGCCTCGGGCAGGCCGTCGTCCCAGAGCGATCGTCCCAGGGTCGGCGCCACGCCAATACGCTAGGTGCCGGCTGGTCGATGATGCAGTTCCCTCCTCCGACGACCGCACCTGCCGGTTGGTACCCCGACCCCGACGGGAGCGGCGCGCCCCGATGGTTCGACGGTCGCTCCTGGTATCCGCCCGGGTCCTCGCCGCTGCGGCAGGGTGCGCCGGCGTCGCCCGCGGCGCCCGCGTCGCCGTGGATCGCTCCGCCGCGACCGTCCCATCCGACGCTGCCGGCCTCGGCCGCGGTCGGATCGATCGCGGTGCTCGCCGGGTCGCTGCTGGGGGCGCGGCTCGTGGTCGACGTGCTCGTCGACCGTGGCTGGCCCCTCCTGGTGTACGTCGTGATCCTCATGACGCTGGGCTACGGACCGTCGGTGTGGTGGAGCCTGCGGGTCGCACGCCGTCACGGCGACGGGAACCTCGGTTCGACGCTCGGGTTCCGCTTCCGGTGGAGCGACCTGGGCTGGGGGCCGCTGATCTGGGTGGCCGCCGTGCTGACCCAGGTCCTCGTCGCCGCCGTCGTGCTCGCATCGGGCGTCCCGACGAGCAGCAACACCGACGGCGTGGGGGAGCTGAGCGCGGATCGCAGCTACGTGGTCGCGCTCGCCGTCACCGCGGTGATCGCCGCGCCGCTGGTCGAGGAGCTCGTGTTCCGCGGGGTCGTGCTGCGCTCGCTGCTCGGGTGGGCGGCGCCGATCCCGGCGACCGTGCTGCAGGGCGTGCTGTTCGGTCTCGCGCACGTCGACCCGGTCCGCGGCTCCGGCAACCTCGGGCTGGTGGCGATCCTGTCGGGCGTCGGGGTCGCGCTGGGCGTCGGTGCCTATCTGCTGCGACGCATCGGCCCCACGGTGGTCGCCCACGCGATCTTCAACGGGGTGGTCCTCGCGATCATCCTCTCCGGGGTGACCGAGCGCTTCGAGATCGGCTGACCGGGTCGCGCACGCCCGAGCGTGCCCGCCGACGTGTACCGTCGCTCGCCGTGTTCAGCCGTCCGCCCCGCCCCGACACGCCCTGGTACCGCGCGCTCGGTACGGCCGAGCGCTGGTCGGGTGAGCTGGTGCGCCGTGCGTGGTCCCGCGCCGAGTACCTCGGGGCCATCGGTCCGAAGAGCCGGCAGGGTCGGGCCTTCGGCGCGTTCGGCGAGGGGAGCGCGATCCTGTTCCCGGTCACCACCCTGATGAACGAGCGCTACATCCGCATCGGGTCGCACACGCTCATCGGGCAGCACGTCGCGCTCTCGGCGGGCATGGTGCCCGGGCAGACCTGCATCACCGATCCGGTGGTCCGCATCGGTGACCGGTGCCTGATCGGGCGGGGGAGCGGCATCGTCGGGCACCTCTCGATCGAGATCGGCGACGACGTGTGGACCGGGCACCACGTGTACCTGACCGACCAGAACCACGGCTACGACGACCCGACCCGGCCGATCTCCGAGCAGGTCCAACCCGAGCGCGCCGTGCGCGTCGGCGACGGGTCGTGGCTCGGCCACGGGACGGTCGTGCTGCCCGGCGCCGACATCGGTCGCCACGTCGTGATCGGCGCCAACAGCGTGGTCACGGGCACGATCCCCGACTTCTCGGTGGCCGTGGGGGCCCCGGCACGGGTGATCTCGACCATCCCGCACTGACCGCGATCAGCCCGAACGGGTCACATCGACAGGTCGCGCGGTGGCCGACACGAGCGCATCTCGTTGTCGACCGCAAACGTCTCGAGACGCTCGCTGATCGGGATCCCGCCGACCTCGGTCTCGCGGAAGGGCACGTTCTCGCCGCGGCGCAGCGCCTCGGCGAAGTCGCGACGGTTGCCGAGGTACTGGCGGTACTCGTCCTCCCACAGCGGGACGATGGCCCGACCCTTGTCGTCGGCGGGCTCGACTGCGGTGACGTCGTCGAGCATCGCCTCGAGCACGTCGGTCGAGCGGTCGACCAGCGCGGCGCGCTCGCGCATCTGCTCGAGGTCGGAGGTGTCGACGCGACGCAGGTCCATCAGCTCGCCGCGCTCCTCGGTGGCGGCGACGCAGACCGCCTCGGCCCGGGCCGCCCACGCACGGTCCTCGATCTTGTTGATGGCCTCCTTCGAGGCGAAGAACAGCGCCCAGATCCAGAACCCGATCATGGTCACCGCGAACACGGCGATCGCGATGCGGCCGATCCAGCGTCGGCCGCCGCGAGACACCGGGGGCTCCACGATCGGGGTGGTCTCGGGGGAGTAGGTCATGAGGACGGCTCCGGTCGGTAGGTGGCGAGCAGGAGGAGGATGGCACTGAGCAGGCCGAGGCCGCCGCTCGCCACGGCCCCGAACCACCCGTTCCAGGCGGTCCAGCCGAGGTCGAGGGCGTGATCGAGGCTCCAACGGCCGGGGCCGATCGTGCCGACGGCGAACGCAACGGTGGCGATGGCGGCGGTGTACTCCCAGCCCTGGCCGTCGTGGAACACGAAGAAGCCGATCTTGCGGTGCGCCACCCAGCCGGCGACGGCCATCACACCGACCAGGCCGGCCGCGGCGAACGGCGTCAGCAGCCCGAGGGCGAACAGCGTGCCGGCACCGATCTCGGTGGCGGCCGCCGCGCGGGCCTGCCATCGCGGGTGGCGCATCCCGATGCCGCCGAACCACGAGGCCACCCCGTCGAGCCCGCCGCGGACCTTGTTGGCCCCGTGGAGCACCATGAACACGCCGAACACGACACGGAGGACCAGGAGCGCGAGGTCCAGCTGGGCCATACCCACGACGCTACGGCCGGACCTCGCTGGTAGAAACACGAGTCGTGCCCATCCCGACCGATCGCCGATTCGACCGCGCCCGCCGCGGCGCGAACCTGATCGCGTCGATGGTGCGCCTGCACCCACGCCTGTTCTCGGTGGCGGTGTCGGGCGCTGCCCTGTTCGCGCTGTGCACCGTGGCGTCGAGCTTCGCGATCGGGTACGTGGCCGACGAGGTGATCCTGCCGCGGTTCGAGGAGGGCTCGGTCGCCAGGTCGACCGTGTTCACCGGCGTGGCGCTGATCATCGGCATCGGGGTCGTCCGGGCGGTCGGCGTGGTGATCCGTCGGACCTTCGCCGGCATGACGCAGTGGCGGGTGGCCCAGACCCTCACCGAGTCGGTGGTCGACCGGTTGGTCCGGCAGCCCGCGCCGTGGCATGCCCGCCGCGCCGACGGCGAACTCGTCTCGCGGGCCGGGGTCGACGCAGATGCGTCGGTCGCCGTGCTGGCACCGATCCCCTTCGCGACCGGCACGGTGCTCATGGTCGTGGTGTCGTCGATCTGGCTGGTGGTCACCGACCTGCCGCTCGGCCTGGCCGCGATCGCGGTGTTCCCGCTGCTGATCGGGATGAACGTCGTGTACCAGCACCGGGTCGACGTCCACTACGAGGCGGCTCAGAACGCGCTCGGAACCTTCGGCGCGGCGGTCCACGAGAGCTTCGAGGGGGTGCAGCTCGTCAAGGCCTACGGCGCCGAGAACCGCGAGACGACCCGTCTGGCCTCCCTCGCGGGCAACGTCCGCGACGCCCGCATCCGCGCCATCGGGCTGCGGGGCACCTTCGAGTCGATGCTCGAGGTCGTTCCCTCGCTGGTCAACGTCGGTCTGGTGCTGTTCGGGGCCGCTCGCGTCGATGCGGGGGCGCTCACCGTCGGTGAGCTCTCGAGGTTCGTGTTCCTGTTCACGCTGCTGGTGTTCCCGCTCCGCCTGATCGGGTGGACCCTGTCGGAGATCCCCCACTCGATGGCCGGCTGGATGCGGATCCGTGAGGTGCTCGACGAGCCGATCGAGGACGACCCACGTGACGCGATCGCCGTCGCCGCCGACGGCATCGGGATCGAGCTCGACGAGGTCACCTTCACGCATCCGGGTGAGTCCACCCCGGCCCTCGACGGCGTCTCGCTGCGCGTGGCGACCGGCACGATCCTGGCCGTGGTCGGCGCCACCGGATCGGGCAAGACCACGCTGGTCGACGTCGTGGCCGGGCTCGCCCCGCTCGACCGGGGTGCCGTCCGCCTTGCCTCGGGGCCGCGGGCGGTCGTGTTCCAGGAGCCGTTCCTGTTCAGCGGGACGGTCCGCGAGAACCTCTCGGTGGGGCAGCCCTTCGACGACGACGAGCAGTGGGCGGCGCTGGCGATGGCGTCGGCCGACGACTTCGTCCGAGCCCTCCCGCACGGACTCGACACGGTGGTCGGCGAGCGGGGCGTGAGCCTCAGCGGGGGCCAGCGCCAGCGCGTCGCGCTGGCACGGGCGTTGGTGCGCCGTCCGGCCGTGCTGGTGCTCGACGACACGACCTCGGCACTCGATCCGGGCACCGAGGCGACCGTGCTGACGAACCTGCGCACGTCGCTGGGCACGACCACGGTGCTCCTGGTGGCGTCGCGACCCTCCACCATCGGCTTGGCCGATCAGGTGGCGCACCTCGACGGCGGCCGGCTCGTGGCCGCCGGCACCCACGACGAGCTGATGCAGGCGAGCCCCGGATACCGGGAGCTGGTCGAGGCGTTCGAGACCGACCGGCGCACCGACCGACCCTCTGACCGACCCTCTGACCGACGCACCGATCGACACGAGGTGGCGCCATGACCGAGCCCGTCGGTCGCTTCGCCGCCGGCGGCACGATCGGCACCATCGGCCGCGGCCTCGAGGAGGCGCCGATCCTGCGGCAGGGGTTGGGCGTCACCTGGCTGCTCGCGGCGGTCGGTGCCGGCGGCCGCGTCGTGGTCCCGATCCTCATCCAGCAGTCGATCGACCGCGGGATCGTCGGCCAGGACGGTGTCCGGATCCGGCTCGTGGCCGTCTTCGCGGCGATCGCCGCGGTGAGCCTGATCGTGGCCGGGATCTGCCAGCGGACCGCGATCGTCCGGTTGGGACGTCGCAGCGAACAAGCGCTGCACGACCTGCGCAGTCGACTCATCGGCCACGTGCACCGCCTGAGCCTGGCCGACCACAACGACGAGCGCCGCGGTGCGCTGGTCGCCCGGGTGACCAGCGACATCGAGACCCTCGCCCAGTTCTTCCAGTGGGGTGGGCTCGCCTGGCTGCTCGACGGGACGCTGATGATCATCGTCGGCGCCGTGATGCTCTCCTACGACTGGATGCTCGCCGTGGTGGCCTTCGCGGTGGCGCTCCCGCTCGCGTTCGTGCTCCGCATCGTCCAGCGGCACCTGGTCGCGGCCTACAACACGGCCCGCACCCGCAACGGCGAGATGCTCTCCGCGGTCACCGAGATCGTGAGCGGTGCCGAGACGATCCGCGCCTACGACGCGGGCCCCTACATGGCCCGCCAGACCGAGGAGGCCGTCGAGCGTCGGGCGGGATCACAGATCCGGGCCAACGTGATCGCGGCGTTCCTCTTCCCCTCGGGTGAGGTGTTCTCGGTGTTCACCGTCTCGGCCGTGATCACCGTGGGTGTCTGGCGCGGTCCCGACAGCGGTCTGACGGCCGGCGCCATGATCGGCTTCGTGTTCCTCACGTACCGGTTCCTGGAGCCGATCGCCGAGTTCACCGAGGTCATCGACCAGACGCAGACCGCAGTCGCCGGCCTGCGCCGGGTGCTGGGCGTGCTCGACATCCCCATCGGCCCGCCGCAGGTGGTCGACGGGCTCCCGCTGCCCGCAGGCCCGCTCGCCATCGACGTCGACCGCGTCACGTTCTCGTACCGCAGCCGCGCCGACCGCGGCCTGGCCGACGAGCCGGTGCTGAGCGACGTGCACGTCTCGATCCCTGCCGGCCAGCAGGTTGCGCTGGTCGGCGCGACCGGGTCGGGCAAGACCACGCTCGGCCGGTTGATCGCACGGTTCGCCGACCCGACGACCGGGGAGATCCGACTCGGTGGCGTGCCGCTGACCCAGGTCGCCAACGTGGACCTGCGGCAGCGCCTGGTGGTGGTGGCCCAGGAGCCGTTCCTGTTCGACGACACGATCGCCGCCAACCTCGACTTCGTCCGCCCGGGCATCGGCCGGGCCGAGATCGAGGCGGTGGTCGATCGCCTCGACGTGCGCGACTGGATCGACTCGCTCTCCGACGGGCTCGACACCCGCGTCGGCGAGCGGGGCGACCAGCTCTCGGCGGGGGAGCGCCAGTTGGTCGCCCTCCTGCGGGCCGGGGTCGCCGATCCGTCGGTGCTCCTGCTCGACGAGGCCACCTCCTCGGTCGACGCGCTCACCGAGGTGCGGATCTCGCGGGCGCTCACCCATCTCGCCGAGGGCCGCACGACGATCTCGATCGCCCACCGGCTCTCGACCGCCGCGCGGGCCGACCGGGTGCTGGTGCTCGAGGACGGCCGTCTGGTGGAGGACGGCGCTCACCACGACCTGGTCGAGGCCGATGGGCCGTATGCCGCACTGCACCGAGCGTGGATGGCGGCGACCACGGCGGGCGTCGCCGACCCGACGTTCGAGTGATCCGACCTGCCCGACGGGCCCGAACCGCCCGACCGCGTGCGGTCAGCGGCCCGGGTCGATGCCGAACGGCAGGGGGCCGGTGACCTCGGCGACGGTGCACTCGACCGCGTCGACGCGCACCGGGCGCTCGGCGTCGAAGCGACCGACCTCGCCGGGATCGAGCTGGTCGACGGGGATCACCAAGGTCCGCTCCACCACACCCGAGCCGGCGCGCTCGATGGTGATCTCGACGGTGAACCCGGCCCGGATGTCGCCGTCGTTGCGGATCGTGCCGGCCACCGACGCGCTGCCGTCGAGCACCTCGCAGCGCTCGACCTCGACGGTGGACGGCTCGGGGTCGACGTAGCGGTCGACCTCGCGGAAGGTGATCACGGTGAACACGGCGCCGGCGAACGAGGCGGCCACACCGACCAGTCCGGTGACGATGCCGGTGATGGCGAAGGCCCGACCGCTCCCGCTCTCGCGGGACCGTGACAGCCCGAGGATCCCGAACACCACGGCCAGCACGGCCAGGACGGCGCCGACCACGACCACGACGGGGATCCACCCGAGGCCGATCGACACGATCCCGCAGGTCAGCGCCGCGGTCGCGATCCCGTTGCCCCGCCGGTTCGGCGGGCCGCCTGCGGGTCCGTTGGGTGCGCCGTCGACGAAGCGTCGGCCGTCGGCGGCGACGTCGCCGGTCCACGCGGTGCCGTTGAACCACCGGAACTCGAAGCGTCCCGACGGGTCCGGGTACCAGCCGGCGGCGTACGTGGAGGCTGGCGGTGGCGGAGCCGAGGAGCTCGTCGGCGCCGGGCCGGGCGCGGTCGGCCCCGGGAGGGATCCCGACTGATCGCTCCGGTCCCGCTCCGCCACGTCGAGGACCCTACCGGTGTGTGACATGCGCCCGCCCGCCCATCCCTCCGCCGTCGAGGGCCCGGTCCGTACCATCGACGAGGTGGAGATCGTCCTGGTCCGTCATGCCGAACCCGAGTGGGTGAAGGACGGACTGAACGTCGTCAACCCCCCGCTCACCGACCGCGGTCACCGCCAGGCCGAGCGACTCGCCGAATCGCTGCGCGGTCAGGTGTTCGACGAGATCCTCGTCTCGCCGCTCACCCGTGCCCGCCAGACCGCGGCACCGATCCTCGAGGCCCTCGGCCGCGAGGAGTCGATCGACGCGTGGCTCGAGGAGATCCGTGATCCGGGCTGGCACGGCACTCCGGCCGAGAAGGCCGAGCAGGCGTACCGGGAGATGCGCGAGCGGGCCCCCGAACGCCGCTGGGAGGGTCTCGAGGGTGGTGAGCCGATCCGCGACTTCGTCGACCGGGTGCGCCTCGGCGCCTCGCTGTTCCTCGAGGAGCGCGGCGTCGTGCCCAAGGAGCACGACCTTCCGATCTGGAAGGTCGCCGAGCCGGGTGCTCGCATCCTGCTGATCGCCCACGCCGGCACGAACTCGGTCACCATCTGCCACCTGCTCGGCCTGCAGCCGACCCCGTGGGAGTGGGAGCGCTTCGTGCTCGGCCACGCCTCGGTCAGCCGCCTCGAGGCCATCCCGGTGCACGACGCCCACACCTTCAGCCTCACCACCCTGTCCGACGTGGAGCACCTCGCGCCGGTCGACCGCACTCGCTGACGCATCCCCGCGGCCACCCGATGCCGGGGCCCGGGCCACCAGGGGACACGCGAGTACGGTCGGCGCCATGTCGGAGCAGCTGCAGATGTTCGTCGACGGGCGCTGGGTGGACGCCGCCGACGGCGCCACGTTCGAGACCTACGACCCGGCCACCGGCGAAGTGCTCGCCGTCGTTCCCCGGGGTTCGGCGGTCGACGTCGACCGTGCGGTCGCGGGCGCACGGCGCGCCTTCGACGACGGCACCTGGGGGAGCGCGGTGGCCGAACGCGACCGTGCCCGGCTGCTGGCGCGCATGGCCGAGCTCGTGCGCGACCAGCGCGCGGAGCTCGCCGAGCTCGAGGTCCGCGACTGCGGCAAGCCGCTCGCCGACGCCCTCGCCGACATCGACGAGGTCGCGTTCATGTTCGAGTACTACGGCGGTTGGGCCACCAAGATCTCCGGCGACATCCCGCCGGTCGGCCCCGATGCGATGAGCCTCGTGGTCAAGGAGCCCGTCGGCGTCTGTGGCCTGATCGTGCCGTGGAACTACCCGATGCTGATGGCCGCGCAGAAGGTGGCCCCGGCACTCGCGGCGGGCTGCACCGTGGTCCTCAAGCCCGCCGAGCAGACACCGCTCACCGCACTGCGACTGGCCGCGATCGCGGAACAGGCCGGGTTGCCGGCCGGGGTCGTCAACGTGGTCACCGGGTTCGGCGCCGAGGCCGGCGCCCCGCTGCTCACCGACCCGCGGGTCGACAAGATCTCCTTCACGGGCTCCAAGGAGATCGGCATCCTGATCCAGCGCACCTGCGCCGACCAGCTCAAGCGGGTGACCCTCGAGCTCGGCGGCAAGAGCCCGAACATCGTGTTCGCCGACGCCGACCTGGCCCGTGCCGTGCCCGGCACGGCCGGCGGGGTGTTCGGCAACCAGGGCGAGGTCTGCTCCGCGGGGAGCCGCATCTTCGTGGAGTCCGCCGTCTACGACGACGTCCTGCAGGCCCTCACCGACGAGGCGGCTGCGATCCGCCTCGGCTCCGGCCTCGACCCGGCGACCACGATGGGCCCGCTCGTCTCGGCCGAGCAGCGCGAGCGGGTGCTCGGCTACGTCGGCATCGGCGAGTCCGAGGGGGCACGGCTGGCCTTCCGCGGCGAGCGGCCCACCGAGCCGTCGCTCGCGGGTGGATACTTCGTCCCGCCGGTGATCTTCGAGGCCCGCAGCAACGACCTGCGCATCGCCCGCGAGGAGATCTTCGGGCCGGTCGCGACGGTGATCCCGTTCTCCGACGTCGACGAGGTCGTTCGACTGGCCAACGACACCGAGTACGGACTCGCGGCGGCGATCTGGACCC
>CAYRXQ010000094.1:0-10711 GCA_964428115.1 uncultured Ilumatobacteraceae bacterium
GCGCAGTGGGAGCTCGAGCGCGGCGGCCGCCGCGGCCGCGTCGTCGTGCTCGGCCTTGGCGCGAACGGCGCCGACCTTGACCCGGACCGGGCGCCCGTCGACCTCGACGACGACCTCGCGACGCTGTTGCGGCCACCGCTCCACCGTCTGCGCCCGCACCCCGAGGGTTCCGGTCTCGGTGACCAGCACGGTGGTGACCACGGCGAACACCGACTCGTCGCACAGCGCGCTGACGGTGTGCGCGGGGCGTCCCTTCTTCATCACGATCGGGGTGACCCAGGCATCGTGCGCGCCGGCAGCGAGTAGCCGGGCGACGGTGTGCGCGAGGACCTCGGGAGTCGCGTCGTCGACGTTCGCCTGGACCAGCCGGCACGGCCGTCCGGGCGGCGCGGCGGCGACCGGCCCGTCGTCGGCGATCTCGCCGATCACCACCTGCACCACGTTCGGGCGACCGGGCGGATCGGCGCGTCCGGCACCGAACCCGGTCGCGACCACCGACATCGACGGCATCGCCCCGAACCGCTCGGCCAGCTCGACGAGCACCGCCACCCCGGTCGGCGTGGCCAGCTCCATCGTGGTGTCGATCCCCACGACCGGCGCTCCGGCCCGGGCCAGCAATCGCACCACGGCGGGGGCGGGGTTCGGCAGCGTGCCGTGCGCAGCGCGCACCGTGCCGTGACCGACCGCGACCGGGCCGGAGAGGATCCGGTCGATGCCGAGCGATTCGAGGGCAGCGCAGACGCCGACCACGTCGACGATCGAGTCGATCGCGCCGACCTCGTGCAGCTCGACCTCGTCGGGGTCGGTGCCGTGGATCGCTCCCTCCACCTCGGCCAGGGCCCGATAGACGGCACCGGCGCGGGCAGCGACTCGCGGGGGGAGCCCTGCGGCCGCGATGAGGTCGAGCACCTCACGAGCGGGCCGGTGCCGGTCCTCGTGGTCGTGGGCGTGCTCGTGGTGGTCGTGGTGGTCGTGATCGTGCTCGTCGCCGTGGTGGTCGTGCCCCTGCCCGTGCTCGTGCTCGTACTCGTGCTCGTGGGGATCGTCTGCCCGCCCGGAGCGGCCATCGTCCACGACCACGTTCGCCCAGGCGGCGGCGATCCCGCAGCGCTGCACCCGCTCGAAGGTCAGCGCGAACCCGTCCAGTCCGAGCGCGGCCAGGGCGTCGAACACATCCACCCGATCCGCGCCCGCGTCGACGAGTGCGGCCAGCAGCATGTCGCCCGCCACGCCGGCACAGGGGTTGATCCACGCGACCCGCGTCATCGCATCGCTCCGCCGGCGACCATGCGGCCGACCGCGCACGCTGCGCCGAACCCGTTGTCGATGCCGACCACGGCGACACCACTCGCGCAGGACGCGTGCATCGCGAGCAGCGCCGTCACTCCGTCGAGCCCGGCGCCGTAGCCGACGCTCGTGGGCACCGCGACGACCGGCGCTGCGGTGAGCCCGCCGATCACGCTGGCCAGGGCGCCCTCCATGCCGGCGACCACGATCACGGCACGAGCCCCGGTGACCCGATCGAGGTGCGCGAGCAACCGGTGCAGCCCGGCCACGCCCACGTCGTGCAGTCGGTCGACCGGCAGCCCCAGCGCCCGCAGGGTCACCGCGGCCTCGTCGGCCACCGGCACGTCGGCGGTCCCGGCCGTCGCGACCAGGATCGGCCGACTCGACAGCGCCCCAGCGCCCTCGGCACCTGCACCTGCGACACCGGCCCCGGCGACGACTTCGATCCCATCGACACCGGCCCCAGCGACGACCCCGGCCCCGTCGACCTGAGCAAGCTGAGCGACCTCGGGCGCCCGCCACAGCAGGCATCCCCCCTCGGCGTGGGCCGCCCCGAACGCGGCCAGGAGCGCCGCCCGTTGTGCCTCGTCGACCCGCGTCACGAGCACGGGGCCGATGCCATGGGCGAGCAGCTCCCCCACGATGGCCACGCACTGCTCGGGCGACTTCCCACGCCCGTACACGGCCTCGGGCATCCCCTGCCGGAGCGACCGGTGATGGTCGACGAGGGCATCCCCGACCTCGGCGAAGGGCAGGCGTCGCAGCCGGGCGACCGCCTCGTCGGGGCTGGTCGCCCCGGAACGGACGTCCTCGATAAAGGCTCGCAGGGTGACGTCGTCCACGGGGGACATGGTGGCAGACCCGTAACCTCGTCCACATGCCCGCCCCCGACGACGCGCCGACGCCCGAGCACGACCCCGATGCTCCCGCGCGACCCCGCATCGCGTTCTTCGGTCCGTTCGGGACGTTCACCGAGCAGGCGTTGCGCACCCAGCCCGACCTGGCCGCCGGCGAGCTCGTGGCGATGCGCACCGTGCCCGACGTGCTCGACGCCGTCTCGTCGGGTGAGGTGGACCTCGGCTTCGTCCCCATCGAGAACTCGATCGAGGGCATGGTCAACTTCACGCTCGACGCGCTCGCGTTCGACCACGACCTGCTGATCACCCGCGAGGTCGTGCTCGACATCGAGCACTGCCTGCTCGCCCGGGCCGGCACCCGGCTCGAGGACATCCACACCGTGCTGTCGATCCCGGTCGCCACCGCGCAGTGCCACCGCTTCCTGCGCGACCGGGTGCCGGCGGCAGAGGTGGGCGCCGCCACGTCCACCGCCGACGCGGCGCGCCAGGTCGGCGAGGACACCACCACCGGCCTCGCCGCGATCGCGCCGCGGGTCGCGGCATCGATCTACGGCCTCGAGATCCTCGAAGCCGGGATCGAGGACCACACCGGCAACCAGACCCGATTCGTGCTCGTCAGCCGCGACGGGATCCCACGGCCATCGGGCCACGACCGGACCGCGCTGGTCGTCTACCAGCGAGCCGACGAGCCGGGCAGCCTGATGTCGATCCTGCAGGAGTTCGCGGCCCGGCGGATCAACCTGTCGAACCTCACGAGCCGACCCACCAAGCACGGCGGGCTCGGCGACTACTGCTTCATCCTGTTCGCTGAGGGCCACCTGGCCGACGACCTGCTCGCCGATGCGATGCGAGCGCTCCACGCCAAGCAGGGCGGCGTGAAGTTCTTCGGTTCGTACCCACGTGCCGACGCCAGCGTGCCCGACGCCCGAGCCCACGCAGACGAGCGCTGGCGGCAGGCCGACGACTGGATCGACCAGATGCGAGGACGGATCGCCCGCGGTCAGTGACCGGGTGGGCGATAGCCGGGCTGGAGCACCCCGCGCAGCATCGCGGTCCAGGTGCGGGCCAGCTCCCGGCGCTGGTGATCGTCGAGGGTCGGGCACGCGACCGTCACGCCGAGTGCCGCCCCGATGATGAGTCGAGCGATCGACTCCGGGTCGAGATCGGTGCGAGCGATGCCGGCCTCGACGCCCTGCTCGATGGTCCGGGTCCACAGCTCCACCGTGTGGCCCGTGGTCTCGTTCAACAGCGCGGCGAGCGGCTCGCTGCGCTGCGCCTCGCCAGCGGCACGGATGTGCGAACGATGGGCTTCGTCGCGCTCGGGAGCGAACACCGCCTCGACGATCTCACCGAGGCGCTCCCAGTCCTGATCGGCCGCTGCTGACACCACGGCCTCGTGATCGTCCGACACGAAGGCCATGAAGATCTCGCGCCAGGCCATGACGAGGAGGGCCTCACGTCCGCCGACGTAGAAGTGCACGAGCGCGGGGCTGATGCCGAGCTCCTTCGCGATGGCCGTGATGTTCACGTCCTCGTTCGCCTCGAGCTGCCGTCGCGCGGAGGCGACGATGAGCGGCACGTAGTCGGCTTTCGGAGGTCGGGCCATGGGGAGGTTCGAGTCAGCCGGCAGCCGCTTCCGTGAGCAACGAGCTGACCGAGCGCAGTCTGTCACGCGCGTCGACGGCGGCGCCGGTCACGTCGGCCGTCAGCAGGCCGAGGCGTCGCGCCGACCGTACGGCGGCGTGGCGGTCCGCCACCTCGAGCTTGCGCAACAGGTGTGCGACGTGCGACTTGACGGTCTCGCGTGACACGTAGAGCCGTGCTGCGATCTCGGCGTTGGTGAGCCCGAGCGCCAGCGCATCGAGCACCTCGCGCTCCCGGCTCGACAGCCGCTCCTCGACCTCGGTCGGGTACGCGGCGGCCAGGTGCACCGCCGTGATCCGGGTCAGGACGCAGGCCCCCGACCCGGTCGCGGCACGCACACCACCGAGGAACCCCAGATCGAGCTCGGTCGCGACCGCGACCGCATCGGCACCGGCACGGATCGCCTCGGCGACCCCGGAAGCATCGGTCTCGTCGACCAGCACGACCAGCCGGATCGGGCGATCACCGATCGGCGGCAGACCGTCCACGGTGCTGCGAACCGCGCCGAGCAACCCGGCGATGCCGCACTCGCCGAGCGACCGGGCCACCACGACCGAGTCGTACCGGCGGCGCGAGGTTCGCTGGAGCACCTCGGCCACCGTGCCGACCACGTCCACCACGGCGTCGTCGGGATCTCGACCGAGACGCGAGGCCAGCTGCTCCCGGATCGCGCCCTCGGGGTGCGCCAGGAGCACCGTGAGTGGAAGGTGCGGTGCCACGAACAAGACGGTCCGGACTTGCCGCGCAGATGCACGCCCCAGTTCGGACGAATTCGCGTCACCCCAGCTCAGGGACCCACCGGACGCGGAGATCGGTGCGTTCGCGCTGGTCCGCCCACAGGCCTCCGATGCGTTGGGACGGGTCGGACAGTGCGGATGCACCAGTACGGGTGATGCAGGTGCACCACCTCGACTGGGGCTGGGTGCACCAGGCCGAAGAGTGCCCTGACCTCTTCACTTCCCGTCACCAGGAGCCGAAGAGTGAGGAGACCTCCGATGCCGATCGGACGGACCTCCCAGGAGCAGGTCGACGATGAGTCGAGCGACGCCAACTGCAGCCGATCGCCCCCGGGCCGTGCCCACGCGCGTCGCCATCGACACCTCGGACGATCTCGACGATGCATCGGCGTTCACCGATCGGAACCTCGAGCTGTTCCGACACCGCGACGAGGTGCTCGCGCTCCTGCGGACCTCGGCACTCGTCGCATCGACCGCCGACACCGCCGGCACCGCCGGCATCGCCGAGGCATCCCCCGACGACCAGGGCGCGACCGCCGACTCGTCGGCGGACCACCTCCGACGTCGGCTCGACGACGTGACGGCCGAGATCATCGAGTTCAACCGCGGACTCGTGCGGTCGTACTGCCGTCGCTTCACCTCCAGCTCCGACCGCCAGGACACGGCCGACTTCGAGGCGGCCGGCCTGCTCGGCCTGATGCGGGCCATCGACAGCTTCGACCCCGATCAGGGGCGGTTCGGCACGTGGGCGTTCCAACCCATTCGTCGCGAGGTGCTGCGCGCGGTCCGCGACGCCGACCACCCGAACGTCAACTTCGGTGACTTCGAACGCCGCCCCGAGATCCTCCGGGCGGCCCGTGCGTTGCAGCACGCCGCGGGTGGCGTCGCACCGACCCATGACGAGGTCGCCGAGGTCGCCGGCGTCACGTCCGAACAGGTCCGCCGAGTGCTGGATCCGCCGCGCCTCGAGTCGATCCACCATGCGGGCCTCGATGGCGCCGAGGTGGGCGGCGACCGGCCGGGTGGCCTGGCCACGCCGCGGTCCGGGGCGGCGACGCTCGGCGACGGCCGCGACGATCCCGAGGCGACGGTGCTCGCACGCCTCACCGTCGACGCGCTCGAGCGGTACGGGCTGACCGCTCTGGATGCCCGCGAGCGGCACGTCATCGTGCGCCGGTACGGACTCGATGGCGAGCCGGAGGACACCCTCGCCGACATCGGCGCGACCCTCGGCGTGGCGCGCGAGACCGTGCGACAGATCGAGGTGCGAGCACTGACCAAGCTCCGCCGCCCCGAGATCGCCGCTCGGTTCAGCGACCTCGTCCCCGGGTGAAGTACGGGGGAAGCGCCGGGACGACCGGGCGCGCCCCGCGCGATCCCGGACGATCCGGTCCGTGGAGATCGACGCGGACCTGGACGGGGTCGAGCGGCTCGCATGCCGGTCGATCACCGTGCTGCTCGGTGCCGCCGCCGCGATCGATCGTGACGATCCCGAGGGCGCCCGGGAGGCGCTCGGGCAGCTGCTCCGGGACGACGTCGGCCTCGATGCCGTCGCCCACATCGAGGTGTTGGCCGCCGCGTCGATGCTCACCCTCGACCACCTCGAGGCCGCGGTCGCCCGGCGGTCGGGGATCGGCGCCGGTCGACCCGACCCTGTCGAGCTGATCGACCGGGCCGTCGGATACGGCGTGGCGCCGCGGACCTCCGTCCTCGCGGCGGCGTGGCGGCTCGACGCGGTGCGCTGCGGTGATCACCATCGGGCGACACAGGAGGTGTCGATGTCGTGGGCAGCGGGGGACGAGCTCGATCTCCTCGCCGGCGCCGCAGCACTGCTCGCCTCGACCATGGCGGACAGCCGGGTGTCGGCCCCGACCCGGTCCAGCGCCGCACAGGTCGCCTCCGGCGTCGCGCTGCCGTAGGGATCGAATCGATCGATCCGTCACGCGACAGGCGCCGTGCGTCGGGATCGCCCAGACTGTGCCGGTGCAGGATGCCCCGAGGATCGGTCTGGTGAATCGGGCCAGGCTGGCCGGCGCGCTGGCCGCGGCCGCCGCGCTGGCGGCGGGCGAGCTCGTGACCGCCCTCGACGCCGAAGGCCCGTCGCTGATCACGGCGATCGGCGACGAGTTCATCGATCGGTTCGCCGCCACGCTCAAGGACCTGGCGGTCGCGCTGTTCGGCACGAACGACAAGGTCGCCCTCGTGGTCGGCATCGTCGTGGTGTCCATGGCCCTCGGCGCCGGACTCGGTCGGGCGGCGTTGCGACGATCGTGGGTGGCCGCGGCCGGCTTCGGCGTCGCCGGCGCGCTGGGCGCCGCCTCCTACCTGGCGAGCCCGACCGGGACGCCGGCCGTCGGGATCGCTGCCGCGGCGGTCGCGATCGCCGTCGGGCTCGGCACCCTCACGGTGCTGCTGCGGGCCGCACGCGCCGCCGAGCCGGCACCGACACCAGCAGCGACGCCGGAACCGACCGCGCAGGCCCAGGACCCAGTGGAGGCCTCCGGTCCGCCGATCGTCGCGGCCGGAACCACGGGCTCCACACCCGGCGACACCGAGGCCGGCCGCATGGGTCGGCGCCGATTCCTGGTCACGGCCGCCGCGATCGGCGGGGGCGCAGCGGTGGCGGGCGTGCTCGGCCGGTCGCTGCGGTCGACCGAGGTCGTCGAGTCGGCGCGCCGCAGCATCACGATCCCGCGACCCGGCCGGGTGATCGCCGTCCCGACGGCGACCGGCATCGACGTGGCGGGTGTGACGCCCTACATCATCGCCAACGACGACTTCTACCGGATCGACACCGCGCTGCGCGTGCCGGTGATCGACGTCGACGGCTGGGCGCTCGAGATCCGGGGCCTCGTCGATCGGCCCTTCACGATCACCTTCGACGAGCTCCTCGCACTCGACTCGGTCGAGGAACCGGTCACGCTCCAGTGCGTGTCGAACGAGGTCGGCGGGCGTCTCGTGGGCAACGCCGTGTGGCAGGGCGTCCCCCTCGCGACCCTCCTCGAGCGGGCCGGCGTGCAGCCCGGCGCCACCCAGATCGTCGGACGATCCGTCGACGACTTCACCGCCGGGTTCCCGACCGAGGTCGGCCTCGACGGACGCACCGCGCTGGTCGCGTACGCCATGAACGGCGAGCCGCTCCCCGCCGACCACGGGTTTCCCGCCCGCCTGGTGGTGTCGGGCCTCTACGGCTACGTGTCGGCCACCAAGTGGCTGCGCTCGATCGAGCTCACCACCTGGGAGGACTTCGACGGCTACTGGGTCCCGCGTGGCTGGTCGAAGGAGGGCCCGATCAAGCTCGCCTCGCGCATCGACGTCCCGAACCGTGGACCGATCCCGGCCGGGCCGACCGCGGTCGCCGGCATCGCGCTGGCGCCGTCGATCGGCGTCGCCGCGGTCGAGGTCCAGGTCGACGACGGCCCGTGGCAACCGGCGACCCTCGGCGACGTGGCGAGCGAGCACACCTGGGTGCAGTGGCGCACGACCTGGGACGCGACGCCGGGCGAGCACACCGTGCGAGTCCGTGCCATCGACGCCAACGGCCTGGTGCAGACCGGCGAGCGGACCCGCCCGGCACCCAACGGCGCGAGCGGCTGGCACGAGCGCCGCATCACGGTCGCCTGACCGGGCTCGTCAGCCCGCTCGCGACAACCGTGCCACGAGCGTCGCGGCGGCGGCGTCGAGGTGCCGTTCGAGCAAGGGGACCGCACGATCCACACGCCCCGAACGTGCGGCTCGCAGCAGCCCGCGATGCTCCCGCTCCGACCGACTGCCACCTGCGAGCTGCTCGGTGTAGAGCGCCACGTACGGCCCGACAGCGGCGTGCAGCCGGTGGACGATCGACAGGCCACGATCCCACCCGGCCGCCCGGTACAGCGCCGCGTGGACGTGCCAGTTCGACTCCGCCACCGGACGCGCGCCGGCGGCGGCCTCGTCGAGGGCCAGCTCGACCTCGGCCAGGTCGACGATCGTCATCCGTGGGATCGCACGAGCCAGCAGCAGCGGCTCGATCGAACGCCGGAGGGCATAGATCTCCGCGGCCGAGTCGGCCGTCAGCGAGCGGACCATGGCGCCACGGTTGGTCTCGAACACGACCAAGCCGTCGGACTGGAGACGCTGCAGTGCCTCGCGAACCGGGATCTTCGAGACCCCGAGCTGCGACGCCACCTCGTCCTGGCGGATGAACCCGCCGGGCGGGAGGTCGCCACGCAGCATCGCCCCGAGCAGGTGCCGGTGGACCCGCTCCACCGTGGACGCGGCCGGTGACACGGTCGAGGGCATGTCGGAACCCTAGCCGACGATCGCACAATCGTATACGATCGTCGAATGCCCTCGCTCGACGACTTCCCGCGGCACCCGCTGACCTTCGGACCGTCCCCGGTACACCCGCTGCCCCGCCTCAGCGCCCACCTCGGCGGCCAGGTCGAGATCTGGGCCAAGCGCGAGGACTGCAACTCGGGCATCGCGTTCGGCGGGAACAAGACCCGCAAGCTCGAGTACCTCGTGGCCGAGGCGCTCGCCCATGGCTGCGACACCCTCGTCTCGATCGGCGGCATCCAGTCGAACCACACCCGGCAGGTCACCGGCGTGGCCGCACACCTCGGCCTGAAGGCCGTGACCGTGCAGGAGTCGTGGGTCGACTGGCCCGACGTCACCTACGACCGGGTCGGCAACATCCAGCTCACACGGATCATGGGCGGCGACGTGCAGCTCGACCCGGCTGGGTTCGACATCGGCATCCGCTCGAGCTGGCAACGGGCGATCGACTCGGTCGTCGAGGCCGGCGGCACCCCGTACCCCATTCCGGCCGGCGCGTCCGACCACCCGCTCGGTGGGCTCGGGTTCGCCCGTTGGGCCCGTGAGGTCGCCGAGCAGGAGACCGACCTCGGCCTCTTCTTCGACCGCGTGATCGTCTGCTCGGTGACCGGGTCGACGCAGGCCGGGATGATCGCCGGCTTCGCGCTCGAGGACCGGGCCGACCGTCACGTGATCGGCATCGACGCCTCGGCCACCCTCGACAAGACCGTCGACCAGGTCACCCGCATCGCCCGCGACACCGCGGCACGGATCGGGCTCGACCGCGACCTCCGACCCGACGAGATCACGATCGTCGACGGCTACTCGGCCGGGATCTACGGCATTCCCGACGAGCAGACCCTCGACGCGATCCGACTGTGCGGCCGGCTCGAGGGCATGCTCACCGACCCGGTCTACGAGGGCAAGTCGATGGCGGGGCTGATCGGCATGATCCGTTCCGGCGAGATCCCCGCCGGGTCTCGGGTCCTCTACGCCCACCTCGGTGGCCAGCCGGCGCTGTCGGCGTACGCCGGGGTGCTCTGACCCGCCGGGAGCGACGCACCCGCCGGGGTCGACCCTCGCTCGGGTGGGCGAGCACCCCTCCGGGCTGGGAGGATCCGCAGGTGACCGCCCCCGACCACCCCCCGCCGACACCGCGCGAGGCCCGCGTGACGGTGGAACCCGGCGTGGTGCTGCGGACCCTCGAGTGGGGCACCCCGTCGCCGGACCGGCCCTCGCTGGTGCTCGTCCACGGCCTCGCCTCGAACGCCCGCCTGTGGGACGGCGTCGGCGCGGCACTCGCCGCGCGTGGCTGGCACGCCGTCGCCGTCGATCAGCGGGGTCATGGCCAGAGCGACCGGCCCGACCACGGCTACGACTTCGCCACGATCAGCCACGACCTGCTCGCGGTGTTCGACCACCATCGGCTGCGAACCCCGATCGTGGTCGGGCAGTCGTGGGGCGGCAACGTGGTGGTGGAGCTGGCCTGGTCGCATCCCGACCGGGTGCTCGGCGCAGTGGCGGTCGACGGTGGCCTGATCGAGCTCGGCGAGCGTTTCGAGCAGTGGGAGGCCTGCGCCGAGGCACTGCGCCCGCCCTCGGTCGCCGGCACCCCGCTCGAGCGCTTCGAGGCCACCATCCGCGCCGCTCTCACCGACTGGCCCGAGACCGGCATCCAGGGCGTGCTCGCCTGCTTCGAGGTCTTGCCCGACGGCACGATTCGCGCCCACCTGACCCTCGAGCGCCACCTGATGATCCTGCGAGCCCTGTGGGAGCACCGCCCCTCGGAGCGCTTCGCCGAGATCACCCGGCCCGTCATGTTCGTGATGGCCGACTCGGGCAACGTCAGCTGGACCCACGACAAGGAGGCGGCGGCCGAGCAGGCGATCG